>DBDG01000016.1:0-6541 GCA_002293475.1 Lachnospiraceae bacterium UBA938
CGGTGCTGATCTGCCGGTGGATATTCCCGTGGGCGTCCTGCATGTCGATGTCTACATAAGAAAGGTCTATGGAAAGGATGCCGGCTGCTTCCAAGCCGGCCAGCTCAGCCGCCGCCGAGCGGCCGTTGCTGTCGGCGTCTGTCCAGAGGAGCAGCGTGCCGAAGAGGTCGTCCTGGGCGTCGAAGACGCTGTCGCCGTTACTGTCAAGGTCCTTGAGGGCTTCAAAGCCGTTGGCGGCCGGCTGCCCGTCCTGCAGCAGGGTATTGTTGCCGAACAGCTCCTGCCCGCTGCTGATCTGGCCGTCGCCGTCCAGATCGCGCGCCAGGATGCCTTCGCTAGGCCCAGCCCAGCCGGTCAGGGTCATGAAGGAGCCGCCTTGATGGTTGAAATAGACGCCCTGGCTGATGGGGAGGGTCTCAATACCGTTCCCGTCCATGTCGATGAGCAGCGGGGACGAGGTATCTCTGGCGATGCCGAGGCTGTCCTTGCCGTAGGCGACAGCATTGCCCATGCTGGCATCGGTAATCTCCTTGAATATGTTGGTGGACCAGTCCATCCGCACCGACTCGGAAAAAGCCGAATAGCCTTCCGCGGTTATGGAACGGACTTTGTAGTAATAATCAGCATTGTCGTCCCAGCTGCCCACAGTTTCCGTGAACTGCCGGTTCTGGTCGGAGGTGCCGCTGACCCGGGTGTACGGCCCGCCCCATTCATCGGCCCGGTAGATTTCATACCCTGTCACGTCGCCGGTGTTGCTGCCGGTGATTTCCCATTTGATAGTGAAGGTATTTTCAACAAAATCAAAGCCGTAAGGCCTAGCCCTGGCTTCCGTGATCCGCGGTATGGGGACAGAAGACAGGCTGACAGCCGCGGCGGCATCCGCAAGATAATAGTCGTATTCATAGATTCTCATGTCCGTGCTCGGCCGGTTCTCCACTACTTCGGTGGTGGCCGAATCCATGATGACGTTCCTTACTTCCGGCCCGGTCAGATCCGGATTGGCGCTCCACACCAAGGCGGCGACCCCGGTGACATGCGGGGCGGCCATGGAGGTTCCGTCCATCATGAAATAAAAATCATCGCCGTAAGTAGGATTCGTGACATCTTCTCCCTCCTCATTAACGTAGGGATAATAGGAAGCCGCCGTAGTGCTGAAGATCCGCACGCCGGGGGCCGTTACGTCGATCTGGTCGCCATAGTTCGTAAAGGAGGCCATGGTATAGTCTGCGGGATTCCCCTTCTCATAAGGCAGATCCACCGCTTCGTAAGGCGGGGCCGCCGCTCCTACGACTATAGCACGGGAGCGTATGCCAACATCTTCCGTAGCGGCAAAGGCCGTGGCGGAGTTGCTTTGAAAAGCATTGCCGGCGGAAGTGACGATCAGGAAGTCGTGCCCCTCTTCCCTTAAGGAATTGAGTTCTACATCATAAGCCGTTGTATCCATTACGAAGTTACTGCCGATACTGATATTGATTACGCGTACGCCTTGCTTAACGAGCCATCTTATTCCCGTTATAATCTTTTCATCATCTAAGATTCCTTCCGGTGCCGCGTCGGCACCATACATCATACCTGGGGCAAGATCCACCACTCCGGCGGTTCCCAGTTCATTATTATGGACCGCGGCAATCGTTCCCATAACGTGGGTACCGTGTATCTGTTTAAAGTTTTCTTGGTCTGACTCTTCATCAGTTTCAAACCGTAGCTGTATATTCAGATCCTGTAAATCTTCGTGATTGATATGGAAATTATCGTCTACTACGCCAATTTTTACATTGTCAACTTTACCCGGCAGCAGACTCCATGCTGCCGGGGCATTGATGGCATCAAGACCCCACTGGCGGTAAGGCAGCTGCCATTTGATATACATCTGCGAACTATATAAACCCTCACCGGCATACTGCATATATTCATTTAGGTAATTCTCGTCATTGCGGACAGGTACCTCGCTCCACCAAGGGTCGTCGGTGCTGTTAAGCGTCAGTCCGCCCGCATAATGGAGTTTGACAAGGGCGATCTTATCGTCGTAATCCGCTTCCAGCTGCCGGCACATAGCTTCCAGCTCTTCTTCCGTGCTTTCCGCCACTTCGACGTAATACCGGTTCATGTCGGGTATGTCACCGATGACCTCACCGCCGATGCCTTCGATCATTCCCATTACTTCTTCATCAGGGATATCATATTTGGTGACAATGACCAGCTGGTTATTAAGGTACATCATGTCCTCTCCCCGGCTCGAAGGGCGCAGCTTGCTCTCGTCCAGCGCCGGGCTGTCCTTATCTTCATGATAGGGCTGGTTCACGGCAGCAAACTCGGCTGTCCTCCCCTCCGTATCCTCCACATAGAACACAATGCTGTTTTTATCATAGGTCAGTGATACGGTGCCTCCGCTTAGTTTTTCCTCCGGATCGCCGTAGGTATATAAGCTTCTTTCAATATCGCCGTTGATCATATAGTAAATCCTGCTGACCGCCGCGTCCCTGCCCGGCGTCACCTGATAGGCAATGTCGAAATTCCCTTCCTCGACCTCCCCGTCCGGGATATCCGTCAAGACGGTAATGGACGGCTCCTCTGGGCCGTCTTCAGCATGATAGGCCGCTACGTTTTCGCCTGGATCGGAAAACCGCTCATTCCCGCCCTGGGTATTTCCCGGATACAGGGCAATGCCTGCGGTCAGGATGCCGATCAAAATGACGGCGGCGATGATTCCCTTCTTTTTCATATGTACCTTCCCTCCTAGTTATATTTAATCTAAAAATATTAGCACAAAATATTTATGATTTCTATATACATCCCAAAATAGACATTTTAAATCCAAAAATTGCAAATGATATATAAAAAAATAGCATAATTCTTTGATTTATCGTAGACTTCTTCCGCCGCATTGTTCCAAAATGGATAATTGGCAATCAAAATTATATTGACATTAGTTCTTGATATTGATAACATGAATATAGCGGAACCGTTGTGGTTGTTTCCAGCACAATAATACACGGATGGATTGTTACTGTACGCAGGCAAAACCAGATTTAAATTTTCAGCTTATTGAAGATTTTAAATGTGGTTTTTTAGATTTCAAGACAATAGTGCTGTTTATAATGCAGAGGGTATTTACCGATGGCGAAACAAACTAACCCGTATGAAAAATCAGTAATAATAATTGATAAAATCATTAACAACAATATTATTTCGTCCCTGACGCCGGAGGGCGGGGAAACCATTATTATGGGACGCGGCATCGGGTTTGGCAAAAGAGCCGGCAGCTTGGTAGATAACCGGCGGATTGAGAAGATTTTTAAGTTGGACAGCCAGGATAGCGTGGAGCGATTCAAAGAGCTGCTGTCCTCCCTCCCGTTAGAGTATATCCAGGTGTCCAATGATATTGTCGCCTATGCTAAGGAAATCATGGATATCGAGCTGAACCAGAATGTGTACATTACGATGACGGATCATATCAGTTTTGCGATAGACAGGCATAAGCAAGGGATGGATTTTGCCAATGCCCTGCATGAAGAGGTCAAGCTTTTCTATCCCCATGAATATGCAGTGGGCAGGCATGCCCTGTACCTGATCAGGTCAAGGATCGGGGTCAGTCTTCCGGAGGATGAAGCGGCTTCGATTGCCCTGCATCTGGTCAATGCCGAATTCAGCACTTCGATCAGCAAGACCTTTACCATGACTAAGATGATCCGTGAAATCATGGAGATTATCGAACAGGAGATTACGCCGGCAAACATGAGCGCCTATGAACGTGACCGGCTGATCATCAACCTGAAGCATCTGGGCAACCGGCTGTTATCGCCTGATTCGGGAAAAAGCGGCAAAGACAGCGAGCTGCATGATTTTGTCAGCAATAATTATGGGCGGGATTTTGAACTGATCAAGGAAATCAACAGTCATATCAAAGAGCATTATGGCTGCAGCATGACAGAAGAAGAACAAATTGATCTAACTTTAAGTGTCAAACGGATCAGAAATTAAAACTGATCTGCTATTAAAATAATGAAAGCGAAAGGGATCATAAGATGGGCTTATTAGATGGATTATTTAAGAAAAACGATTGGTCCGTGTATGCACCGGTGAAGGGCAGGTGCGTGGATATCACGGAGGTCAGCGATCCGGTCTTCAGCGATGAAATACTGGGGAAGGGCGTGGCCATCATACCTGACGAAGGAACGGTATATGCGCCGGCCGACGGTGTCATCACCACAGCTTTCCCGACCGGCCATGCGGTGGCAATTACGACCGTCAAGGATGTGGAAGTGCTGATCCATGTGGGACTAGATACCGTAAACCTGAACGGGAAGCATTTTGAGGTTTTCGTGCAGTCGGGTCAGCGGGTCAGGAAGGGCGACAAGCTGCTGCACGCCGACCTAGAGCAGATCAAGGCGGACGGCTATGATACCATAACACCCGTTGTTATATGCAATTCAGCTGACTTTTCCAAGATCACCTGTCTGACTGGCCAGGATACGGAAGCCGGCACGGAGATCATCCAGATCGAAAAATAACAAGCTGCATGACAAGCATGCCCGGAGCATGCGGATAGGAGCTAAAATGGAACGATATAGCGGGAAAAGTGTACTGAAAGGAATCGCGGTAGGCCGGGTCTGCTTTTACCGGAAGCAGGAGTATGTCCCCCGGAAAGAAACCGTTCCGGATACCGGGGCGGAGGTTCAGCGTTTCTACGTTGCCAGGCAGAAAGCGATGCAGAGCCTGGAACAGCTGTATGAACAGGCATTGGCCAGTGTGGGTGAAGAACATGCCTTGATCTTTGATATCCACCGGATGATGCTGGAGGATGAAGACTACTTGGATTCCGTTGCCACGATGATTTTAGCCGAAGGCATGAATGCGGAATATGCCGTGACGGCCACGGGGGAGAACTTTGCCGCTGTTTTTGCCGGGATGGATGACGAGTATATGAAGGCAAGGGCGGCCGATGTTAAGGATGTTTCGTCCCGTGTGGTGCGGCTCCTTGCCGGTATCGGAGAAGACGGCATCCAGGTCGAGGAGCCGGTGATCCTAGTGGCGGAAGACCTGACGCCCAGTGAGACCGTTAAGCTGGACAAGAGCAAAATACTGGCTTTTGTTACCGTGAAAGGCTCCACCATTTCCCATACTGCTATTCTGGCAAGAAGCATGAACATACCGGCTCTGGTCAATACCGACATGACCCCGGATGAAAGCATGAATGGTCGGATGGCGGTGGTAGACGGCTTTACCGGCGAGTTTCTGATTGATCCGGAAGCAGTTGTCCTGACAGCTAAGGTAGAAGCAAAAAACCAGTGGATTGCCGGACAGGAAGCGCTGAAGGCCCTGATCGGCATGGAAAACGTGACGACAGACGGCCGGAAGGTCAATCTGTATGCCAACGTAGGGAGCGTAGCCGATGTGGAAAAAGCCCTCCAAGCGGATGCTGGCGGGATCGGGCTGTTCCGCAGCGAGTTTCTTTATCTGGGCCGGAAGGATTATCCGTCGGAAGAAGAACAGTTTGCCAGTTATAAACAGGCGGCGGAGCTGATGGGTGGTAAAAGAGTGATTATCCGTACCTTGGATATCGGAGCCGATAAACAAGCCGACTATTTTAAGCTGGCTCCGGAGGAAAATCCGGCCATGGGCTACCGGGCGATCCGGATCTGCCTAGACAGGAGGGAAGTGTTCAAGACGCAGCTTAGGGCTATTTACCGGGCTTCCGCCTATGGCTGTGTTGCCGTGATGTTCCCGATGATCATATCAAAAGCGGAAGTCCGGGCGGCTAAAGAAATCGTTGCGGAGGTCAAAGCAGAACTGCGGGAACAAGGGACTGCGTTCGCGGACGTGGAGCTGGGTATTATGATTGAAACCCCGGCCGCGGCCCTGATCAGTGATGAACTGGCGCCGGAAGTGGACTTTTTCAGCATCGGCACCAATGACCTGACCCAGTACACCTTGGCGGTCGACCGGCAGAACCAGCAGCTTGACCATATCTACGATGCTTATCATAAAAGCATTATCCGGCTGATTCGGATGACGGTTGAGCAAGCCCATAAAGCAGGGATATGGGCAGGCATCTGTGGCGAGCTGGCCGGCGATAGCAGCATGGTACCGGTATTTATGGAGATGGGGGTTGACGAGCTTTCGGTTTCCCCCGCCAATATCCTGCCGTTACGTAAGCTAATCAGGGAATTATAGATATTATCGACATAAAAGCATAAGAAAGGAGCAAGAATGCAGCAATTAGAGTATACAGTCACCGATCCGGTCGGCTTTCACGCCCGCCCGGCCGGCCTGTTTGTAAAGGAAGCCGCCAAGTACAAAAGTAAGATTACCGTCAGCTGCGGAGAGAAAAGTGCGGCGGCCAGCAAGCTGTTTGCGCTGATGGCCTTGGGAGTAAGATGTGGCGCAGTCATTGCCTGTCAGATTGAAGGTGAAGATGAAGCGGAAGCGGCAGAAGGAATCCGGCAGTTTTTAGAGCAGAATCTATAAATTATTTTTACTAGAATTAAGGCCATTTACCGGCGCGTTCCCCGCCACTTGCCAGCCAGAAGAGATGATTTTC
>DBDG01000016.1:6640-7196 GCA_002293475.1 Lachnospiraceae bacterium UBA938
AAAGCCGGCAGAGGTGTTCCGTCCGTTCTGTTTCAGCGGCTCGAAACCATAGCGCAGGCTGTCCGTGCTCTTGTCATATCCTTTATACTGCATCTCGGTCTTTTCGCCGTTTTCCCCGACATGCCACACCGTTCCCGCATAATCATACACCAGATCCGTGTCCCGGTACTGATGTGTCTCCTCGCCGGACAGGAAACTGGCAATAAAGGAATTCCACATCGCCTCACAGGGCCAGTCGTTCCGGCCTTTGCCGCGTATCTTGCATAAGCGGCGGATGAGCCTGCCGTCATCAAGTACTTCCAGCACGGTCTTTAGTCTTTCCAGATCGCCGAGATAATCAAAATCGCTCTCTACAAACAGCTTCATCTGTGGTATGACATTCATGAGAAAAGCCCTCCCGTGTATATGTTTGCTGATACTTACATTATACTCCTTTTCAGGAACGGAATGTGGCTTTTCTTTTTATGTCAGGCTTTATGCGGTTTAAGTCCTTTACTGCTTACCCATAAGCCAAGTTTCCAGACCTTCCGGCCGGAATACCGAATCGTCAGATTGC
>DBDG01000072.1 GCA_002293475.1 Lachnospiraceae bacterium UBA938
GCAATCTGACGATTCGGTATCCCAACCGGAAGGCCTGGAAACTTGGCTTGTGGGTAAGTCGTGCTTATGGGTAAGCAGTAAAGGCCATGAGGGATGGCTGGAAAGTGCCGGTACTTCCTGGGCGACAAAGGCTATGACAGCAGCAAGATCATCCGGCAGCTGAGGGGGAAAGGCATCGTGCCGGTCATTGATATCCGAAACTGCTGGAAGGACGGACGGATCGACCGTGATTATAAGTTTGAGCGTCATACGGTCCGGGGGCTTTCCAAAATGACCATGTTCCTGACCGTGACATTCCTGGTATACATGGCAATGGCCAAAAATAATTCGTAATAATAATTAATTGAAATCATCCCTCTGCCTATGTTATCATAGTCATAACAGCCATTCGGCTCTAGCTGTTGCTCTATCCCCAATAAACGATACCGGAGAAAATCTACCTATGCGAGTACTGAAAAAGTTTCCCAAGCCGCCATTATCCGTCGCCGCCATCGTCATCGCCATCACCGTCCTAGCTGCCGTCGGCCTGAACAGCGATATCCGTTCCGTTGCCGCCAGACTGTCTTCCTATTCCGCGGATCCGCTGGCCGTCCGGGAGTCAGACGCTCCCGAAGAAAGTGCCGCTCCTTCCGATTTCCAGGTCACCACGGAGTTTGGCATTGATAACTATGTGAAAAACGAATATCCCTTTAACGTCCAAGTAAATATAACCAATACCGAAGAAGACTTCAGTGGAACGCTCCGGCTGATTCCGGTACTGACCAATCAAAGTGAAGTAGTAGCATACGGGCAGGATATTGTCCTGCGCCAAGGGGAAGAAAAGAGCTATCAGGTCGAAATTCCGGTTCATGACTCGGGCGCGATATCCGCCCTGCTGCAGATAACCGACAGCCACGGCGTCATCGTCCATAAGGAGAAGGTGGATTTCCCTTATTATAGCGGCGGTGACTTTTATGTCATGGGCATCCTGAGCGATGATTACAGTGCCCTGAATTACTTTGACGGCCGTGAGGTAGTAGTTAATCAATATCCTTTTAAGGTCAGGATAGTGGAATTGGACGAAGAGAACATGCCTGAGAACGGGGAAATCCTGAAAATCTGCCAGATGATATTGATCAACGACTACGATACCGCCCGTCTTTCCGACCGGCAGTATCAGGCGCTTAAAGAATGGGTCAATAACGGCGGCGTGCTGCTGATCGGCACCGGCGCGGGCTATCAGAATGTCTTCAACAAATTTGACGACGGTTTTATCTCCGGAACCACCGGCAGCCTTGCCAAGACATCGCTGACCATCGGTGAAGAAGCGGTAGCCGGGGTGGACGTGCTGGATTACCAGTTCGCGGAAGCGGTACCGTTGCTTGATGCCGGAACCGGCACGGGTGGCAAAAGCCTGGAGCATGTCAGGCCGGTCGGCTTAGGCAAGGTCGTGGTGCTGGGTTACAATCCAGGCATGGAACCGCTCTACAGCTGGAGCGGCCGGACAGAACTGGCCCAGATGCTGATCAATGAAAGCCTCAGCCAGATGACGGATTGGACAGCCGGCACAACTATGTCATACGGCGGCTATGAGGGAGATGTGCTGCCGGGCCTCATGGACAGCCCCAGAAGACCAAGCTCGGTCTTATATGGCCTGCTGTTCCTGGTTTACGCGGTGGCGGTCGGCCCGATCCTGTATCTGATCCTTAATAAGAACAAGAAGCGGGAAAGGCTATGGATTATGATCTGTATGGTAGCCTTGGTTTTTACCGGGCTGGTCTATCTGACAAGCCTTTATTATCGGGTCAGGAATCCGATTATTAACAATTTTGCCATTATACGACTTAGCGACAGCATGAAAGCAGAAGAGGTAAAAAGCGAGCTCATTATTCCGGAATCTAAAGCCTTTCAGCTGCGTTTCGATGCCGCGTACCACAGCTTTTCCCCTTACTGGGATCCTTATGCTTACGGCATTAATGAGCTGACAGAGGAATATCAGTATACGGTAAAAGGCGGTGAGAGTATCGTCCTAGATATTGAGAAGCAGCCGGCTTTTAGTAAAATAAAGTACAGCGTAGAAAGATACGCGGCAAATGATATCGGCACTTTGGATATTGATATCAGGTTTTATCCCACCGGCGAATTTTCCGGTACGGTTACCAACAATACCAATGCCGACCTTGAAGAAGTGACCGTCAGCTTTCAGAATAATGTTTATGTAGCCGGTAACATGGAAAAAGGCGAGACCCACCAGATCGTGGAAAGTGAAATTGATTATTCGAACAGCGTGTATCTATTTACAGGCCGTTATGATATATATTCAACCAGCCGCCGGAGCGATGCGGAAATAAAGAAAGATGTCCTGTTAAGTGAGATGCAGTCTTATATGTGGGAAAACTATACATATGAAAATTCCAATTTGTGTTCCGTATGGGGGCTCATGAAGGACTATGACATCCGTATCAGCGATGACAGTAAAGTGAAGCAGAACAGCGGCGCCCTAGTCATCCAGCAATATACGGCGGCTTATCTGGATATGCCGGGCAATTATATTGCGGATATCAGCGACTTGAACCTCGGCAGCGGCGAAGCAGACAGGTACTATGACGGCATCCCTGAATATCTAAGCAGTAATTATGCGACATTTACCTATGATTTTGGCGAAACGGCTGTCGATACCTTGTGGGTGGACAGAAAAGATAGCTACTATGAATATGCCGATGTCTTTGCCTTTAATAACGAAACCAATTCATATGAACAGATATTCATCTATGAAGATGTGGTTGACCTGGATGAAAAGGCGGAATACCTGGCGGACGGACGGCTGATCCTGCAATATGTCTATCCGGACCTAAATGAATATGCCTATATCCCCCGTATATCGGCATGGCAGGAGGGCAAATAAGATGCTGGTGATCAGAGATCTGACTAAAAAATACGGCAGTTTCGTGGCTGTCAACCATATTAACATGCATGTCAGAAAAGGGGAAATCTTTGGCTTTGTCGGACCTAACGGGGCCGGCAAGACCACAACCATGCGGATTTGCTGCGGCTTGCTGAAAGCCACGGCGGGAAAGGTCTATATCGACGGGACGGATGCCTTCCGTGCCCGGCAGGCCGTTAAAAGTAAGATTGGCTATGTGCCGGATTTTTTCGGGGTCTATGATAATCTGAAGGTCATCGAATATATGCAGTTTTTCGGATCCATGTATGGCATGTCGCCGCAGCAGGTGGCAGAGCTATCCCAAGGTCTGCTTAAACTGGTAAATCTGGCCGGCTGGGAGGAAGCCCTTGTCGACCGGCTTTCCCGCGGCATGAAACAAAGGCTCTGTATGGCGCGGGCGCTGATCCACAATCCCCAGCTGCTGATTCTGGATGAGCCCAATTCCGGCCTTGACCCGCGGGCTAGGTTTGAAATGAAAGAAATCATTAAAAACCTCAGCAGCATGGGGAAGACGATCGTCATCAGTTCTCACATCCTGCCCGAACTGGCAGAAATGTGTACCAGCATCGGTATTATGGAGCGGGGCAGAATGATCGTCAGCGGGAAGGTTGATGACATCATGAAGCAGTCACAGTTTACCCAGCCCATCCGGATAAAAATGACGGCCGGCAGTTCCGAGGTTAAAGAGCAGGCGGTCAGGCTGATCCGGGAAAACCCGCTGTCGGAAAAGGTTACTTTTACAGAAGAGGAGATCTTCGTAATTTTCCGGGGCGGGGATAACGAGGCGGCGTACCTGCTAAGACAGCTGGTTCAGAATGACTTGCCGGTTGCCGGGTTTTACCGGGAAAAAGGCGACCTCGAATCCCTGTTTATGAAAATCATCACTCCGTCCGGCCGGCCAAGGCAGTGACGTTTGACCATAAAGCAGCCGTTTTCATAGCAATTTATCAATTATACGTATGGGGTGTAATATGAAGATAAAGTTTAAGACCAATCCGATACTAAGAAAAGAACTCCAGATCAGCTCACGCAGCCTCAAGATTCCGCTGGTGGTCATGGGTTATAATATTATGCTGGCAATGATTGCGATTTTAGCGATCGCAATTACCAATGGCTCATCATATGATTTTAATTATGACTATGCATCCTTGAGCGGGGTATTTCCCTTTTTTGCCAGTGCGCAGATTGGGATGATCATCCTGTTTGTGGCGATAATCACGGGCGGCTCTATTTCCGGTGAGCGCGAAAAACAGACGCTGGAAGTGATGCTGACCACGCCGATGACGCCGTTTTCCATTGCCGTCGGCAAAATGGGTTCGGTAATAGTGAAGATGATGATGTTCGTAATATCCAGCATCCCCATCCTGTCGATCGCTTTTGTCCTGGGCGGGTTAAGCTGGCTGGCTTTGCTGGAGTTCGTAGGACTGACGGTGTTTATATGTATTTATGTAGGCAGTATCGGCATCTTTTGTTCCAGCTTTGTCAAAAAATCCATGCTGGCGGCACTGCTGACGATTCTGATTGGGGCCGCGATTTTTATTTTAGTAATTCTGGTCTTAATTGTCGTGGGGGTGATATATCAGACCATGTCTAACCGGAATCCTAATATCGAGTACAGTACCGGAGCCTGGCCGCTGGTCTTGTTATTTACGCCTTTAAGCGTGATTGTAGATTTTCTGATGCGGACTATGGGAACGGAGGGAATATACGGTTTATTACAAGATACCAGTGATGTGCCAGGTATTGTAATATGGCTGAGCCGTTTCTGGACGGCGCTCGGTATTGTAGCAAATATGGGCGTTGCGGCCTTGTTTCTATGGCTGTCAACACTTTCGATCGGTGCGGTGAAGAAATAAAATGCGGACAAATATACCGGAGAATGAGAAGATTATTCGGGCAAGGAACGGCGCTTTCGATCGGAGCGGTAAAAAAACGATAAGCCGCATAAGAAAGGGGTAATTATGATAGTTCATGAGCCGGTCATAGGGAATCATTCTCAGTTTAACAGGCAATACCAAGACCCGGATCGCGATATCCTTGTCTTTGTAAACCGGGTGCGCCGCCGCCAGCGCCAGATTTTGATTGTGAATCACAGTATCGCCGCCTTGGCGGCGGGATTTCTGGCCGCACTCATCATGGGTGCCGTTTCCTTGGCGGAACCATTTTATTATGCTGTCCCGACGGGACTTATCGCTGTTGCCGGCGCTTTGGCCGCTGGCATCGTCATCGGCATAATCAGGACGCCCGGTCCGGAGCAGGCGGCGCTGCTTGCCGATGAAAAGGGCTTACGGGAGCGCGTGATTACTGCCCTTTCCCTGCGCGGCAGGCAGGATTATTTCAGTATGCTGCAGAAGAAGAATACGGTAGCCGTCATTGCCGGTTTTGCGGTCAAAAAGAACTTTCCGCTGGCGGTCAATAAAAAGGCGGCGGCGTTGCTTGTCTTGACATGTAGCGGTTTCTTGGTGGTCTCATTTTTACCGGCGGCCGCCAAGGAACAGGCCAGGGCGACGCAGCAGATTATCCGGGAAGCCGAAGCGGAGATGGAAAAGGCCGAGGAGCTTATCCGAGATATCAATGCCATATCCGAAGTCTCCTTGGCAGAAAAGGAAGCATTGACCGACATGCTCAGTGAAGTAAAAGCAGAGCTTCAGGAAGTCAGAACCGGCGAGGAACTGAAAAAGGCCGAAGAAAGATTTGATAAAAAGCTGGAGACGGCCATTGAAAACACCGACAATGTAGACTTGGCCGATGCGATGGAAGCCAAGCTGGATTACGAGCTGAAAAAAGATACGCAGCAGTATGAGGGGGAATTTGAACAGGTCAAACAGGCCCTGCAGGATGCTGCCGCCGGCAGCCAAGGAAGTCTGGAAGACGCTGCCCGGCAGATGGAAGAACTTGCTCAGCAGCTGGGCGACACGGGTCTTCTGGAGGCCGCTGGCGAATTGCGCATGGGTGGAGGGAGCATGGCGGATATCGAGGCCGCCGAGCTCATACTGGCAGAAGCCTATGAACGGGCCAATAGCGAAGGGCAGGACAGCCTAGAAGGGCAGACAGGCGGCGAGGGAGCAGCCGTAATCGGCGAAGGAGAAGACGGCGATTATAACGGCGACGGGCTTTACGGCTTGATAAATTCCGGCGGCCAGAGCGGTTCAGACGTTCAGGACGGTATCGGTGCGGCTGGCGGCGACGGCTGGGATCAAGGTAGTACGGCCAGTCAGGAAGGGGCGGCAAAGTCCCCTCAGGAGATGATCACCGTGCCCGGCGCAGCAGTCGGCAATGATGAGAATCTGACCGGCAAGCAAAACGACAGCGACCAGTCTTATCTTCAGGAATCCGACCAGTCCTTGACATGGGCCGGTGAAAAAGTGGACTATAATCAGGTTAAGTCAGAGTACTCGCGGCGGGCCTACGAAAAAGTAGACGGCTCCAATTATCCGGGTGAAGTGAAAGAGCAGATCAAATCGTACTTTGAGCAGATAAACCAGTGAAAATATTATGTTTATGATTTATAAATTCCCAATATAATATTGATATTTGGCTTAGGATGTGCTAATGTAATAATATGGTGCTGCCCTAAGGCACAGACGGTTATCTTTTACCGGAATGAGTACATGGGACGAGCAGATACTGCTATGTCAAGTGGAAAATAAGGCAAAAGGTTAAATGCATACATGTTAGGTACATTGTGGCATTGCCGGTATCGTAGTTTCGAGCATTAGCATGCTGTTGCTGCATCCAATACCGGACAAGCCGCACATTCCTCTGAATCTGAACATAAAAGCAGCCGTCAACTCCAAGGATAATAAGCTGCTTTTTTAGTAACTATTTGCCGAGGTGACCGTCTATGGGCAGTGCCTCTTTGTGTACACATTGTAAGTATTTTATAAACACATTCCAAACACATTCCAAACACATGTAAACCACATGGAAACCGCATGGAAACCACAAGGAAACTATATGGAATAAACACGATAGTATTTGAACAGCCGTATATAAATAATTGTACCACCGTGATATCGAGCGAATATAAATAGAGGGAGGCACATATGACTCAACTTACTACACCCCCGAATACCACACCACCGAATACCACACCACCGAATACCACATCCCCGGTCACCACACCCCTAATCACCGACCCGCCGATCGGAGAAGCCCAGATCGGCCGCATGATTGAGAAAATCAGAGCTTGCGAGGCGGAGATCAGCAAGGCCATCATCGGCCAGCAAGACGTAATCAGGCAGGTCCTTCTGGCCATTCTGTCAGACGGCAATGTCCTGTTAGAGGGCGTCCCCGGCCTCGGCAAAACAGAATTGGTCAAAACCGTATCCCACGTGCTTGACCTCTCCTTCTCCCGGATCCAGTTCACCCCCGACCTGATGCCTGCCGACGTGACCGGAACCAATCTTATTGTCAGGGAAGAAGGCACCAATCGCTTCCGTTTTCAGCAAGGCCCCATATTTGCCAATATCGTCCTAGCTGACGAAATCAACCGTGCCACCCCCAAGACGCAGGCGGCACTGTTGGAGGCGATGCAGGAAAAAACAGTCACCGTCGCCAAAGAGACCTATGCCTTGCCGCTTCCTTTTATGGTGCTGGCAACGCAGAACCCGATAGAAAACGAAGGCACTTATCCGCTTCCCGAGGCACAGCTTGACCGTTTTCTTCTGAAAATTAACGTCGGATTTCCGACGCAGTCCGAACTAAAAGTGATCATGGATATTACGGTGACCAACCGCCGGCCGCAGGTAAGTGCCGTCCTGACGGGCCCGGAGATCATCCAGGTCAGGCAGGTGCTCAATGACATGCCGGTTGCCGATGCCGTCATGGACTATATGCTGTCTTTGGTAGTGGCCACCCATCCGGAGCTTCCTGAGGCGCCGGAAGTCACCAGACAGTACATTGCCAACGGAGCCAGCCCCCGGGCTGCCCAGGCGATGCTCAAAACGGCGAAGGCTAGGGCATTTATGTCGGGCCGTTACAACGTGGCGTTCGATGACATCCGCAGCGTGGCCTATCCCGCCCTGCGTCACCGCCTGATCACCAATTTTGAAGCAATATCGGACGGCGTCACGCCGGACATGCTGATCAGTGAAATCATCAAGCACCGGGACGGAATGATATAATATGAGCGAAGAAAAGATATTCGACACCCAGTTCTTTAAGAAGCTAAATACCTTGCGCTTTAGCATGAATATGCGACTTAGCCAAGGCAGTAACGGGATCCGTAAATCCAGCGCCAAAGGCAGCTCCGTGGAGTTCTCCGATTTCCGGGAGTATATGCCTGGCGACGATGTCCGCCGGATCGACTGGAATGCCTATGGGCGCATGGACAGGCTGTTCATCAAGGAATTTATGGAGGAAAAGGAAGCTGTTTTTCATATTTTCATTGATACCAGTAAGTCGATGGCTTTCGGGGAACAGCCCAAAGCGACGATGGCATTGCGGATCGCCGGGGCGTTTGCCTATATTATCTTAAACAATCTGGATCGCGTTTCGGTAAGCGCGGTGAAGGAAGATTCCCTGACGGTGGGGAAGGGAATGACCGGCCGAAAGGCCCTGCAGAAGATCCTGACTGAGCTGGAATCTTTTGAATTTGCCGGCAAGACTTCGTTAAGCCAGGCGATCCGCTCCCGGGATATCCACGGCAAGGGTGTTTCCGTCATCATCAGTGATTTCCTTGATCCGGCCGGTATCGGCGCGGGCATCCGTTATCTCAAGTACAAAAAGCAGGATATTATCCTGATCCATGTCATGGCTAAGGAAGAAATGGATATCCGGATTGAAGGAACCGTCGATCTGCGCGACATGGAAACCGGCGAAAAGCTCCGGGTCACCATGTCCAATAACGCAATCCGCAATTATACCGGCCAGCTTAAGGCTTTCCGCCAGCATATGGAACAGATCAGCAAGAAATATCAGATGCGCTATCTGTTTGTCCGGTCTGACGAAGACCTGGAGAAGGTGCTGCTGGAAGGGATGAAAAAGGCTCATTTTTAATTCTTTGGAGGGCAAAAATTTTTTGGAGGGCAAAAATTTTTTTGGAGGGCAAAAATGATATTCGGAAGTTGGTGGCCGTTAGCCTTATTGGTCTGTGTTCCTGCGATTATATTACTGTATCTTTTGAAGCAGAAAGCCAAGGATGAAGACTTTTCATCGGTTTTCCTGTGGAAGGAGATATATCAGAATCTGGAAGCAACTACCCCTTGGGAAAAGCTGAAACAGAATATATTGATGTACATTCAGATCCTTTGCGCCGTCCTGATCATAATCGGGCTGATGGCGCCCTTGCTCCGCAGCGGCGGCAGCGGGGGCGAAAATATCATCATGGTCTTAGATAACAGTGCCAGCATGCAGTATCATTATGAGGACGGCCGCAGCCGGCTGGCGGAACAGCTCGTCCGCGCCGGCGACTTTGCCGACCGGCTTAACGAAGGCAGCCGGGTGATCTTGCTGCTCACCGCTGCCGATGCCGACATCATCTACAATGGAACCGATAAGGCCGCCCTGAAAAGGGCTATTTCCCAGATTGGGCCGACCAATACGGCGGGTGACCTGAACAATGCCACCGACATGGCCGCCGCGCTGGCGCAGAACATGGAAAGCTGCCGGATCGTCTTGTTTACCGACACTGCCTTTGAAACCGCGCCGCTCGTCCAAAGCGTCGGCGAAGCGGCCATTACGGTGGTGGATCTTTATTCGGAAGGCGACAACCTGGCGCTTGACTATATCAGCTATGCTGCCGACGAGTCCCTGACAGTGCTGACCAAACTGACCAATTATACCGGCCAGGCAGTAAACAGCGACGTGAACCTGTACGCCGACGAGGTTTTGCTGGATATCCTCACGGTGACCCTGCCAGCCGGCGGCAGCGAAGTCGTATACTTTGAAGACCTGGCGCTGCCGGAACCGGGAGCCGGGAGTCAGCCGACCGCCGCTCCGGCTGGGGCGGAAG
>DBDG01000042.1 GCA_002293475.1 Lachnospiraceae bacterium UBA938
TAGCAGATTTGCGGAAACTCAAGGTATGCTATGTTGCTATAAGGGAGCGGATATAGTATACTTATGGTCAGAGTTTTACTATCGGACAATAGAGTATGAACCAAAGCAGCACAGTGACAAGCTTTTGTGCCACTGGCCAGAGAGGAAAATAAATGCCGATTAAAACACAAAGTGATTTGCCTGCTAAAGAAATACTAGAGAATGAAAACATATTTGTGATGGACGAGTACCGTGCCCTGCATCAGGACATCCGTCCCCTGCAGATATGTATTTTGAACCTTATGCCGGTTAAGCAGGATACAGAGCTCCAGCTTTTGCGCGAGCTTTCCAATACGCCGCTACAGATTGATGTGACTTTTATGAGGCTGAAAAGCCATGTGTCACTAAATACGTCTGTCAGTCATTTGAATAAATTCTACATTGCTTTCGATGAGCTAAAGCACAGAAAATATGACGGCATGATCATAACCGGTGCCCCGGTAGAGCAGATTGCGTTTGAGGAAGTGGATTACTGGCCGGAACTCTGCGAGATCATGGAATGGTCAAAAACCCATGTGACATCCTCCTTTCATATCTGCTGGGGGGCACAGGCGGGGCTATATTACCATTACGGGATCGGGAAGATCCTGCTGCCGGAAAAGCTGTTTGGGGTATATGAGCATGAGGTGCTGAAGCGTAAGGTGCCGCTGGTCAGAGGTTTCGATGACTTTTTTTTGATACCCCATAGCCGGCATACGGCTATCGACGAGGCGGCGGTCTGGAACTGCGAGGCACTTACCGTGCTGGCCCGTTCCGCGGCAGCCGGGGTTTATCTGTGTATCGCCGGGGACGGAAAGCATATTTTCATCACGGGCCATCCGGAGTATGACCGCTTTACCCTGCACCATGAATATGTCCGGGATAAGGCCAAAGGGCTGCCGATTCAGGTACCGAAAAATTATTATCCCGGTGACGACCCCTCGAAAAAGCCACGGCTGCAGTGGCGGTCGCACAGCAACGACCTGTACTGCAACTGGATCAATTACTATGTGTATCAGCAGACGCCATATGAGCTGTAGTCATGATTAGTTGTAGTCATAGCAAGCATTGGCCGGCCAGGTCTACTCACCGACCATTCCGTCACCGTCGCCGTCGTGCATATATTTGTATAGCCAATGATCGGCATGGATCGGCATCGTAAAGCCGGCCGCTTTAGCCTCGGCAATGGTAACTTGCCCATTGCCGTTCGTATCTATGCCGGCTATACTGTCCGCCTCTGCGGCGGCCACCTCAGGTATGGCAGCGGGCGGCTCCGTAATGTTTTCATCTGCTATGTCAGTCTGAGCATTTATCGCGGCATTGACCTCATCCGGATTAACATTGTCAAACTCATCTACTACTTGATATCCTTTCAGGATATATTCAAACTTATAATGTGAAGGGATCTGGGTTACCGTATCCGGATATGTTATGGTAGCGACAAAATCTTCACAGCCGCCGGCATCCCTGATTACCTTTTCCATATATGCCTGGTCGCCGTGCCGGTTTAAAACGCTGTTCTGTGGCGTAATGTTATAGGCATTAGCCACGCCGCCCAATGAATCGGCGATGATATGTCCTTCATCCAAGTCTTCCCGCTCGGTTCCCGGAACCTTTGCTTCATCCGGATAATATCGGCTGTTTCCTTCTGTCAGTTCGGCATTATCCTGTAAGACCACTTGATCGGCCACCACATTTACCAGCTGGCCATATTCATTCGTAAATGCCCAGTATATTCTGGCACCGTAACCGACATCTACCGCGACATTTGACTGCCGTTCACCTGACAAATCCCCGCCATCGACTTGTATTATTTGATATAAGACTCCGTTATATTCGATTGAACCCTGATCCATAGCTTCTTGATCCGAAGTTTCCTGATTTGTCGTTGCCGGCTCATCATCAGCCGGAACCTTCTCTTCCAGTTGCGGTTCTTCTGACTCTGACTTTAAATTGCCCTCGTCTTTAACAGAATTTACTGGGATTATTTCAACTGATGTGTCATCATCATATGAATCAGCCGAGAAATCCCGGTCTTTTCCACAGGCAGTTAAACTTATAAGTAATAATGCAATCAGTACGCCCCATATTTTTATGCTATTTTTTTTTGTAATCACCCTTACTCCCTCTATCTTTTGTATATTCTATTCCGTAAGCTGATCATTGCGCTGTCTCGGACTTAAGATACCGTCCGTTAAACTCCTCCTCTGTCAGCACTTCTACCCCCAGTTCCTTCGCCTTTTTGTTTTTAGCGGAGGAAGAGGCCGCGTCATTGTTGATCAGCGCCGTAGTTTTCCCGGTCACGCTCCCGGTCACTTTTCCGCCGCGCTGTTCGATGACTTCCTTTAAGCCGTTTCGGCTTTCATAGCCGTATAGGCTTCCCGTTATCACAAAAGTAAGCCCGGCTAGGTTTGGCTGTCCGGCGGCCGTTCCGGCGGCCGGGGCGGCCGCGATCTCCACCTCGGCCAGCAGTTCATCCAGCTGCCTGTTATGTTCGGGCGTCCGGAAAAAATCATGGAAGACTGTGGCAATCACTCCGCCGATCCCTTCGATGCCGCTTAGTTCTTCCACCTCGGCATGGCGCATCCGCTCGATGTCGTAAGCAAAATACCGGCAGAGCATCTTCGCATTGGCTAGGCCGATATTGGCGATGCCCAGACCGTATATTAACCGGGGCAGCGTCGTCTGGCGGGCTGTCTCAATACTGCTTTGCAGGTTCCGGAAGGATTTTTCCCCGAAGCCTTCCATGGTGATGATTTCCGTTCTGTATCTATCCAGATGGAAGATATCGGCAAATGTGTGGATATACCCCCTAGCAATGAATTTTTCCAAGGTGGCTTCCGACATCCCTTCAATATTAAGAGCGTCACGGCTGACCAGAAGCGTGAAGGATTTGATCTTCTTGACCGGACAGTCGGGATTGACGCAATAAAGCGACTGTACCTCATTTACCTGCCTCAGCCGCGTTGCCTCGCCGCAGGCCGGGCATGTCTCCGGGAGCCTGACCGTATCGCTGCCGGTAAGGTTGGCGGCAATCTGCGGGATGATCATATTGGCCTTGTAAACTGTGACCGTGTCGCCGATTCCCAGCTTCAGCCCGCGGAGGATGCTGATATTATGCACTGATGCGCGGCTGACTGTCGTTCCTTCCAGCTCCACCGGCTCAAATATCGCTACCGGATTGATCAGGCCGGTGCGGCTGGGGCTCCATTCAATCTCCCGCAGCGTTGTCTCACGCTGCTCGTCTTCCCATTTAAAGGCCAAGGAATCCCTAGGAAACTTGGCCGTCGCCCCCAGCGACTCGCCGTAAGCGATGTCATTATAGCAGATCACCAAGCCGTCAGACGGAATGTCATGATTCCCGACGCGGCTTTCAAAGCTGTCCACTGCCTCATGGACTGTCTGTCCGTTCACTTTGACATAATCCACAACGGCAAAGCCCAGCTCCTCAAGAAAGCCGTACTGCTCTTCCCGGCAGGAAAAATCCCTTCCGGCGGCCTTAACCAGGGAGAAGGCATAGAAGCGCACCCTTCTGGCCGCGGTTATTTCATTATTTAGCTGCCTGACCGAACCGCTGCAAAGGTTACGGGGGTTTTTATATTTTTCGCCTTCTTCCGGAATCTGCGCATTGATCCACGCAAAATCCGCATAGGTGATCACCGCCTCCCCCCGCAGAATCAGTTCGCCCGGAAAAGCGACGGTAAGCGGCAGGTTGCGGAACGTCTTGGCATTGTTCGTGACAACCTCGCCGACCTCCCCGTTACCCCTTGTCACGGCTTTTGCAAGTTTTCCGTCAGAATAGGTGAGGACAACCGTCAAACCGTCCAGTTTCCATGATAAAAGAGCGTCCTGATCTTTTAGCCAGTCGGCCAGTTCTTCCCGGCTTTTGGTTTTTTCCAGCGAAAGCATCCGTCTTTCATGTCTTTCCTTAGGCAATTCCGCAACTGCTTCATATCCTACATGTAGGGTCGGACTGTTGGCCAAGGTGACCCCGGTTTCTTTTTCTAAATCCGCCAGTTCATCATAGAGCCGGTCATATTCATAATTATCCATGATTTCACGGTCTTCCGAATAATAGGCTTTCGCTGCCGCTTCCAGCCGATCCGTGAGCTGCCGCTGATGCGCCAGCTTTGCTTGCATCTTTGCCATTAACCTTGTTTCCTTCCTCACAAGATATTGTGGTGTGCCCAAATCACCTGACATCACGTCTTAATGTTGATTTACCCTGCTTCTTAATCGGACAGGCCGCAGCTGCGGTACAGGCTCTCCAGTTCCTGCCCCGTTAGCCTGCGGTATTCCCCCGGCTGCAAATCTGCCAGCCGGATATTGAGTACGCGGATCCTTTTAATACTTTTTACCTGATATCCCAGTTCTTTACACATTCTTTTGATCTGTCTATTGACTCCTTGGGTCAAAATTATCCTGAGTGTATAAGCTCCCTCTGCCTTTACTTGGCAGGGGCGGGTCATCAGGTTCAGTTCTTTTAAAAAAACACCTGTTATCATTTTATCAATCAAGATATCTGTTATTTTTTTATCTAATTTTACGACATATTCTTTTTCATGACCTTGGCTGCCGCTCATCATCCGCTCGATCAGCAAGCCGTCATTGGTCATCAGAAGTAGGCCTTCCGAGTCTTTGTCCAGCCGGCCGGCATAAGTCACCCTGACCGGATAGCGGAAAATCTCCCCCAGCGGCTTATCAGCGTACCGGTCGCGGGCGGTGCAGGTAACGCCAACGGGTTTATAATAAGCCAGCACGACTTTGTCAGGCGCACTCTTTATGGTTCTGCCGTTGACTTTGACCCGGTCAGCATCCGTTACCAGCAGACCCATGCCGGCTGGCTGGCCGTTGACTTCGACCCGGCCTTCGGCAATCAGTCGGTCGGCTTCCCGACGGGAACATAGGCCCGCCGCCGCCAGATATTTATTCAGCCTTATACTCATCCGCTTTCATGTTCTCCTTTGATTTTCTCCTTGACTTTTCGCTGATTTTCTCCTTAATTTTGTCAATCTGCTCTTCAAAAGACTTCTGCCAGATCACCGGCCGGTACAGCGACTTCATGATCTTTACCGCTTTATCATCCTGACCCTCGGCAATCATGAAATCATACTTGCCTTCCTTGCTTCCGAAGGTGACGGAAGCCTTCGCGTCAATCAGCTGCCGCAGATAGGTGATCATATTCTGTCTTGTGGCCGCCTGGTCATATATGTTGATAAAACTATAGCCGGGGTGCTGTTCATCGATACTGGTTACCAAGCGGATGCTCGCCCCGATGGGGCTTTCCCGGATCACTTTTACGATGTCTATGATGGCCGGTGTTACATCAATAACATACAGGCTGAGGACATTCATGTTGTCCGGAAGCTTGGCGCAGACAAAATTGCGGTAGGGATTGGTCCGCAGATCCCGGTATATTTCCTGCATGGCCATATTCTTAAAATCTTCAAAGTAAATGATCATCGTATCTTGGATCAGCGTATTGTAAAAGCATCCCGCCTGTGTTCCTGCCAGAATCCTACCCAGCGCCGCCACCGACTCTGCTTTCATCGGCAGCTTATGAATGTATTTATTATGGGCAATGTCATAGAGCACCGCTCCATTCAGCGCGATGACCGGCAGATTCAGATGCATATCCGCAAATACATCCCGCAGCGCGGCCGGCGTCTGTTCAGTGCATACGGTGAAATTGGCTCCGTCGGCGATCATTCGGTTGAGTTCGATCGTACTGTAGGAAGAAATGCGGTTATGTTCATCCGTTAACATATCGTCAAGCGCGGATACAAAAAGCAGTTCTTTTCTCCGACGGCGGGGAACTGTCAGCGAATTGATCGCCAGCGCCACTATGATCCCGATCACACTGTCGAGTATCCGGTCCAGCACATAAGTAAGCGGATCGCCGTCTTGGAAGAGGTACATTGCCATACATAGGAAAACCACGCAGACAAAATGAGCCATCTCCGCCTTTCCGATCAGAACCGACGTTTTGATAACCGGCACGATAAACAATGAGATTACGATCATCACCGGCACGATACCGGCACCGGGAAAAGCATATTGAAAAAGGCCGAGGAAAATGACCCCGTAAATCACCCCGATCATCGTGCCGATCAGCTGATCGGCGGCTATCTTGCCGACATTGCCGATATAGGGCTGCATACAAAGAATAGCGGTAATGGTGGAAAAAAAGGGAAATGTCTGGCCACTTCTCAGCATGTGGATGAAAAAGCATACCAGGACCGCCGCCGCGGTTTTCCATATCCTTTTACCAACATGAAATTTTGTATTATGAAAAGCAAAATCATGTATTTTCATAGATTACTCCCAAGTTTATTTGATGAACCAGCTGAATTTATCCCGGTCGGCCTTGTGGCATCTGACCGTCATGGCTATTCCTTCTTCAAGATATTCTCTGCTTTTTACTTCGGCATTATCCATCAAGTAGGAAACGGCGCCGCCCTCACAATAGGGAATCAGGAATTCTGCTTCCACGTAATCCGAATGTACCTTGGCGATAATCATGTCAACCAGTTCCGTCAGGCCGATCCGCTGCTTAGCGGACATGGTAATCTGGTTATGGTGCCGGATTATGGGCAGAGCGTCCTGGCATTTATCGGCCTTGTTAAAGACCGTTATGACCGGGATATGGGATGCTTCCAGCTCCTTTAAGGTAGCCTGCGTCACTTTGATATGTTCCTTGTGATGCTCATCCGAACAATCGACGACATGGATCAGCAGGTCGGCATTTTGGATCTCTTCTAGGGTCGAATGAAAGGCTTTGATCAGTCCATGGGGAAGCTTATGCAGGAAACCGACCGTATCCGACAACAGAAAATCCTTGCCGTTCCCAGTCTCTATCCGACGTATTGACGTATCCAGCGTGGCAAAAAGCATATCCTGCTCCAAGACCTTTTTGTTCTCCTCCTTCACGTACATTTCCACCAATGCGTTCATGATCGTCGATTTCCCGGCATTGGTATAGCCCACCAAGGAAACCAGGGGAATCCTGGCGGCGGTTCTTTTTTTGCGTTGTACCTCACGGTCGCGCGCCACTTCTTGCAGTTCCCGTTTCAGCTCGGTGATCCGCTGGCTGATGCGCCGGCGGTCGAGCTCCAGCTTTTTCTCCCCGGCTCCTCGGCTGCTCATGCTGCCGCTGGTTCCGCCCTGTCTGGTCAGGGCCTCGTGCATACCCGTCAGCCGCGGCAGAAAATACTGCAGCTTGGCGGTTTCCACCTGCAGCCGGGCTTCCCGACTTTCGGCTCGGCGCTCAAAGATATCCAGGATCAAGGAAGTCCGGTCCAGTACCGGCTTCCCGATCTCCTGTTGGAGATTACGTAGCTGTGACGGCGTCAGCGAATCATAGCAGACAACCACGTCAACCTCCAGAAGGGCTGCCGTATGCCTGATTTCCGCCACTTTACCGCTGCCGACATAAAGGGAAGTATGCACCGCCGCCATATTCTGCGTGATTATACCTGCTGTCTCCATCATACAGGCTTCCGCTAAGCTTTCCAGTTCCTGCATGCCGGCTTCAAAGTCTTCCTCTGCTCCGGTATTTACCCCCACCAGGAGGACTTTTTCCCATTGGATATCATTGGGCTCGTTATTTTGTCGGTTGTTTTGTATATTATTTTGTTTAATGCTTCCTTGCTCCATAATGGCTCCTATACCCTTCATATGGTAAAATTACTTTGCTAAAAGTACTTTGCTAAAACTACTTTGCTAAAACTACTTTGCCGCTGAACTTGGCTCTTTTGCCGCCATCCGGTCAATGATGTCAAAATAGTTTTCAAACGTTTTGGCGCAGCATTGCGGATCCCTGATTATTATATTGCCTGTCTTCAATCCGATCAGCGTAAATGCCATAGCCATGCGATGATCTTCATAAGTCTCGACCTCTCCTCCCTTGACAGATCCCGGATAGATCATGATACCTGTTCCTTCATCAGTTTCTTCGCAGCGGATTCCCAATCTTCCCAGTTCCGTGACCACCGCATGGATACGGTCGGATTCCTGAAAGCGGATATGGCCCACATTCCGTATCCGGCTCTTAGCCGAGGCAAAGACTGCCAGTACCGCCATTGTCATAGTCTGATCGGAAAAATCGCGCATGTCGATATCCATGCCAGGATATCCGGTCAGCCGCCGTCCCCTCACCCACAGCCCTTCCCTGGACTCTTCCAAAGTACAACCCATCTTTTCGAGCATCTTCACAAACTGGATGTCACCCTGCATCGACCCTTTATGAACCTGCTCAACCAGAACATCAATCCCCAGCAGTGGCGCCATGGCATAGAAATAACAGGCTCCGGAAACATCCGGCTCGATCTGATACTCCCTCACCCCAAACCGGGCGGCCGGCAGAACCATACAGCGATCTCCTTCCCTCTTTACCGGAATACCGAACTGTTCCATCATACGGAGCGTTATCGCTATATAAGAGCCGTCCCGCCGGCTGCCTTCCAGACTGACCGTAAGTCCCTCTGGCAGCAGGACGCCGGCGATCAGCAACGCGCTGGCAAACTGGCTGCTGACATCGGTATCGACAGACACTTCCTTCATCGCCAGCGCATCCGCTCTGAGCGTGAACGGAAATCTGTCCTCCTCTTCAAGGCACACAATCTCTGCGCCGGCCTTCCGCAGGATGGAAAGCAGTCCGGCCATCGGCCGCTTCTTCATCTGTTCCGATGCCTCCAAGGTGTACTCTCCGCCCGCCAGAGCCAGCATCACGGTCAGGAACCGCGCCGCCGTCCCGGCGCTCCGGACATTGAGGATCGCTTGCCGGTTGGGTATCTGACCGCCGCCGCCCCAGATCGTCACTTGCTTGCTTGCTTCATCAACTTCCATACCAAAGCCCAGCTGCTTAAGACATTCCAAAACAGCGCGGGAATCATCACTGAACAGGACGCCCTTAAGCAAGCACTTGTTATGCGAAAGCGCCGCCAGCAGCAGAGCCCGGTTCGTAATGCTCTTGGATCCCGGCACTGCGATAATTATGTCCTCTTTATCAAGAATCTGCGGAACCATGTACCGCTTTGTCGATTTCATAACTGTTTCCTTTCACAATTTCTTTCTATTTCTTGATTTCTATTTCTTTATCTTACTATTTCTTTATCTTACTATTTCTTTATCTTACTATTTATTGCCAACGCCGTCAAATAGCTTATAGATATTGAATTAATTGCGCCGTTTTAGAAGCCGATGAATGGCGGACTAAGGGATAGCGACTGCAGTGATCTTTGCCATCAGATGACTGGCTTAAGGGGTCATCGTCAGATTGCTGGGGTCATCGTCAGATTGCTGGGGTCATCGTCAGATTGCCCGGGC
>DBDG01000037.1 GCA_002293475.1 Lachnospiraceae bacterium UBA938
TTTCAGATTATTATCCGTACTCAGCAAGGTGTTACGGTACCGCTTCATGCCGGTACCTGCGGGGATCAGTTTACCGATGATCACATTCTCTTTAAGACCGATCAGCGGATCTACTTTTCCTTTGATTGCCGCTTCTGTCAGCACCTTTGTTGTCTCCTGGAACGAGGCTGCCGAAAGGAACGAATTGGTTGCCAAAGCGGCCTTGGTGATACCCAGCATGACTTGCTTGCCGTCGGCCGGCTCCAAGCCTTCTTCGATGAGCTTGGCATTGACATCTTCGTACTCCAGCACATCCACCAAGGTGCCCGGAAGAAATTCGGTATCGCCGTTATTTTCGATGCGGACTTTTTTCAGCATCTGCCGGACAATTACCTCGATATGCTTGTCACTGATATCAACACCCTGCAGACGGTAGACGCGCTGAACCTCACGGATCATATAATCCTGTACGGCTCGGATTCCCTTGATTTTCAGTAAGTCATGAGGATTGACACTGCCTTCGGTCAATTCATCGCCGGCTTCCATCACGGTGCCGTCCATAATAGCAATACGGGAGCCGTAAGGAACCAGATAAGTCTTGGATTCACCTGTCTCTTCATTAGATATGACAATTTCGCGTTTTTTCTTGGTATCTTTTATCATTGCGACGCCGCCAAACTCAGCGATAATCGCCAAACCTTTAGGTTTTCTCGCTTCAAAAAGCTCTTCAACACGGGGAAGACCCTGCGTGATATCATCGCCGGCAACGCCGCCAGTATGGAATGTCCTCATGGTAAGCTGGGTGCCTGGTTCGCCGATTGACTGAGCCGCAATAATGCCGACTGCCTCACCTACTTGAACCGCTTCGCCGGTGGCCATATTGGCTCCGTAACATTTGGCACAGATACCGATCCGGGAACGGCAGGTGAGAATCGTGCGGATCCTGACGCTTTCCAGTGGCTCGCCCTTTTCATCCACGCCCTTACTCATGATCCTTGCCGCCCGGCTGGGGGTAATCATATGATTATGTTTGACTATCAGGTTTCCTTCTCTGTCACAGATATCTTCGCAGGAATATCTTCCTGTTATCCTGTCCTGCAGCGGTTCGATGGTCTCTTTGCCGTCCATGAAGGCCTTTACCGTGATGCCGGGTATCTCGCCGTTACTTTCCATGCAGTCTACTTCACGGATAATAAGATCCTGTGAAACATCGACCATACGCCTAGTCAGATAACCGGAGTCAGCGGTACGCAGGGCAGTATCTGAAAGCCCTTTGCGAGCACCGTGAGCCGACATAAAGTATTCCAGAACGTCAAGCCCTTCACGGAAATTGGACTTGATCGGAAGTTCGATTGTCCTGCCGGTGGTGTCAGCCATCAGCCCACGCATACCGGCCAGCTGTTTAATCTGCTGATTGGAACCACGGGCGCCAGAGTCGGCCATCATAAAGATGCTGTTATAAGCATCCAGTCCCTGGATAAGGACTTCGGTGAGCTCTTTATCGGTTTCGTTCCAGGTTTCCACTACCGCCCGGTATCTTTCTTCTTCCGTGATCAGACCGCGCCGGTAATTCTGGGAAATCTTATCCACGGTCGCCTGCGCGTCGGCCAGCATCTTCTGCTTCTGTTCGGGTACGGTCATGTCGGAGATAGAAACCGTCATAGCAGCTTTTGTTGAATATTTGTAGCCGGTATCCTTGATCATATCCAGAACTTCCGCTGTTTTAGAAGCTCCGTGGGTATTGATAACCTTTTCTAAAATCTGCTTGAGCTGTTTTTTGCCGACGTGAAAATCAATTTCCAGAAGTAACTTGTTCTCCGGAACCGAACGATCTACGAACTCCAGATCCTGGGGCAGTATTTCATTAAATAAGAAACGCCCCAAGGTGGATTCGACAATGCCGCTTACTTCTGTGTCGTCGTTATTTTTCTTAGTGACCTTTACCTTTATCCTAGCATGTAGGGAACATTCCCCGTTTTCATAAGCGAGGATCGCTTCATTGACATTTTTGTAAAACTTGCCCTCACCTTGCGAACCCGGCCTTTCCTGGGTCAGATAGTAAATACCCAGAACCATGTCCTGTGACGGAACAGCAACCGGACCGCCATCGGAGGGTTTCAGAAGATTATTGGGCGACAGCAGCAGGAACCGGCACTCTGCCTGAGCCTCCACCGAAAGAGGCAGATGGACTGCCATCTGGTCGCCGTCAAAGTCGGCGTTAAATGCCGTACACACCAAAGGATGCAGCTTGATCGCCTTACCCTCTACCAGAACCGGCTCAAAGGCCTGAATACCCAGCCTATGCAGGGTGGGGGCGCGGTTAAGCATGACCGGATGTTCAGTGATGACCTCTTCCAGGACGTCCCAGACCTGCGCATCCAGTCTTTCCACGAGTTTTTTAGCATTTTTTATATTTTGGGAAATACCTCTTCCTACCAGCTCCTTCATAACAAAGGGCTTAAACAGCTCAATGGCCATTTCCTTGGGAAGACCGCATTGGTAAATCTTTAATTCAGGTCCTACGACGATAACGGAACGTCCGGAATAATCAACCCTTTTTCCCAGCAGATTTTGGCGGAAACGTCCTGATTTGCCTTTTAACATATCGGACAGGGACTTGAGGGCGCGGTTACCGGGCCCGGTCACCGGCCTGCCGCGGCGGCCGTTGTCGATCAGGGCATCGACGGCCTCCTGAAGCATCCGTTTTTCATTGCGGACAATAATATCCGGCGCACCAAGCTCCAGCAGTCTTTTCAGACGATTGTTGCGGTTGATGATACGGCGGTAAAGGTCATTAAGATCGGAAGTGGCAAAACGTCCGCCGTCCAGTTGCACCATCGGGCGCAGATCGGGGGGAATGACGGGAATGGCATCCATGATCATCCATTCAGGCTGGTTGCCTGATTCCCGGAAAGCCTCGACGACTTCCATCCTTTTGATGATTCTGGCCCGTTTCTGGCCGGTAGACTCTTTCAGGCCAGTTTTCAGTTCCACGGCCTCACCTTCTAAGTCAATGGCTTGCAGCAATTCCTTGATTGCTTCGGCACCCATGCCGACCCGGAATTTGCTGCCCCAGGTTTCCCTAGCTTCCTGATATTCTTTTTCTGACAACACTTGTTTATATTCTAGGCTGCTCACGCCAGGATCCAGTACGATATAGGAAGCAAAATACAGTACTTTTTCCAGCACCCGCGGCGACAGATCCAAGATAAGCCCCATCCGGCTCGGAATCCCTTTAAAATACCAGATATGAGATACCGGTGCCGCCAGTTCGATATGTCCCATCCGCTCTCTTCGCACAGTGGCTTTAGTCACTTCCACGCCACAGCGGTCACAGACTACGCCTTTATAACGAATTTTCTTATATTTACCGCAGTGACATTCCCAGTCCTTGCTGGGGCCGAAGATCTTCTCACAGAAAAGGCCTTCTTTTTCCGGCTTTAGCGTCCGGTAGTTAATGGTCTCCGGCTTCAGTACCTCACCTCTGGACCATTCTCTGATTTTTTCCGGCGCCGCCAACCCGATCTTAATAGCATCAAATGTCATGGGCTGATATATTTCCTGTTTTATATCCTGCTTTACTTCCAGCATTACAGTACTCCTTTCAGTTTTCGTCATATACTTCTTCTAATTCGATGCTTACTTCGTCGTCCATATCCCCGAAATCATCCATCTCATCCATTTCATCAGTTTCAGCTTCGGCACTGATCAGTTCGCCGCTGCTGTCGTCAAATTCCTGCTGCTGATAACCCATGGATGCAAGCGATTCTTTTTCATATTCGTAATTTGAAGGAGTGCCTTCGATTTCGTAGCGGTAATCAGTTTCGCCGTAGTCCACGGTTTCCATGATCTCTACTTCCGTATGGTCGTCACGCAGCACTTTTACGTCAAGACCTAGGGACTGCAGTTCTTTAAGCAGTACTTTAAAGGACTCCGGTACGCCCGGTTCCGGTATATTATCGCCCTTGATAATGGCTTCATATGTCTTGACACGGCCGATCACGTCGTCGGATTTAACGGTCAGAATCTCCTGCAGCGTGTAAGAAGCACCGTAGGCTTCCAAAGCCCATACTTCCATCTCCCCGAACCGCTGTCCGCCGAACTGGGCCTTACCGCCCAGCGGCTGCTGGGTTACCAGTGAATAAGGACCCGTGGAACGGGCATGGATCTTATCATCCACCAAGTGATGCAGTTTCAGATAGTGCATGTGACCGATGGTGACAGCACCGTCAAAGTATTCGCCGGTACGGCCGTCGCGCAGCCTTACCTTGCCGTCCCGGGAAATCGGTACGCCTTTCCACAATTCCCGGTGTTCCCGGTTATCAGACAGGTACTGAAGCACTTCCGGCATCAGATCCTGTTTATATTTATTTTCAAACTCTTCCCATGGCAAGTTGGCATAATCATTAGCCATGTCCAAGGTATCCATAATATCATTTTCGTTGGCACCATCAAATACCGGGGTCGCAACATTGAAGCCTAAGGCTTTAGCAGCCAGTGACAGATGGATCTCCAGCACCTGCCCGATATTCATACGGGACGGAACCCCTAGTGGGTTCAAGACGATATCCAGCGGGCGGCCATTGGGCAGATAAGGCATATCTTCCACGGGAAGTACACGGGACACAACGCCCTTATTGCCGTGGCGTCCGGCCATCTTATCACCGACGGATATTTTTCTTTTCTGGGCAATGTAGATACGTACTGCCTGATTCACACCCGGTGAAAGCTCGTCACCGTTATCTCTCGTGAACACTTTGGCGTCCACGACAATACCGTATTCCCCATGTGGAACCTTCAAGGAAGTATCCCGCACTTCACGGGCCTTCTCACCGAATATCGCCCGCAGCAGACGTTCTTCCGCCGTAAGCTCGGTTTCGCCCTTAGGCGTTACCTTGCCGACCAAGATGTCGCCGGCACGAACTTCCGCACCAATCCGGATGATACCGTCCTCGTCCAGATCCTTCAAGGCATCGTCACCAACACCGGGAACGTCCCTAGTGATCTCTTCGGGACCGAGCTTGGTATCCCGGGCTTCCGCCTCATATTCTTCTATATGGACAGAAGTATAGATATCTTCCTGTACCAGCCTTTCACTGAGCAGAACCGCATCTTCATAATTAAAGCCTTCCCAAGTCATAAAACCGATCAAAGGGTTCTTGCCGAGCGCCAGTTCGCCGTCGGAGGTAGAAGGACCGTCAGCAATCACCTGGCCTTCGATAATATGATCGCCTTTATAAACAATCGGCTTCTGGTTGTAGCAGTTGCTCTGATTGCTACGGATAAATTTACTTAAACGGTACTCTTCCTTTTCGCCGTCGTCACAGGTCACCTTGATTAGGTCGGACGTTACGTAAGTTACTGTCCCTGCTTTCCTAGCAATCACGCAGACGCCGGAATCCACCGCTGTCTTAGGCTCCATACCGGTACCGACCACAGGCGATTCGGTTTTAAGTAGCGGTACCGCCTGACGCTGCATGTTGGAGCCCATCAGGGCACGGTTGGCATCGTCGTTCTCTAAGAAAGGTATCAGTGCCGTAGCCACGGAAAATACCATCTTGGGGGACACGTCCATAAAATCAAACGCCTGCTTAGGATATTCACTGGTTTCATCCATATAGCGGCCAGCTACGTTATTTCTGACAAAATGCCCCTTGTCATCCAGTGCTTCGTTGGCCTGTGCCACATGGTAGTTATCTTCTTCATCTGCTGTCATGTATTCAACGAATTCGGTTACCACCGGATTGTCCGGATCCGACTTGTCGATCTTGCGATAAGGAGCCTCAATAAAGCCATATTCATTGATCCTCGCATAAGAAGCCAGCGAGTTGATCAGTCCGATGTTGGGTCCTTCCGGCGTTTCAATGGGGCACATCCTGCCATAATGGGAATAGTGAACGTCTCGAACCTCAAAACCCGCCCGATCGCGGGACAGACCGCCGGGACCTAAGGCTGAAAGTCGCCGCTTATGGGTTAGCTCACCTAAGGGATTATTCTGGTCCATGAACTGGGACAGCTGGGAGGAACCGAAAAACTCTTTGACGGCTGCCTGTACCGGCTTAATATTGATCAGAACCTGTGGCGATATTTCCTCCGCGTCATGGGTCGTCATCCTTTCACGGACCACGCGCTCCAGTCGGGACAAGCCGATCCGGTACTGATTCTGCAGCAGCTCACCGACGGCTCGGATCCGCCTGTTGCCAAGGTGATCAATGTCGTCGTCATTGCCGATGCCATACTCCAGATGGATATTATAATTAATAGAAGCTATGATGTCTTCCTTGGTAATGTGCTTCGGTATCAGTTCATGGACATTTTTCCGTAACGCCTCGCTGAGTGCTTCCGGATCATCGCCGTATTCTTCCAATATCTGAGCCAGAACCGGGTAATAAACTAGCTCGGTAATCCCATAATCTCTTGGATTGCACTCGACAAAATGAGTGAGATCAACCATCATATTGGAAAGTATCCTGACATTCCGCTCCTCCGTCTGTACCAAGACTCCGGTTACCGCCGCGTTCTGAATCTCATCGGCTAGTTCTGCCGTTACGGTTGTTCCGGCCTTGGCCAATAACTCGCCAGTGGACATATCCACGACATCTTCAGCCAATGTCATATGCCGGATACGGTTGCGGAAAGCAAGCTTTTTGTTAAACTTATATCTGCCGACTTTGGCCAGATCATAGCGGCGGGGATCAAAAAACATAGAATGAATCAAGCTTTCGGCGCTTTCTACACTTAAAGGCTCGCCGGGACGGATTTTCTTGTATAACTCTAAAAGACCTTCCTGATAGTTCTCAGCAATGTCTTTGGAAAAGCTGGCTTCAATCTTGGGTTCGTCACCGAACAGATTTCTGATCTCGTCATTGGTTCCTAATCCGATGGCACGGAGGAGAACCGTAATGGGGACTTTTCTGGTTCTGTCAACACGGACGTAGAATATGTCATTGGAATCCGTTTCGTATTCCAGCCATGCACCACGGTTCGGAATGACGGTAGAGGAAAACAGCCGTTTTCCAATTTTGTCATGGCCGATGGCGTAGTAGATGCCGGGGGAGCGGACGAGCTGGCTTACAATAACACGTTCGGCACCGTTAATAACGAAGGTTCCTGTCTCCGTCATCAAAGGAAGGTCGCCCATAAAAATGTCGTGCTCACTTATTTCTTCTTTTTCTTTATTGTAAAGCCTGACTCTGACTTTTAGAGGAGCAGCGTAAGTAGCGTCTCTTTCCTTACACTTTTCAATAGGATATTTCACGTCTTTTTTACAGAGTTCGAAGTCGACAAATTCGAGGCTTAGGTGGCCGCTGTAGTCTGCGATTGGAGATATGTCATCAAAGACTTCCTTTAGACCCTCACTCAGAAACCAGTTGTAGGAATCCTTTTGGACCTCGATCAGGTTGGGCATCTCCAATACTTCTTTCTGTCGTGAATAACTCATACGTATGTTCTTGCCTGCGGCAATGGGACGTATTCGGTTCTTTTCCATTGACATTTCACCCCGTTCTTTATGATTTTGTTATATTTTTAGAGGCTATTGTTGGGTAATTCCATGCCACTCCATAATAGCGCATTATCCATTCTACTACAAGAGCGCGTCCGCGTCAACTGAAATTTGGGGTAATTCAGATTTTTTGGTGTGTTGGCGCTTAAAATGTTATGCGGGGCGCGGCAGTAGGAATATGATCCGGCTGCGGCACCCCGCTAAGTTATACATTGTTTTTAGCGTCTTTATATACTATAAAGATTATTTTAAGGTTACTTTTGCACCTTCGGCTTCTAGTTTGCCTTTGAGTTCATCGGCTTCAGCCTTGGATACAGCTTCTTTTATCATCTTCGGAGCTGTGTCTACTAGATCCTTGGCTTCTTTTAAGCCCAAACCGGTTGCTTCACGAACTACTTTGATAACTTTAACCTTGTTGGGGCCTACCTCGCTGAGTTCTACGTCAAATTCGGTCTTTTCTTCAACTTCTGCTGCTTCACCTGCTCCGGCAGCGGCAACCATAACACCGGCAGCGGCGGATACGCCGAATTCTTCTTCGCAAGCTTTAACTAAATCATTTAATTCTAGTACCGATAACTCTTTTATAGCATCAATAAATTCCTGTGTGGTTAATTTGGCCATTATAATTTTACCTCCATAATATAGTTAACTTAAAATAGTTGACTTAATATAATTTAAATTACTTATCTTTCGTCTGCTCTGTTGCTGCTTCGGCTGTTTCCTCTGCTACTGCTTCAGCTGAGGGCTCTGCTGCTGTTGAAGCTTCTGGAACTGCCGCGGCTTCTGGTGCGGCTTCCGGGATAACTGTTTCTGCTGTAACATCTGATACCGATGCTTCTGCTTCGGCTGTTGTCTCTGCCGGCGTACATTCGCCAGGTCCGCCTTGTTCTGCGATCTGGTTTAGGACACGGGCAAAGTTCGCAATAGGGGACTTGAGACTTCCTAATAGCTTGGAAATCAGTTCTTCCCTGGAAGGGATCTTAGCAATCTCGGCAACGCCGGCGGCATCATAGGCAACACCTTCGACGATACCGCATTTTACTTCCAGCTTGGGGGCTTCCTTTGCAAATTTGCAGAGTACTCTTGCCGGTGACGTTGCATCTTCCTTGGATATCGCAATGGCACTGGGTCCTTCTAGGAAGGGGGTCAATGCTTCATATGCGGTTCCTTTGAATGCAAACGTCATCATTGTGTTCTTGTAAACCTTGTAAGTAATTCCTGCTTCACGAAGCTGACGACGCAGCCTAGTATCCTGTTCCACGGTAAGACCGCGGTAGTCTACTAGTACAACTGACTGTGCATCTTTGACTTGAGCTGAAATCTCTTCAATGACAGGTTGCTTTAATTCAACTTTTGCCACTTTTTTACCTCCTTATAGATTATTGCCGAAATAAAAAGGAAAATAAAAACCCTTCCGTAATGAAAGACAGAAGGGTACAAAGTCATAAATAACTTAATTCCTCGGTAGGCGAAACGCTTACGCCGCAGTTTAATCCCGGCACCTACTGTCTTCGGCTTGTCAAACGACTTTATAAAATTATCACATATTTACACTATTGTCAAGACATAAATTCTTGAGTTTCCGCAAATCTGCTA
>DBDG01000065.1 GCA_002293475.1 Lachnospiraceae bacterium UBA938
AAATATAATAGTTATTAATAAACAATATTAACTAATTGCTATTAATATACTATATACATTTAGCGGATGATTGTCAATATAAAATAAATTTATTCACTTGTTTATAAAAAACGTCGGTTTTGTAAAGTAAATTTTGTTAGATATTTACAATTTACACAGAAACAAACGCTTGTTATAATAAATTAATTAATTAATGATATTAACTAATGCGGCGGAATAAAAGGAGGATATGCCAGCGTGGAAAATGAAAAAAATGCTATAAAGCCACGAAAAAGAGTTGGTAAAGGAAGCTTGGTACAGCGTTTTTATAAACAGCGCTATCTGATGATGATGTCTCTGCCCTTTATAATCTGGTGTTTCATATTTAGTTATCTGCCCATTTTTGGCTGGATTATGGCTTTTCAGGATTTTAAGTTAAAACGTTCGCTGTCCGAAAGTTTCTTTACGGCAGAATGGGTCGGCCTGCAGCATTTTCGGGAATTATTCCAGGATGAACGTTTTTATTATGCGCTGCGCAATACCTTGGGCATGAGTATTCTGGGCATTACTATTGGCTTTGTGATTCCGATTGTGTTCGCCATCATGATCAACGAATTGCGGAACGGCTTTTTTAAGAAGACTGTTCAGACGATTTCTTATCTGCCGCACTTTATTTCCTGGGTCATTGCCGCCGGGATGATCAGTCAGATGCTTGCCGCCAACGGGCCGGTCAACGACCTTTTGCTTTCGCTGGGGATATTGGAGAGCCGGGTGCCGTTCTTGGGCATCGGTGAGATGTTCTGGGGGATTATTACGGTGTCGGATATCTGGAAAGAAGTCGGCTGGAACGCGATTGTCTTTCTGGCTGCCATAACCAGCGTGGATTCAGCCCTGTATGAAGCCGCCGAAGTGGATGGGGCGGGACGGTTCCGGCGTATCTGGCATATAACGCTTCCAAGTATCAGTAATGTCATCATTGTTATCTTGATTATGAATATTGGCTGGCTGGTAAACGTCGGCTTTGAGCGGCAGATGCTTCTGGGAAGCGATCAGATCCGCAAGTGGATGGAAGTGCTAGACATATATGTATTACGCTTCGGTATTGGCATGGGACGGTATTCATATGGTACGGCGATCGGCATTTTCCGGTCATCGGTTTCCATCATCCTTTTATATGTCGCTAATCGTCTAGCCAAGCGTTCGTCGGGAGGAGGTATCATATGATGACCAATATGCAATCCAATTATAAGAAATTCATGCGGCAGAAGACTTCCGAGAAAATATTCGAGGTTGTCCTGTACATAGTCATGACCGGTGCCTTGATCGTTACCCTGTTTCCCTTTCTCAACGTATTGGCGATATCCTTTAATCTTTCGTCCGATACGGCCACGGGCGGCGTTGGTATCTTTCCCCGGGTATTTACTTTGGAAAATTATAAGGAGCTGTCACGTTTCCCCGCCCTGTGGACCGGTTTTTATATCAGCGTGCTGCGGACGGTCATCGGAGCGGTAACCGGACTCTTCTGTACCAGTATGCTGGCCTATGTTTTGAGCCGCCGGGATTACATGTTCCGTAAGGTTGTCACTACGATGTTTCTGCTTACTATGTATGTCAGCGGCGGCCTGATTCCTTATTTTATGGTTATCCGGATGTTTTCGCTCAACAACAGCTTTTGGATCTATATTATCCCCTCGCTGATCAGTGCTTATAACCTGATTATCGTCCGCAGTTTTATTGAGGGAGTTCCGGAAAGTTTGCAGGAATCCGCCATCATTGACGGTGCCAACGATGTGCAGATATTTGTCCAGGTCATTGTACCGCTTTGTAAACCGGTATTGGCGACAGTTGCTCTGTTCATAGCCGTATCGCAATGGAATTCTTGGTTTGACACCTATTTATACGCGCCTTTTGAGGACAGCATCACGACCTTGCAATATGAACTTATGAAAATCCTGCAGGGAGCGGCTTCCAGCGGCGTAGCCCATGGAACCGCCGCCCAGCTGCAGATGGCCAAAACCATTTCGCCGCTTTCGATCCGGATGGCAATCACAGTAGTAACCGTTATCCCCATTATCGTCATTTATCCGTTTGCGCAGAAGTATTTTGTGTCCGGCATGACGCTAGGGGCGGTGAAAGGCTGATACATTAAGCAAGTTAATTATTATATATAGTTATAATTAAGTAGATATTATTAAACAAAAAAGGAGGATTCAAATGAAAAAGAATTATTTAATCAAACGTGTTATTCCGTTGCTGCTTATCGTTGTGATGGCACTTGGTGCCGTAAGCGGATGCGGCAGCACTTCCGCCGATACTGATGGCGGTAACGCAACTGAAGCCGGCGCGGAGGCCGGAACCTCTGACAGTGCCAGTGAAGAAATAACAGTCGGTTCCTACGGCTATAATCTGAGTGGCGTGGCAGGGCCTTTGGGACATGAATTCGGCGGCGGTACCGGCCAGACGGATTTCTCCCCCATAACATTGGAAATCTATGAGGAAGATTTGCGGCAGCATGTTGCCGAAGCAAACTTCCAGGGCGAGGTTCAGAAGCAGATTACGGCAGATACCGGCGTAACCATAAAAACTAATTTCGGGGTCGGCGATGTTGCCGAGCAGATCACACTGATGATTGCCGACAGAAGTTATCCTGATTTTGTCTTTTCCCGTTCCAATCTGTCGAAGTTCATGGAAGCGGAAGCTTTCATTGACCTAGCTCCGCTGATTGAGGAATACGGCCCCAATATAAAGAAGCTCTATGGTACATCTTTTGATACACACTATGATGAGGACGGCCATATTCACTATCTGGGACAGGATTTTGTCAACAACCTTCCGCTTGACCCAGAAGTGGGATATGAACTTCAGCTTGCTGTTTTGGAAGAGCAGGGCTATCCGGAAATCAGGACCTTGGATCAGTGGGCGGATGCCATCCGGACTTATAAAGCGGCGCATCCGGAGATTGACGGACAGCCCACGATCGGCATCACCTTGACCTGTGGCGAAGGCTGGCGCTGGTATATTACACTGGGCAATCCGGGCGGATTTGCCACCGGATGCGCCGATGACGGACAGTATTATGTGGATCCTACATCTATGGAGACAGTATATCGCTTTATCCTGCCGGAACACCGGGAATATTTCCGCTGGATGAACGGGTTATATAACGAAGGTTTACTGGATCCCGACAGCTTTACCCAGACCCATGATGAATATCTGCAAAAAATCGCTTCCGGCCGGGTATTGGGCTTGATGGACGCTGACTGGAGCATTGAATCATCCACCGCCGTGCTGATCAGTGAAGGAAAGCCGGAGCGCACTTATGGATTTTTCCCGGCTACTATAAGTGAAGATGTCTTGCATCCCATCTATCGTCAGCCGGTTTATATGGCTTCTAACGGTGTCGGCATTACCGACAACTGCGAGGATCCTGTCCGTGCCATCCAGTTCCTAGACTATCTGGCCCGTGAAGAGATCCAGGTCATGTCCAACTGGGGCTTTGAAGGAGAGAACTGGGAAATCGTTGACGGCAAACGGGTATTTACCGCTGCCGAACAGGAAATGAGAATCAATGATTCCGATAACCGTACAGTTGCGTCAGGACACGGACTGCTTTCCTACCCTTGGCCTTGCTATGGTTCCGGCGTATTTGATAAAGACGGTTATTCTATTATGCCTTATACGGAAGATGCAATAATAGCGGACTATCCTGAGCCCGCCAAAAAAGCCTTGGATGCTTACGGCGTAAGTATGTGGCGCGATCTGTATCCTCAGGCTGAAGACCTTTATTTCCCGCCGTGGGGCGCTGCCTGGTATATTCAGGATGCTCTTGATCCGGCTTCTGAAGCCGGCCAGATCCAGACCCGCTGCAATGACCTTACCGCTGAGTACCTGATGCGCGCGGTTGCTGCCAGCCCGGAAGAGTTTGATGTAATCTGGGATGAGTTCCAGCAGAAGCTTCAGGAAAATGACGTNNCTCGGAGTACTGATGACCGAAATGGTAAAAGATCGTGCTTCTTGGTATACACCCGAATAACACCTCCTGTTTAGTCGGGCGAGAGTGGGGCTGCTTCGGCAGCCCCCTTCTTTTTTGTCGCTAGGTTTACAGGGAATAAAGCAAGATCCGTTAGCAAGACTGCTAAAGGGTTATGCGTTGGCCATGGATGTCAGTTCGGCCAGCATCTTTGGCAGCTCAGTGGCCATGTTTTCATCGGTAAACTGGCAGGTTCCTACGGCTTCGTGGCCGCCGCCGTTATATTTGAGCATCAGGCGGCCGACATTCACATGGGAAGTCCGGTTGAGAATGCTGTAGCCTACGGCCGCCGAACAGCCTTGGCCGCCTCTGCCGCTGACGATCCAGGCCGAGATGTTCTGTTCGGGGTACATGCTGTATACCATGAAGCGGTTGCAGGTATAGATAGGGTCCACGCCGCGTAAGTCGGTTACGAGGAGCTTGCCGTCGGTTACGCTGTGCGCTAAGACCATTTTTTTAAATTGTTCAGTTTGTTCATTATATATCTGGATGCGCTCTTTTACGTCGGGTAGATTTAGGATTTCTTCCGTGGCCATGACACGGCAGGCATCAATTAATTTTTCCATCAGCTGGTAATTAGAGATGGTAAAATTGCGCCAACGTCCTAGGCCGGTGCGGGGATCCATGAGATAGCCTACCAGGATCCAGCCTTTGGGGTTCTGGATATCGTCCATGGTGAGCTGGCCGGAATCAACTTTGTCCACGGCTACCATCAAGTCGTCAAATTGGGGGAAGCGTTCCCGGCCGCCGTAATATTCATAGATAATACGGGCGCAGGAAGGAGTGATGCGGCTTTCGCCCTTATACTGTCCCTTCAGTTCGTTTCTTTCATGTTCACTGGAATGGTGGTCAAACCATAGGCCGCAGCCTTTCACATAAGGAACGTTGGCTAAGCAGTCATCTTCGCCTACCTCGACCAGTCCGTCCTGCAGGTCCTTGGGATGGGCAAATTTCCAGTGATCTATGATGCCGGCTTCTTTCAATAATGCTCCGCAGGCCAAGCCATCAAAGTCCGAACGTGTAATTAATCTCATGCAAATCTCCTCCTACTGCATAATTAACACCTAAAATGTATTATAGCAAATATTTATAAAAAATACATTAAAATTTATCAGATTTTTATTGACTGTTTTTTATTGACTGAAGGCATTACATAAAATAATAATTATTTCACATGATATTTACATGATAATTGTAAGTGTATTCAATGTGAAGGGAGATAATATGGCCGAGGTCAATATATATGTGAAGGCAGAGAAAAATATTGAAGTTAAGTTACCGGAGGTTTTTGTGGATGATATTGCCAGGATATATACAGCGGATACCGCCGTGGCAGAAAAGATTAAGGCAATAAAAGTATATGTGTTTGAAGAGGGAGAACAGCGCCGGCAGGTTGTCAGTATCTTGAAAATCATCCAGCTGATCGAGGAAAACTATCCCGGGGCAGCCGTCTTGAGCATCGGGGCAGCGGATACCTTGATAGAATGGGTGCAGGTAAAAAAGAATAATATGGCGGCGCAGATAATTAAGGTGATCATTGCCGGCGGAGTCAGCTTTTTTGGCACGGCTTTTACAATTATGGCTTTTCACAACGATGTTTCTATTAATAATGTATTTTCTAAGTTCTATGAGATGGTCATGGGTCAGCCTTCCAACGGCTATACGGTGCTGGAAGTCGCTTATTCTGTCGGGCTTGCCCTAGGTATTATCATTTTCTATAACCACATTGGCGGGCGGCGGATTACAAAAGATCCGACGCCGATTGAAGTTGCCATCAGAAATTATGAAGATGATGTGAATGAAGCATTGATAGCAACCGCCGACCGGGAGGGAACGACTATTGATAATTCTTAAACAGATATTCATGGCTATATGCGCCTTCAGCTTTGGCAGCCTTTGCTCGGCGGGTGTTTTTACCGTTCTGGCTTCCGTAGGGCTGATACCACGGTTTTCCGGCAAGTTCCATGTGGCTAGGCACATCCTGCTGATAGAAGAAATGGTTATCTTCGGCACGATAGCGGGTGGCGTAATCAGCGTATTCTGGCGGAAGGTGCAACTCGGCGATGTTATCTTAAAGAATCAGCTTTTTGGCCAATATACTTCCCGGATATGGAATATGTCAGGAAAGGCAGTTTGTGCAGTTTTCGGAATATTTGCCGGTATGTTTGTGGGCTGTCTGGCGCTTGCCATCGCAGAGATGCTGGATTCGATTCCGATATTTACGAGAAGGGTCCGTTTTCGGAAGGGGATCGGCATAGTAATATTGTTGGTGGCGTTAGGGAAGCTGGGAGGAAGCCTGCTTTACTTTTCTCAGGCTTTTTTTGCCTATTAACCTTGAAATATCTCTGGAAATTCATTACAATTACCTTGTGATTTTTTAGTGATTGCGTCGTTTATAGAATAAATTTCACTTCAGGAGGAAAGTATAATTATGCTACAGAAAATTAACACCGACAAGGCTCCGGCGGCAATCGGGCCTTACTCGCAGGCTGTTATCGTAAACGGGATGTTATATACATCGGGTCAAGTACCGATTATTCCGGCTACGGGAGAGGTAATTGAAGGAGATATTACAGTGCAGGCGCAGCTTGTCATGGAAAATATCGGTGCATTATTAACGGAAGCCGGCAGCAGTTATAGCAGCGTCGTCAAGACCACATGTTTCTTGGCGGACATGGCAGACTTTGCCGCATTTAACGGCGTATATGAGCGATATTTTACTGAAAAACCGGCACGTAGCTGCGTGGCGGTCAGGCAGTTGCCTAAGAATGTACTGTGTGAAGTAGAAGTTATCGCATGTATTTAGACATTTGAAGGGACCAGATATGGACGACAGGGGCATAGGTGACAGGAACATAGGCGACAGGAACCTAGACGAAAAGGATCTAGACGACAGAAATAATATCATATTGATCGGCATGCCTGGAGCCGGGAAAAGCACGGTCGGCGCGGCACTGGCTAGGAAGCTGGGATATGGGTTCATTGATTCCGATAGTGTGATCGAAGAAAACTGTGGGAAACCGCTTAATGTAATCTTGTCGGAAAGTGGACAGGACGGTTTCTTAGAAATCGAAAACTTCATTAATGCCACGATAGATGTCAAGGATTATGTGATCGCCACCGGCGGCAGCGCTGTATATGGGAAAGAGGCAATGGAGCATTTTGCTAGGATCGGTGACATCGTATATCTGAAACTTTCCTATAAGGAAATCGCGCTCAGGTTAGGTGACCTGGAAGAACGTGGCATTGCCTTAAAAGGAGGGCAGACGCTGGAGGATATATATGCCAAGCGGGTTCCTCTTTATGAAAAGTATGCCCAGATTACCCTTGATTGTGAAAGCAAAAGCGTCCGTAAGATAGTAAACGAAATTATTAAAAATATATAGCAACTCATCCTTTTGGATTATAGTTTGGGAAAAGTGTGGACATAATAAGGATAGGCTAAATTATGATTTAATAAGGAGGTTACTATGGAATACGAAGACATCCCTTTAGGTTTAAGTTTCGGACTGGCAACCAATGTAAGGGCTTCCGTTGCTTACGGGGAGATGAGCGAGAGTGAAAGGAAGCAGGTAATCGAAGAGGCAAGGAGTGTCAATAGCAAAGCCGATATGGAAGCGCTAGTCAACAGGATCGGAAGGAGCTCTGGCACGTGGAGTATGTAAATGCGTTCTGGGTAGGGGGACTGATCTGTGCCCTTGTCCAAGTCTTGATGGAAAAAACAAAGCTGATGCCGGGAAGGATCATGGTATTGCTGGTATGCACCGGTGCTGTCTTAAGTTTTTTTAACTGGTATCAGCCTTTGGTGGATTTTGCCGGTGGTGGGGCATCGGTTCCGCTGATAGGCTTTGGCCATGTACTCATGAAAGGGGTAAAAGAAGCTGTTGACAGCGACGGATTTATGGGAGTTTTTTCAGGAGGTTTTAAGGCTGGGGCGGTCGGCTGTGCGTCGGCATTAATATTTGCCTATCTGGCCAGTCTGGTTTGCCGGCCAAAGATGAAAGATTAGGGTTTTGCTTGACGAGTATCGACTTTTTATATACTATATTTGTTAGGGGTCAGCAAATAATATAGCATATAGGAGGAGAGAGGTATGAGTAAAGATCAACCTTCAGGAGGAACCGGCAGCTCCGGAGGCATCATGGATGCTAGGCAGCTGGGTACTCCTAAAATGCTGCTGTTAGGATTGCAGCACTTGTTTGCGATGTTTGGAGCAACAGTATTAGTTCCTGTATTAACCGGTCTTAATGTTTCGACGACTTTGTTATTTGCCGGTCTGGGTACCCTGTTGTTCCATCTTTTATCTAAGGGGAAGGTGCCGGCCTTTTTGGGCTCCTCCTTTGCTTTTCTGGCCGGTTACGCGGCTGTGGCACCAGGGAAAGAAAAGGAGCTGCTTACTTATGCCAGCTTCGGCGTGATATTCGCGGCGCTGGTCTACCTTATCTTGGCGGCTGTTATCAAAATGTTCGGTACGGACAAGGTGATGAGATTTTTCCCGCCCGTTGTGACCGGACCCATTATCATTTCGATCGGCCTTAATCTGTCGGCGACGGCAATTGGCAGCAGTGACGATAACTGGTTTATCGCGCTGGCAGCGATTGTGATTATTATCTTTTGTAATATCTGGGGAACCCGCATGATCAAAGTAATCCCGATTATCCTAGGCGTGACAGGCTCCTATCTGATAGCGGCTTTTACCGGCAATGTGAACTGGCAGCCGGTCAGGGATGCGGCTTGGATCGGTATCCCGATACATTGGGACGAGACGGTATTTTCCTTGTTTGGGAAAGCTGATATGTCGCTTTTACTGTCGGCTATTATAACTATCATGCCGATTGCCTTGGCAACGGTAGTGGAGCATATCGGAGATATTTCGGCAATCTCTTCTACGGTCGGTAAGAACTACATAAAAAACCCCGGCCTGCACCGGACCCTGATGGGGGACGGCCTAGCCACTATGCTGGCGGCATTTTTTGGTGCTCCTGCTAATACTACATATGGAGAAAATACCGGTGTCCTTAATCTGAGCAAGGTCTATGATCCGCGCGTTGTGAGGATCGCGGCGGTTATGGCCTGCCTGTTTTCCTTTTCGCCTAAGCTGGGGAGCGTTATATCTTGTATGCCGACGGCTACGATGGGCGGGGTGTCTTTGGTGTTATACGGTATGATAGCCGCAGTAGGGGTGCGTAACGTGGTGGAAAACCGGGTGGATTTCACCAAGAGCCGTAATGTAATTATTGCCGCGCTGATCTTAGTACTGTCTACGGGGATCCACTATAGCGATGCCGGTGCCATTGCCTTTAGCGTCGGCACAGTTACGATCAGCCTTTCCGGCCTAGCGACGGGTGCTCTGGCGGGGATAATTCTTAATGCTGTGCTGCCGGGGAAGGATTATCGTTTTGATGATGAGAAGCCGGATGATACTAAGGTTAATTTTCAGTTGTAGTTGTAGGTGTCTTGATTGATAGTATGAAGCAGGGAAACGGGAATCATTTAGGTGGTTCTCGTTTTTTGGGGAGAATTGATTTGGATTGATTAAATATGTGATTTAACAGAACTGTTATTAAGGAAATAATAACAATAAGAATCAAGTGGTTAATTTGAATAAGTTTTATTCCTAATGTAGTGACAAAACAGATGTGTATTAGGCCGCAAAATATACTTGTAATAGTAAGCAAAACAACATATAAAAATATGTTTTGGCCAGATAGTAGACTGGTTTTTTTTCTTGCTTTAGAAGATTTATATACAAGATATAAGTACCATAACATAATTGGGATAATGAGAATTATTAGCAAGGCTATAGTATGCTTAATACCTATATTAAACATTTTGCGATACTGATATTCTAAAGGAGTAATACTCCAGGAATAGCTTCCCGCTTTTGATTTTTCTAGCAGAGGTGTTATAAAATTGTTGAATGTATTAAAGTTCGACGAATCTAATCTAGCTGTTCCGCTTGTTTTATTGGCATAATGTATTTTTAAGCCATTGGTAATGGGGATGCTTTCGTCTATTATAAAACTGGGCATCACTATATATTTGTCTAAGATTATATTATGGCTTGCATTTTGTATATTACTGCCTGAGGATAAAAAACCAATAATTTTGAATCTGTATGCATCAAATAAATATGTGGCTTCAATTATATCTCCGATCTCGTATAACGTGCGATAAGATTGACCCATGAGTACAGGTATTGGCTTATTTAATTCATATATGTAATCGCTTTTTTGAAAACACTTCCCATCTGAAATGTCTATTTCAAAATTATCAATTACTTCGTTGCTAATCTGAATACAATTAACTCCGGTGCATTTATTTGATAATTCATCGGTTCCATTCTCAAAAAACATGCTATTTTGGTTAGGCATCTCTAAGTATTGAGTATAAATTTCAAAATATATATACCCATTATTATTGGTTAATTCACTATATATTTGCTTGAAATGTGCTATATCTTGATTTAACGGATTGGCTTCGTGCTGTAAAGAATAGAAAATATAGCCATCATTTATTGCTGATTCAGATTTGTCGATTTGGGATAAAATATCTAAATAGTTAATTATTGATAATAAGGAGATAACTATTGCAAGTATTAATGAAAGGGTTAGCCATTTAGTCTTTTTTAACAGTTCCATCATAGTTCTCCGCGGTTTTCTGATTATTCGATTTCGCAGCCCTGCCTCCGCGAAACCGAATGATTATTTTAATATTAACGCATTAGCATAGTAGTAATTAGGTAATTTGCGTAAGGTATTTAATCCAAATTTGTCTAGTCTTCTGTTCCGTATTTTACAATATGTGTATGAGCAGACCATACGTCAATGGCTAAAAAAGTTCCGGTAGCTTTAACGGTATGAGTTCCCCAAACTCTTCCGGAATCACCGCGCTTTAGGAGTTCGCCGAGGTATGTTCGCGTATAGTGATATGTTGAAAGTACTGTATTTCCATTGCGGTGTTCGGAGTACCCTATAGGTGTAGCACCAGTTGAGGTATTTATGCTGCTTCCCCATACCTTCCATTCAACAGATCTTTTTTCTATAAAATTATTACTTAAGATGGATTTTGCTACGTTAAAATTATTATCACGCATGGCCTCTTCTCGAGACACATTTTCTCGGATTGCTATAATTTCTGATTTAACCTCATGTTGGATTTCAGTAACGGCAGCAAAGCTAGTAAAATGAGTTAATATAACAGTAGTTGCAATTAATAGGCTACAAATCAATTTTTTCATTATAATACTCCTTTCAAAATCTCATGTTCGACATACCTGATTATGATCTATGCCATGCAGGGATAATTGCATTTTTGGATGTAATATATAACAATTATTATATTGAAATATTATAAAATAATTATGTTTATATATAATCCATAGCTGGACAGGGTTATCAATTATCGACAAGAAAGCTTCATGTATATGTAAATATAACATAAAATAAAGTGAGAATCAAGAATTATTAAAAAGTTGAATATTACTTTTTATATAAAATAAATTTAAATATATAATTAGGAAAATTGCAAAAACATTATATAATAAACAATAAACATTATAGGAAATAACATTAATTTTAATTAATACAATTATATGAATAGTTATATAAAGTAAAAAGATTATATTCTCATTCTTTATTTTGCGATTTGCCGTGAGGCGGATGTTATAATTATGTCCCGTTCGTCCAGCTTATGGAACATTTAAACCGAGGTAAGGAAAGGTTTGCGAAAACTCAAGAAGTCTCAATGTATTGACGAAATAAGGATTATTAGATATTCTATATCATAAGGAAAAATTCAGTATTACTAGAACGAGGACTGTTTATGGGCGGGTATTTTAGTGAAATAGATTTCTTCATATTAGATATGGATGGTACAATTTATCTAGGGGATCAGTGGATTGATGGTGCCATGGAGTTTTTACAGGCTGTAGTACAAAGTGGTCGGCAGTATGTGTTCCTTACTAATAATTCCTCTAAGAACGCTGATATATATGCCGCAAAATTACGTGGCATGGGTCTTGATATCAACAAGGAAAAAGTCATAACCTCCGGACAAGCCACTATCGCCTATCTCAAGCAAAATCATGCCGCCGCCAAAGTGTTCTTGCTCGGTAATGACCTTCTTAAGGCCGAATTCTCCGAAGCCGGCATCATTTTAGAAGAAGATTATCCGGAAGTGGTGGTGACTGCCTTTGATACGACCTTGAACTACGCCAAGATGTGTAAGGTATGCGACTTGGTTCGCGCCGGCCTGCCTTATCTGGCCACACATCCGGACCTGAACTGTCCGACAGAATCTGGGTTCATCCCTGACATCGGTGCTATTCAGGCTTTTATCAAAGCCTCGGCTTCCCGCGACCCTGACCACATTATCGGCAAGCCCAACCGTACCATCATGGAATATCTGCTAGAACGAACCGGTGCCATAAGAGAACGTTCCGCCGTTGTCGGCGACCGCCTATACACCGATATTGCCGCCGGAGTCAATAACGGCTTTACCGGAATCTTGGTACTAAGCGGCGAAGCTACAAGGGCCGATGTAGAAAAATCACCAGTAAAACCGCACTTAATTTATCCATCTGTCAAGGAAATGATAAAAGAATTAAGTCCAAGTTGATATCAAAAGGAGCTCCCACATGAGCCTAAAATTCTACTTCGGCGCCTCCGGAGCCGGCAAAAGCAAACAACTGCACCACGACATAATCAGCAGTTCCATCCGTAACCCCGGCAAGCGCTACCTGTTCATTGTCCCCGACCAGTTCACCATGCACACCCAGATGGAATTGGTCAAAGCTCACCCTAGCCACGGCATCTTGAACATCGACGTCTTGAGCTTTGGCCGTTTGGCTCACCGCATCTTTGAAGAAGTCGGCGGCAATCACCGTAAAGTGCTCGATGACACCGGCAAAAGTCTGGTGCTAAGAAAAGTCGCGGCTGATATCCGTGCGGAACTCCCGGTCATCGGTTCCAATCTCCACAAGCCGGGCTATATCGCCGAAGTGAAGTCGGCTGTTTCGGAATTCATGCAATATGGCATCGGTCCGGATGAGTTGAGCCAGCTGACGCAGTTTGCCGTTAAGAAGAAAGCCTTGGCCGCCAAATTAACCGATCTGAATAAAATATATCGTGCCTTTCTGGCTTATCTGAAGCAAGAATACATAACTACCGAGGAGACCTTAGATCTCCTTAGAGCCTCTCTTCACAAGTCACCAACCATTAGAAACAGCGTCATTATATTTGATGGGTTCACTGGCTTCACCCCGATCCAGAGCCGGGTTATCCAGGAACTTATGACGCTGGCGGATCGAGTGATTCTATCAGTATTGATCGGAAGCCAGACCGACCCTTTTGAAACCGGCAAAGAGCAGGAACTTTTTTTCTTGAGCCGAAAGACCGTAGGTGACCTGTGTCGCCTTGCCAAGGAAGCCGGGGTGGCTAGAGAAAAAGACGAATATCTGCGTACCGATCCTTTACCGCGCTTTGCCGGCAACCCTGAAATGGCTCATTTGGAAAAAAGCCTGTTCCGCTATCCGATAGCAGGATACCAGGCGGAAGATTCTTTAGCCGCAGAAACGGAAATATATTCGCCTGCTGAACTTAGGGCTGCTGGCGCAGATGAATCGTCCAAGCCTGAGCAACCGGCCGCTGGAAACCAGGCCATCTTTCTCTCCGAAGCCCCAACCGTGGCGGAAGAAGTGCGGCAGACCTGCATGAAAATCAAGGAACTGACGCTGGAGCAAGGCTTCCTGTACCGTGAGATCGCGGTGGTGACCGGTGATATGAACGCCTATGCCGGTTATATGGAGCGCGAAGCGGCCAAGTACGACATCCCGCTGTTCATGGATCGGACCAGAGGCATCTTGCTGAATCCTTTTACGGAATTTATCCGTAGCGCGTTAAAAGTAATCATAAAGAATTATTCTTACGAAACGGTTTTTCATTACTTGCGCAGCGGCTTTGTGGACTGTGATCCGGATGAGATTGACCGCCTGGAAAATTATGTGATCGGCTGCGGGATCCGAGGCAAGAAAAAATGGCATGAGCTATTTACCCGCCGGAGTCGGAGCTGGGGAGGGGAACAGCAAGGCGGGCGACAGGCAGAACGGCAGGCAGATCGGCTGGCACAGCTGAATGTGACCCGCGCAAAGGTCGTCAGCGGGCTGGAGCCGCTGGGAAACCGCTTGGCTACGGCTGGGGAGATGATTCATGCCCTGTACGGTTTCATCGTCGATGGTCGGATCCAACAGAAACTGGCTGCATATGAAGAATATTTTACACAAAGCGGTGACTACGCCCGGGCGCGCGAGTTTGGCCAGATTTACCGGCTGGTCATGGAGCTCTTGGATCAGGTTTACGGCCTTTTGGCCGATGAGAAGATGAGCCTGACGGAGTTTGCGGAGATACTGGATGCCGGTTTTGGCGAGATTGAGGTGGGGATCATCCCCCAGAATGTGGACAGGATCGTGGTCGGAGATATGGAACGCAGTCGGCTGAATCACGTTAAAGTCCTCTTTTTTCTGGGCGTTAATGACGGCAACATACCCGGAAGCAGCGGAAAAGGGGGGCTGATTTCCGACCTTGACCGGGAGTTTTTAAAGGAATCGTCGTGGGAGCTGGCGCCGACACCTAGGCAGCAGATGTATATCCAGCGGCTATACATCTATATGAATATGACCAAGCCTTCCAAACAACTGTACCTGTCTTATGCCAAGATCAGCAGCGAAGGGAAGAGCCGGAGGCCATCTTATTTAGTTGATGTCATGAAAAAGCTTTTTCCCTTGTTGGAAGTGACAAAACCAGTAGAAGAAATATCATTTAAACAGGTACATGGGGTTAATGACAGCTGGGATCTCTTTGTCGCCTCCTTACGGGATTTTGCTTCCGGAACGAGCGATGACGACAAAAACAAACTGGAAATGCTAGCAATATTAGGAAGGATATATCGAAAAACGACGGATTATGGGGAAAAACTGGATCAGCTGTTGGAAGCGGCCTTCATCCATTACGAGCCCCGGCCTTTGAGCCGCCAAGTGGCCGACGCGCTGTATGGCAGCCTGCTGGAATACAGCGTCAGCCGGCTGGAGCGGTATGCGGCCTGTGCCTATGCTCATTTTTTGCAATATGGGCTTGCACTACAAGAAAGAGAAGAATATGGCTTTGAGTCGGTGGATCTGGGCAATGTCTTCCACGGCGTACTGGAGCTCTTTGCAGGAAAACTTGCAGAGCAACATATGAGCTGGTTTGATTTTAGCGAGGAAACCGGGCGGCAGCTATTGTGGGAGTCGCTTCAGGCTTATGCGGCGGAGTACGGGGATACGGTGCTGTTTGGCAGTGCCCGCAACGAGCAGATGATCAGACGCATTTATCGGATATTAGCGCGGACGGTCAGGATATTACAGCAACAACTACAGAAGGGCGCGTTTGTGCCGGCGCATTTTGAAGTAGCTTTTTCCGGGACGGATGACCTGGAGGCGGTTAATATCGCCCTTTCCGAGCAGGAAAAGATGAAACTGCGCGGGCGCATTGACCGGATTGATACCTGTGAGGACGAGGAACATGTTTATGTAAAAGTCATTGATTATAAATCCGGCAATAAAAACTTTGATCTGGCAGCGCTTTATTACGGGCTGCAGCTGCAGCTGGTGGTTTATATGAACGTGGCGATGGAAATGACGGGCAAGTCATATCCGGGGAAAAAGCCGGTTCCAGCTGCCCTTTTGTATTATCATGTTGCTGACCCGATGATAGCGGACGGCGACGGGCTGACCCCCGAAGAGATAAACCAGCGTCTGCTAAAGGAACTGCGGCCGACCGGGGCAGTGAATGACCGGGAAGAGGTGATCGGGCTGCTGGATCGAGATTTTACCGCAAAGTCGCCGGTAGTTCCGGTCGAACGGAAAAAAGACGGCAGTTTCAGCAAACAGTCGGGCGTGCTGAGTGAAGTAGAGTTTCAGACTATTTCTAGTTATATAAATCATAAGATCAAGAAATTCGGGCAAGAGATCAAAGCCGGCCATATTGTTATCGAGCCATATGAAAACAAGGACGGGCAGGCCTGCACCTACTGCAGCTTTAAAGGGATATGCGGTTATGATGAGAAGATACCGGGTTACCGCCACCGGAGATTGCCGGAGCTGAACCGGGAAACGGTGATGGAACGGATGGCAAAGGAAAAAGACAGCTGAATGTAAGAAAGAGAAAAAGTATGGGAATCTCGTATACGTCGGATCAACAGAAAGTAATTGATTTACATGGTAAGAATATCTTGGTTTCGGCGGCCGCCGGATCGGGAAAGACGGCGGTCCTAGTGGAACGGATCGTCAAGATGGTGGCGGCGGGCGAGCATCCGGCGGATATCGACCGGCTGCTGGTGGTGACATTTACCAATATGGCGGCAGGCGAGCTGCGGGAGCGGATTGCCATGGCGATCGGCAAGCGCCTGGAGGCAGAGCCGGAGAACGGGCATCTGGAGCGGCAGATGACCTTGATTCACAATGCTCAGATCACGACGATCGACAGTTTTTGCCTATTCATCCTCCGCAATCATTTTCATCTCATCGGGCTGGATCCTGGCTTCCGGGTGGCGGATGAGGGCGAGCTGAAGCTGTTAGGCAAGGATGTGCTGGCAGAGCTGCTGGAAGATAAATATCGGGAAGGAAGCCCGGAGTTCTTGGAGTGCGTAGAGTATTTTACGACCGGCAGCCGGGACAAGCAGCTGGAGGAATACATTACCCGGCTGTACTCATTTGCCATGAGCTTTCCATGGCCGGAAGACTGGCTACAGGAAAGGAAGGCAGATTATGCGGCCGACGGTGTGGCAGAAGGGGAAGCGGGGGAACAGTTTTTGCTTAGTTATCTGCGGGAACTGGGTGACGGCTGTGTGGAGGAACTGGAAAAAGCGGCCAAGATATGTGAAGAGCCGGATGGTCCTTATATGTACGGAGAAGTACTGGATCAGGAACTTAACATGGTGCGGGAGCTGAAAAAGGCGGCCGGTCTGGAAGACTATGCGTTACTTGTGGAAAAAGCGGAGTTCAGCCGACTGCCGTCCCAAAAGGATGCGACGGTATCGGCGGAGAAAAGAGAGCTGGTGCAGGGCATCCGCAATCGGGTGAAAAAGGCTTTGCAAGAAACCAAGGAGCAGTTTTTCAGACTCACGCCGGCCCAGGCGGCGGTCCAGATGGGACGGATCGAGGGAGCGGCGTCAATGCTGCTGGAGCTGGCCTTGGACTTTAAGAAACGGCTGGATGCGGCCAAGCGCGAAAAGAACATTATTGACTTTGGCGACATGGAGCACTTTGCCCTGATGATCCTTCTGGAAAAGACCGCCCAGGGCATGGTGCCGACAGCGGCGGCAAGGGAATTGCGGGAGTATTTTACAGAGATCCTGATTGACGAGTATCAGGACAGCAATATGGTGCAGGAACTGTTGCTTGAGAGTATTTCCGGAGAGACGGAAGGACGGTTTAACCGGTTTATGGTCGGTGACGTGAAGCAGAGCATCTACAAATTCCGCCTAGCGCGGCCGGAAATATTCATGGAGAAATATGACCTTTATCCCTTGGAAGCGGCAGGTGTTCCGGCTATGGGCTTTGGCACCGGCGGCCAGGACGGCGGAACATGCCGCCGGATTGACCTGAGCCAGAATTTTCGCAGCCGGACAGAGGTTCTTGACAGCGTAAACTATGTCTTTTCGAAAATCATGAGGAAGGCCTTAGGCGGCGTAGAATATGACCGGCGGGCGGCTCTCTATCCCGGCGCAGTCTATCCGGAGCAGGCCGGCGTAGCATCGGAACTGCTACTGTTTGATCCGGCCGGCGAAGGGGCAAAGGTGCTGTTTGAAGATGAGTCGCCCAAGGAAATGGAGGCACGGATGATTGCCCGCCGGATAAAGGAACTGAAAGCCGGTTTTAAAGTGACAGACAAGGAGACGGGCGAACTGCGCCCAGTATTATTCCGGGACATCGTAATTTTGCTGCGGACAAACGTCGGCTGGGACGAAGTGTTCCGGAAAGTATTGGAGGAGGAAGGTATTCCTTCGCATACAGCATCCAAAAGGGGATATTTTGAGACGACGGAAATACGTACCATTCTGCAGGTCATCCGGGTGCTGGATAACCCGCTTCAGGATATCCCTCTTTTTGGCGTGTTAAAATCCCGTTTCGGCGGGTTTGATGACGAGGAGATTGCCGGGATAAGGGCTGAATGTAAGGGTAAATTTTCCTTGTATCAAAAGCTTCTTATGTACCATGATATAATGAATGAAGAGCAAGGCGAGCAAAATGATGCCGTTATAAAAATAGACAAATTTCTCCAATGGACAGAAGCCTTTCGCCGTAAAGCCGTTTACATGCCGATTCAGAACCTGTTAAAGGAACTGATTATCGACAGCGGATATTATCATAGCATTGCCGTTTTGCCGGCGGGCGAGCAGCGGATCGCCAATCTGGAGATGCTTATGGCCAAGGCGGAGTCTTTTGCCAAGACCAGTTATTATGGACTGTTCCATTTTGTCCGCTATATTGAACAGCTGGAAAAATACGATGTTGATTATGGAGAAGTGAACATCATGGACGAACAGGACGATATAGTCCGTCTGATGAGCATTCACAGAAGCAAGGGGCTGGAGTTCCCAGTATGTTTTGTCGCTGGCCTTTCTAAGGCCTTTAATATGCAGGATAGCCGCAGTGGTCTGGTGATCGACGCGGATTTAGGGATCGGTGTGGACTATGTCGATGCCGATCTGCGAGTGCAATGCAAAAGCCGGCGAAAAAATATCGTCAGCCGGAAAATGAAGCTGGACAGCCTCGGGGAAGAACTGCGGGTTCTTTACGTAGCCATGACCCGGGCAAAAGAAAAGCTGATCTTATCCGGTGTGGTCAAAGAGCCGGAGGCGGCTGTGGCCGGCGAAAGGGCAGGTCCACTGTCTTTTCTGAAGCTGGTCAGTGCCGGGAGTTATCTGGATCTGCTGCTGCCAGTCGTCATGGGCGGGGACGGAAAAACTTATTTTACCGTCCGGGTCTGGACACGGGAGCAGCTGTATTACGAAGAGATCAAGGAGAGCACGGAACGTCAGGTGCGGCAAAAGGGGCTGCTGACGGCGGCTTTTAAGGACGAAATCCGTCTTGATGAGAAAAAGATGACGGCTGTGTCAGCAAGATTGGCGCGCCAGTATTCCAGAAAGGATCTGGCGGGGCTTTATACCAAGACTACCGTGTCAGAGTTAAAAAAGGCTGAGCAAAAGGGCTATGCTTCCCCGGAAGAAAGCCGCGGGGATGTGTTTGCCTTGCGTCTGTTTGAAGAGCCTGAGGTCATACCTTATATCCCTCTATTCATGAAGGGGGAAGAAGACATGACAGGGACAGTCAGGGGAAGTGCCTACCATAAAGTGATGGAACTGCTCCGTTTTCAGGAGCTGCCTGTCGGTATTGAACGGGCGGAGCCGCTGCCGAAGGCGCATATACAGCAGATACAGCAGCAGGCACAGCAGATACAGCAGCAGTTGCTTCAGCAGGTAGAACGGCAGATGAAGCAGGCATATGAAGAAGGCAGGCTCTCTGAAGAATACCGGGATGCGGTACGCTATGCTAAGATAGTGGATTTTCTGGAAACGCCGCTGGCTCAACGGATGATCCATGCCGACCGGAATGGAAGACTGCATAAGGAGCAGCCTTTTGTAATAGGACTCAGTGCCGAGCGTCTGGACAAGGTGTTTTCGCCGCAGGAAACCATATTGATCCAAGGTATTATTGACGTTTTTTTTGAGGAGGACGGACAGCTGGTGGTGATGGATTATAAAACCGATAAGGTGGAAGAGGCGGAAGAGCTGAGCGCACGTTACCGGAAGCAGCTGGAGTATTACGGGGAAGCACTGGAGCAGCTGACCGGTAAGAAGGTAAAAGAAAAAGTGATTTATTCCTTTGCCTTGAATAAGGAAATACGGTTATAAGAGCTGATTGACGAGCAAATTAACATTATAAGGCATATGCCGGACATGCTGATCCAACATGTCTGGCATTTTTTATATTATAGGAAATTCCTCCTAGC
>DBDG01000030.1 GCA_002293475.1 Lachnospiraceae bacterium UBA938
TTCATATAAATAATGCTAAAATCATCTTATTATGTTAATGCTGGGAGGATGTTTGTGAGCACACCTATTATTGTAATGATTATTATTTTGGCGGTTCTTATCGTCGCAGTTGCGGCTCTTTATTTTTTTGGCAGAAGGGCACAAAAGAAGCAGGATGCCCAAAAAGAACAGATGGAAGCTATGAAGCAGACCATATCCATGCTGATCATCGATAAAAAACGGATGAAGATGAAGGATTCTGGTCTGCCGCAGGTTGTCATTGATCAGACTCCCCGGCTGTTCCGCGCCTCTAAGCTTCCTATCGTCAAGGCTAAAGTAGGTCCGCAGATCATGTCTTTAGTATGCGATGAGAAGATATTTGATTCCGTTCCTGTCAAAAAGGAAGTAAAGGCCGTAGTCAGCGGCATCTATATCACCGAAGTAAAGGGTCTGCATGGCAAGATTGCTGCCGTCCCCGCCAAGAAAAAGGGCTTCTTCAAACGCACTCTGGAAAAAGCCCAAGAAAAAGCCGGCGCCAAGCCGATCAAATAGGTTCTGCCAGTTCCGATCAGCCCTGAAGTGAAAAGCCGCTGCTCTGACGTGCCCTCACGTCTACGCTGATCTTACAGTTGGCCATATGGATGTAATTAACGTCCAAACTGTACTCCACCTGAACCATAATATGCTCTTCCTCTTCCGTCATCTTGACTGTACCGGTATCGACCCCGACGATGATTTCACCATATGGGGTCGCATAATTGGTGATATTTTTCTTTTTTTCTTCAAACACCATATGTACGTTGACCGTGCCCTTTTTGGTGACTTCCAGATAGTCCTCACGGAATTTAATCCTGTTTTCAATGGCCTCCTCAAGCCCTTCACTCACCTCGTCATAAATAATATAGTGATTGCCGTCTTTACGGTAGTATTCAGCCGGCGTGATGGTCTCGATCGCCTGATTATCTTCCCCTGCTTCATACTGCAGACCTTTTAACGTAAGCAGCACCTCTTTTGTCATAACAGCTTCCCCCTTAGTATTCTTCGATATTCACAATTTTGGCTGACAGGAACCCATACTTAATAATAGAAGCCGCAAATTTTTTGAATTTCTCAGCACCGTCGCTGACATAAAACCGATATCTGTCTTCTTCCAAAGCCATTTCATTCGCATGCAGGGTTTCACCTTTATACCTGTCTGCGGTCCGGTCTGATGCCACGTCAACAGCCGGAGCAGCACTATTCGTAATATTTAATAGCTGGTTCCTGCCCAGCAGTTCCTTCAGTTCCATGGCTGTTTCATAGGCTGGATTCACTAACGTTACATCTTTACCCATGATTTTACCCACGGTGGAACGGATCAGCGGATAATGCGTACAACCAAGTATCAAGGTATCAATCCCGGTAGCAATCAATTCACTCAGATACCTCCGCGCAATCTCATCCGTCACCTCATCATGAAGCAGACCCTCCTCCACGAGCGGAACAAATAAAGGGCAGGCTTTACCAATTACCGTTGCCTTATTATTCAGTTTGGTTATGTATCGGGAATAGATTCCGCTGGAAACCGTCACTTCAGTGCCGATAATGCCGATCTTGCCGTTTCTGGTGGTGTCGGCCGCTACTTTTGCTCCCGGCTTTACCACCCCGATCATCGGGATGTCCGACTTCCTTTCCAGTTCGGCCAGTGCGACCGCGCTGGCCGTATTGCAGGCTACCACAATAGCTTTCACCTGGTTTGCTTCCAAGAAACGGACAATCTGCTCGGAATATCTGGTTACGGTCTCTTGCGATTTATTACCGTAAGGAACCCGGGCCGTATCGCCGAAATAAACTATTTTCTCATCAGGGAGCTGGCGCATGATTTCCCTTACTACCGTAAGCCCCCCTATTCCCGAATCAAAAACCCCTATCGGGGATCCTTTATCTGACATTGATAATTCCTTTCAGCGTTATCTGATTTGTACTGTTCATTTCTTATTATATTAACTTATTTCCAGTAAGTATTCAATTAATTTGCTTTTTATACGAATACTTTCCGGGGGAGCACTGCTTATCTTTCTAAATATATCGGCTCTGCTTTCTCCTTCTTCCGCCGCCGGCATACTTCCTTCTTCCGCTTCCGGCATACTTCCCGCTTCCCCGGATTCTTCTCCTTCCCGCGCTCCCGATACTACTCTTTCTTCCGCTTCCGGTACTTCCATAACCACCTTATAATTATCATCTATAATGCACAGTTCCGGATATATAAATCCAAAAAAACCACACATGGCTGCCAGCATAATGGCTGTTTCAATAAATCTGCTCATGTCATATCTCCTTTTCTCTTAGGAGTATGACCTTACTGTGCGGTTTTATACGATAATCACACCCGGTTTTTTTCTGCCTTGATGTGATCGATAATTGATATCTCCTGATTATCTATATGCTTCTTGGCCGCCTCGGCCGCCTTCTCTTTTTTTCTTTCCCGGATGCCGTCATATATGGCCGCATGTTCAATTACCAGCATATCATGCCGAATATCATCCTGCAAGTATACAAAACGATAGCGGTAAATCTGTTCAGCCAGGTTATTGAGGAGCTGCTTTAGCCGCAGATTCCCGGTGGCTTCCACGATAATATCGTGAAATGCTATATCCGCCCTTGCCATGACCGTGGCATTCCCCGTACCGATCGCCGCTGCAAACTCATCACTTGCCATTTTCAACCGTGCCAGTTCCGGCTCAGTAATCCTGTCACAGGCCAGTTCTACGCTGAGTACGTCAAGGCTGCGGCGCACCTCCAAGACATCACGCATGCTTTTCACGGTCATCTCGGCAACCACGGCGCCCCGCCGGGGAATCATGGCAACCAGTCCCTCCAGCTCCAGTTTCCTGATGGCTTCCCGTATCGGCGTCCGGCTGACCCCCAGCTGATCAGCAAGATGGATTTCCATCAGCCGTTCGCCAGGCTTAAGACGACCGGTAAGAATCGCCTTATGCAAGGCATTAAAGACAACATCCCGGAGGGGAAGAAATTCATTTAGTTCAACTCGCAACGGTTCTTGATCCATAACACTCCTTAGATACACTTAGTTATAAAAATTGCCTTTTCTAATCTCATTTCCCGAAGATGCTCATATGCTTTCCGGGCTTCTTCATAGCCAGCAAAAATACCGAATACCGTCGGCCCGCTGCCACTCATCAAGGCATTTTCCGCGCCAAGCTCCCGCATCTCACTTTTCAGTTCCCCAATAACAGGATGTGCCACCACCGTCACCGTTTCCAGCACATTGCCCATTCTGCTTGTCATACCGGCTAGATCATTGTGCCGAAGCGAATCAACCATGCCGTCTATATCCGGATGATACAATAAACCGCCGACATTAAGACTCTCATAAACCCATTTCGTAGATACGTCAATATCCGGTTTTACAATTACAATATGACAATCCGGCGGAGCCGGTAAAGGGGTGAGCTTTTCTCCGATCCCTTCCGCCAGTGCAGTTCCTCCCATAATACAATAAGGCACATCAGCCCCAATCCCCAAGCCCAGCCTACATTTATCCTCTAGCGACAGATTCAGCTCAAAAAGCTCATCCAGTCCATGAAAGACCGCCGCTGCATCCGCGCTTCCGCCAGCCATACCCGCCGCGACAGGAATATTCTTCTTAAGTCTGACCGTAACCCCCGCATCAACGCAACACTGCCGTATAACCGCCGCCGCCGCTTTATATATCAAATTATCTTCATTAACCGGCACTTCATTAGAGTCCGCCAAAATACGAACCCCCCCCGTCGGATTCCTTTCAAAGCCAAGCTCGTCATAGATATCCACCGTCTGCATAAGCATCTTCACTTCATGATAACCATCCGGCCGCCTCCTGATCACGTCAAGCCCCAGATTGATCTTGGCATAAGCTTTCCTTATAACTGACTCCATCCCATCTCCATTACTCCACAGCCTACTAATTAAAAAGCAGTTATTTCACAGGCCCATTTCTATATTGTACCACAAACCCACCCCAAAAGTATACTGTATACAATAAAGAATTACTTTCGCTGTAAGCTGTTGTTACCGTGTAGACCCTAGCTGATCAGATCGCCCAAAAAACAAATTTTTTTCTTTTCCCTATAAAGTTCCACCAAAATAATCCGATATAAATAACGTACCATACCAATCTACTATTCCAAGGAGGGAAACATATGAGCGTAAACGGAGTTACCACAAGCGGCGCCGACAAGGCCTACAACGACTACTATTACAGCAATCAGTTCCAAGACACTAAAGCTGCCGAAGAAAAAGCAGCAACCGACACGGCTGAGAACACCAGCGGTGTCATTTATGAGCCTTCATCGGATTCTGCCGATTCTACTGCTTCAACTGCCAGTACCAAGAAATACAAACCGGATGCAAACATGATTGCCCGGCTAAAAAATGATGCCGACAACCGCAAGGCACAACTGATGGAACTTGTCCATAAAATGATGAACGGGCAGACCAAAGCCTACGGCAAAGCCAATAACACGTGGGAGAACCTGCGCAATGGTAATTTTGACGCGGATCCGGCCACGATATCCCAAGCGCAGGCCGACGTTGCTGAAGACGGCTATTGGGGCGCATCCCAGACTTCACAGCGGATTCTTGATTTTGCCTCCGCTCTGACCGGCGGTGATCCGGATAAGATCGAAGAAATGCGCGAAGCATTCCAAAAAGGCTACAAGATGGCCGAAGAAACTTGGGGCGGCTCGCTTCCGGAGCTTTCTCAGCAGACCTATGACGCCGTCATGGCTGGTTTTGATCAACTGAAAGCAGATGCCGGTCTCTGATCATACCGCAGAATAATATGACAGTACCCTGACAGCAAAGATGTCAGGGTACTATTTTAATGGGGCTTATTCCTGGCCCTTGACGATCAGGATCTTGTCGCCTGGCTTCACTTCATCGGTCATCATATCATTGGCTTCTTTCAGCTGAGAGATAGATACATAGTAGCGTTTGCCAATATCCCATAGGCTTTCTCCCGGTTTTACGATATAGACGGCAATCCCGGGAAGATTGCTGAGTTTATCCATATCCGGTTCGGATACCACCAGCTGCTCGATGATCCTTTCGCTTAGCCGTTCATAAATATTGCTGCGGAAACATAATATGGCTTTAACATCTACTTCCCGCGGTTCGATTGCTGTGACCGTAAGCTGTTCCAGTTCTGCCTGCAGCCGGAATATACAGTTGTCGCTGAGTTCGTCAGCAGTTAATATATAAGAGAAGGGAAAGACTGCCTTGGCGGCTCCATACGGGCTTCTCTCGCTGGTGCTCTCGTAGAGAATCTGGAGGTTTACGGTTCCCTGTATCTCAATGCCGTTTTCACAGATTTCCTGATTAGAAACCTGTACCTGCCCACTGCTGTGTATTACCTTTTTAATCGGTACGTTTCCGTCAGGGATCATCAGATGTTCGGCCATCTTGCTTTTTCCGCCGCAGCGGCACTGGAGGCGGTGGAAAACGGCTTCTTTATCCATCGCACTAACATCCTTGGCCACACCGTAGACATCCGATAGGATATCGATCGTATCTTCTTCATAGATACATATGTCCATGTCCATGACCAGCTCAAAGGCAACGACTCTGTCTTCCCCGTCAAAGTCCGGCCTCACATCAATTTCCTTCTGGCTTATCGTCCAAGTTATCTCGGGTATCATCCCGTCGTTGCAGCCGTTGCAGTCGATCACTCCGGAAAAAGGCACGGTAGTCTCATGATGACAGATTTCATTATCTTCCCCCTCGCTGCGATACATGAAAAAAGCTCTGATGTCGCCTTGTACGGAAATCTTGTCATCAAGTACTTTGAACTCCACTTCCATGAGACGGATATCCTCCCAGATGATATCCAGGATATTCGGAAAGCTGCTGGGTACCTCCACCTCTTCCTTGATGCGGAAAATATCCTTTTTCTTAATTGCCACAGAAGCAATGTCTAAGGATTTCTTACGGTATTCTACCGGCTCGTCGTATTGTAGATCAACGGCCGTCTCTTCATCGCCGATCTCTTCACAGGTGAAAATAAGCGAAATAACTGACTGAACGCTGATTTTACGGGAATTGATCAAGCCGATGCTCAGATCCTCCAGCTCCCATTTTACCTGGACATTATCGCCGCTCTCCAGTCCTTCCATATAAGCCTGTTCGTTGAACGGGATGCCGCCTTCCATACTGGCAATATCGGCACTTTCACCTTCTGTCATATAAGCAGCCGTAAATTGCAGTTTTCCCTTAACCGACACATGGTCATTGGTCACCTTCAATTCTTCTATACTTACATTCCCTCGGTCCAATATCAACTGAAACGCATCCGGCTTGGAATCGGAAATATTGATATCATCTTCTAATGTAATCTGGGTAGAAGCCTTACTTTTCAACCGATCCATATGTATGTTCTTCTTAACTAACTCCACCAAAATACCTCCCTGCGTGTACTTATTGTAATTGTATTACGCAGAGAGGTATTTTATTCCGGTTTTAACGGATTTGCCTAACAGCTTATTCTTGCCCGGCCATAGCGGGTTAACTAAGCCCTTATTCTTGCACGGCTCCGATTAGCTCGCTGATCTGTTTTACTCCATACCTTTCCATATATGCTTCCATCCCAATAATGATTTCTTCGGTAAGATACGGATTCACAAAATTCATCGCCCCCGCGGCAACGGCTGTCGCGCCCGCCAGCATAAATTCAATGGCGTCATCAGCGCCGGCGATGCCGCCCATGCCGATCACCGGTATCTTTACCGCCCGGGAAGCCTGATAGACCATCCGCACGGCCACCGGCTTGATGGCAGGACCGGAAAGCCCGCCGGTCCTATTGGCAAGGGAAAAACTGCGCCGGTGGATGTCGATCTGCATCCCGGTCAGGGTATTGATCAGGGACAGGGCATCGGCGCCGCCGGCTTCCGCGGCTCTGGCCATCTCAGCTATATCTGTCACATTGGGGCTGAGTTTCATAATAATAGGCTGGGCAGCCTTTCCCTTGATCTGACGGGTAATGTCAAACAGGGAATCGGCTTTCTGGCCGAAGGCTATCGCCCCTTCTTTGACATTGGGGCAGGAAACATTAATTTCCAGCATATCTACGCCGCTGTCACTTAATTTTTCCACCGTTTCCAGATAATCTCTGACGGTTTTCCCGCAGACATTTACGATGATCCGGGTGTCATACTGTTTTAAGAAGGGGATATCTCGCTCCTTGAACACGTCGATGCCGGGATTCTGCAGGCCGATGGCATTGAGCATGCCGCCGTAAGTTTCAGCCAGCCTAGGGGTGGGATTGCCGGGCCACGGGACATTGGCGACACCTTTGGTGATCACAGCGCCGAGTTGATTCAGATCTACGAACTCCCCATATTCCATCCCGGAGCCAAAAGTCCCGGATGCTGTCATAACCGGATTTTTGAATGATATCCCAGCTATGTTTACCGATAAGTCTTTTGTATATCCACTCATATATCCACCTCTCCAGCTTCAAATACCGGCCCTTCCGTACATATCCGGGCATTTCTTACATGGGAATGTGGATCGGTCTCTTTGGTCTGGCAGACACAGCCAAGGCAGGCGCCGACCCCGCAGGCCATATGTTCTTCCAGAGACAGGAATGCTTTGACGTTATGATCCTCCGCATAGACTTTTATCGCCCTGAGCATCGGCAGGGGGCCGCAGGCCATAAGGACTTCGGGGAATAAGCCGCTGCCGGCCAAGGCGTCCATGACATTGCCAGCCGTGCCGGCACTGCCGTCCTCAGTAGCAATATGAACGGTTCCGTACCGCTCCAGCTCATCTTGCAGAAAAAGCCGGCGGTCACGGTATCCGAGGAAAATATGAGCATCTGTCTTATACTTCCGGGCACGGATTTCCTTGGCAAGCTCCAGCAAAGGCGGAATACCTATACCGCCGCCCAAAAGAAATACCTGTTTCCCTTCCGCTTCTTCTAGCGGGAAGCCGTTGCCTAGGATACCCAACAGCGCAACTTCCCGGCCGGGCTTATAAGAAGCAAATTCAGCCGTACCCTTTCCTGCTATCCGGTAAATGAGGCGGAGACAGCCGGCTTCTTTATCAACTTCACAGACACTGATCGGACGGGGCAGCAAGGTGGTGCCACTCTTCGGGTATAGGCCTACGAACTGGCCGGCAGACGCATGCTGGGCTAGTTCTGTTTCAATACGGAGATCAAATATTGCCGGGGCAATCTCATGTTGACTGATGACCCGGCCGCGGGTTTTTTGTTTTGCTGGCATTACTAATTCCTTTTCTTATTTAATTTTCGTATATTTCTTTTTTATTCTTGTGTTGATGATTGGCTTTATTAAGAAGATTATTGCATCAGTTCAGTCGGTAGAACACTAAACAATTATGATTGGTCTTCATAAACGATCCTGCCGTTACATATCGTAGCGTAGACCAGCCCAGGCAGCTGCTCCCCTAAGAAAGGACTGTTATCAGACTTGGAGATAAAACTTTCGGCCTTCCACGTCCGTTCAGGATAGAACAAGACCAGATCGGCTTTTTTACCTGCGGCAAGTTCTCCGGCAGGCAACTTATATAGTCTGGCCGGCGCGGCGCTCATCCGCTCTATCAGTTCGATCAACGTCAGATAGCCTTTTCCCACCAGTTCACGGATGCCAAGGGACAGAGCGGTCTCCAGACCGATAATGCCACTGGGGGCTTCTTGAATGTTCTTTTCCTTGTCCGCCTTGCTGTGAGGGGCGTGATCGGTTGCAATAATATCAATTGTACCGTCCTGCAGTCCCTTTATGATCGCCAATCTGTCCGCTTCCGTCCGCAGCGGCGGGTTCATCTTGGCCAAGGTACCTTTTGATTTAACCGCTTCTTCTGTCAAGGTAAAATGATGCGGTGTCGCTTCGGCATGAATATTACTTATCGTTTTCTTAGCCTGCCGGATCAGCTCTACCGCTTCTTTGGTGCTGATATGCTGTATCACTGTAACAGCGCCTGTCTCGGCCGCCAGAGCAAGATCCCGGCGTACCATTTCTATCTCTGCCTGCCGCGGAGAGCCCTCAATGCCCAGAAACTCCGAAGCGGAACCGTCATTGATGCCGTTATTCCGGATAAAGGCAGGATCCTCTTCATGAAAACTGATTGGTCTGTCCGATATCCGAGCCTGTTCCATAGCTTTGCGCACTATATCTGCTCTTAACAAAGGAACTCCGTCATCCGTAAAGCCGACCGCGCCGGCCTTTGCCAGCGTTTTCATATCTGTCAGTTCATTTCCCCGCATGCCCATCGTCACGTTGGCACAGCTGACAATATGGATATCCGTCTGACGGCCTTTTTCCAAGACATATTTAAGCGTTGCCGCACTATCCACCGGCGGAGCAGTGTTGGCCATCAGCACTACGGTCGTAAAGCCGCCCTTGGCCGCCGCTTTGGCACCGGTAATAATATCTTCTTTATAAGTAAAGCCCGGATCACGGAAATGTGCATGGGTATCTACCAGACCCGGAGCAACGACCATGCCCTCGGCATCAATAATATGGATACCGCTAGTATCCGAAAATGCATTATGCCTATTGTCACCCGGTATGCTTATCGCCTTAATAATATCTCCCTCGATCAGCACATCGGCTTTCCTGTCCGTTCCGTCTGCGGGATTTAGCACTCTGCCGTTCTTTATTATGATCACTGAACCTAGCCTCCTGATTTTTATAGTGTATCATACATGCCGCTGCTTGGGTAGTATTTTTATAATAATGACGCTGTCACCTTTATATGATATAATGAAGTAAAGTATTTGAGTGGCAGTACTTATGTAACAACAATCCACATCGAAAACAGGAGGTAAAAAGGATGCCCAGAGCAACAACAAAATCTGATTTAATTAAATTGTCAAATGAACAGTTTGAAAAGTTGTGGCAGCTTATTGATTCCATGTCAGATAATGAGCAAAAAGCCGCCTTCCGCTTTGAAGAACTCAAGCAGAAAGAAGCACATTGGAAGCGTGATAAAAATTTACGTGATGTTCTTGTCCATCTCTATGAATGGCATCAGTTGTTAATAAACTGGGTTACATCCAACCAAAACGGTGAAAATAAGCCGTTTCTGCCCAGCCCTTATAACTGGAAAACCTATGGTGACATGAACGTCATGTTTTGGGAAAAGCATCAGTCTACAGCTCTTGACGATTCTAAAACAATGCTTTTAGATAGCCACAAAAAGGTGATGTCCTTGATCGACTCTTTTACAGATGATGAATTATTTAGTAAGGGCATATATTCTTGGACAGGCAGTTCAACTATCGGCAGTTATTGTACTTCAGCAACAGCAAGCCATTATGATTGGGCCATAAAAAAAATCAAAGTACATAAGAAAACATGCATGCAGTAATTATTAAAATCCGGAGAACACATGTCCTCCGGATTATCCGCATATATATACTTCCTATAAAGACGCTGATACTGGCTGTTGACAACTGTCTAGCTGTACCTTACACCAATTCTAATACTACTTCCATAGCGGCATCGCCCTTGCGGGGACCGATCTTAATGATCCTTGTATAGCCGCCGTTGCGGTTAGCGTATTTAACGCCGTACTCGTCAAACATCTTGGCAACCATATCCACTTGTTTGGTATTGCGCTTTTTGCCGGCGTTTTCTTTCGGAACTTCCTTAATCGGATACAGCACCTTTAACATCTGGCGCCTTGCATGCAGTCGGCTGGGAAGATCCTTCTTGATTTCTTTTTCCACGGTATCGTACTTCGTCGTCTTCTTGCCGTCCACCAGATCTTTGATCCGTTTGCCGTTCTTATCCTTCACAGGAACTTTGGCAGTTACTTTTACCATTTCAAAATTATCTTTTTCTTTAACTGCCATAGCAATCAAGCCTTCGGCAATCTTCCTGACTTCTTTGGCTTTTGCTTCCGTAGTGATAATCTTGCCGTGATATAGAAGTCCGGTCACTTGATTTCTTAATAATGCTTTTCTCTGGGAGGATGTCCTTCCCAGTTTTCTATATTTTGCCATTACAGGCTCCTCTCCGAAGGTTTTCCCTTCTCTCATTGATGGCTCATCCGGCCACGCCTGCGGACTTACTCGCCGAATGCTGTCTTTTGCCCATTTATGAGCGCATATGTGAGCCTTTTGGACTTATCACATATGTTTATATACTGGCTGGTGAACAGTAACGCCGTCTGCTTACTCGTCGATGGCGTTGAACTGCAGACCCAGCTCTTTTAATTTAGCCAGTACTTCTTCCAATGACTTGCGGCCCAAGTTACGGACCTTCATCATATCTTCCGAAGTTTTATTGGTCAGTTCCTCAACGGTATTGATTCCGGCTCTCTTAAGGCAGTTATAAGAACGCACAGACAATTCCAGTTCGTCAATGCTCATCTCAAGCACTTTTTCTTTCTCATCGTCTTCCTTCTCAATCATGACCTCAGCAGTCTTGGCATTTTCCGATAAATCAATGAAAAGACTTAAGTGTTCGCTGAGCACCTTCGCCGCCAAGCTGACCGCTTCATCAGGAACCAAGGTTCCATTGGTGAATACATCCAATGTAAGCTTGTCATAGTCGGTGATCTGGCCGACACGGGTATTTTCCACGGTCACGTTGACCCGCTCTACCGGAGTGTAGATAGAGTCGATGGCAATCACACCGATCGGCAGCTCATCGCTTTTATTCTTATCGGCACCGACATAACCACGCCCTTTGGTAATCGTCAGCTCAATATACAGCTTTGCACTTTTACCGCATAATGTTGCTATGACAAGTTCCGGGTTCAAGATTTCAATATCCTGATCCGCCTGGATATCGGCTGCCCGGACTACGCCTTCGCCTTCATATTCGATGTATGCAGTCTTGGGTTCATTGGTATCGCTGTCGTTTCTTACGGCGACATCTTTTATATTCATGATAATTTCGGTTACATCTTCCTTAACGCCTTCAATAGAGCTGAATTCATGAAGAACACCTTCGATTTTCACCTGACTCACTGCTGCGCCGGGCAAGGAAGAAAGCATGATTCTTCTTAAAGAGTTTCCGAGTGTAATGCCGTAACCCCGTTCTAAAGGTTCTACAACAAATCTGCCAAATCTTTTATCTTCTGAAATCTCCACAACCTCGATATTGGGTCTTTCAAAATCAAACACTACAAATACCCTCCTTTACGAACATTCTAAGCAGTATCCAAGGTTTATTTGGAATAAAGCTCTACGATAAGCATCTCATTTACAGGCACATCAATTGATTCTCTTGCGGGAAGATTTTTGATGGTTCCTCTGAATGCTTCCTGATCTACATCAAGCCAATCAGGAGCGATCCTTCCGCCTGTCGTTTCGAGGATATCTTTGTATCTCTGTAAGGATCTTGATTTTTCTCGGATCTCAATCACGTCTCCGGGTCTTACCATATAAGATGGAATATTCACCCTTTTCCCATTTACTAAGAAATGCTTGTGGCCGACTACTTGCCTGGCTTCCCTTCTGGTTCTGGCAAATCCCATCCGGAAAACGACATTGTCCAGCCTGGTCTCCAGCATAACCATCAGATTTTCACCGGTAAGTCCCTTCATGCGGGTAGCTTTCTCGTAGTAATTTCTAAAAGGTTTCTCAAGTACTCCATAGATAAATTTTGCTTTCTGTTTTTCCCTCAGCTGCAGACCGTATTCACTTACCTTCTTGCCGGCCCTTATATTGGTCCGGTTGGACTTCTTGTCATAACCTAGATAAGCCGGTTCAAGACCAAGCGCTCTACATCTTTTTAACACGGGAACTCTGTTTACTGCCATCTGTATTCTCCTCCTGCTATTGTTTACAACGCAAATGCGCCTTCTTCCAACGATAATTTAAAGCATCTTTTAAATATAACACTACGTGCGCAATGCGCACTATAGTTAGCGGAACAACCTCTTCGCATTAGACTCTGCGTCGCTTAGGCGGCCGACATCCGTTATGAGGAACGGGAGTAACATCCTTTATCGAGGTCACTTCCAGTCCGCAGGCCTGAAGCGCACGTATTGCTGCTTCACGTCCTGATCCGGGGCCCTTTACGAATACATCCACGGTCTTTAAACCATGTATAAGTGCTGCTTTCGTAGCTGTTTCAGATGCCATCTGTGCAGCATACGGAGTAGATTTCCTTGAACCTCTAAAACCAAGACCGCCGGCACTTGCCCAGCTTAAAGCATTTCCCTCTGTGTCTGTCAATGTAACAATAGTATTGTTAAAAGAAGACTGGATATGTGCCTGTCCGCGTTCAACGTTTTTCTTGACACGTCTTTTTGTCACTTTTTTAGTCACTTTTTTTACTGCCATTTTAAACTAACCTACTTTCTTTACGTCTTATTATTTCTTCTTATTGGCAACTGTTCTCTTCGGACCTTTTCTGGTCCTGGCATTGTTTTTGGTATTCTGTCCGCGCACGGGAAGTCCTCTTCTATGACGGATTCCCCGGTAACATCCGATTTCCTGAAGTCTCTTGATATTCAGCGCAATCTCCCTGCGGAGATCGCCTTCTACCATGTAAGACTTGTCAATAATCTCACTGATTCTTTTTACCTCTTCATCAGTTAATTCTCTGACACGGGTATCGGGATTTACCTTTGCCGTTTCCAGAATCTTGTTGGAACTTACCCTGCCGATTCCATAGATATAAGTCAAACCTATCTCCACGCGCTTTTCTCTTGGTAAGTCAACTCCTGCAATACGAGCCATTTACGTTTCCTCCATTCCTTTTACTAAGTTGATTGGGGCAATTCTGCCCAACCGGAAGTTCTCTTCTGCCTCCGATCTGTCCGGCTTCTTATTCTTGATAAGATACCGGTATCAACAAGTACTCCACAGGCTCCAGGGTTGATTATCTATCATAATCAAACAAGGACCCTACTATTAAAATAACACTGTCGGAATCACAGCGTTAAATTAACAGGGGATCAACCTTGTCTTTGTTTGTGTTTCGGATTTTCGCAGATTATTCTGATACTTCCTTTTCTTTTAATGATTTTGCATTTTTCACAAATAGGTTTTACTGATGATCTTACCTTCATGTTAAACCTCCTTTCAAAAAAGACCGTTTTACATTATATCACGTAGTTCTGTAAAGCGCAAGTTTTTTCCAATAATATAAATAATATATCGCTATTAATTATCGTTACTATTCACTCCTTAGCCATAATTAGTCTCAATTGGTACTCCACAGTAACAGTGATGCACAAGTTGTAAAGAACGCAACTAAAATGCTATAAAACTGTATTTTGGCGCTTGCACACTCGGGATTTTGCACAAAAGTGTTCTACTTTTTAAACAGCGCAAAACACCTCGCGGAATACTACCCGCGAACAGTAACCGGCAATTATTTATCTCTCCAAATAATTCTGCCTTTGGTCAGATCGTAAGGGGACAATTCCAAGGTTACCTTGTCTCCCGGCAAGATGCGGATGAAATTCTGGCGTAGCTTACCGCTGATATGGGCAATCACCCTATGGCCGTTAACCAATTCTACCTGAAACATGGTATTGGGCAGCTTCTCAACCACTACTCCTTCAATTTCAATGACATCGGATTTTGACATATAATACCTCCATTCCTTTTTACTTAAAATAAGCCTTGATTGTATACTTAATCTCTTCATTATTGACCGGCTGATTATTCTTTAGCTTATCCTTAAGCACCGTACTGACACCGTTTTTGATAATCTGCATATGGCGCCGGTTTTTCCGCTTAGGATTATCGAGCTTTCTCACTTCGCCATCCGCCAGATACACACAATCCTCCGTTTCCCGAATTATAACATACCTATGCCCGGCATCATGCCCTGCCCTAGAAACAGCAAACATTCCCAAATCCTTCAAATATGCATCGCCACAACCCATAATCTCTTTCATTTCCCCCGACTTTAGTGCAGTCCGATCG
>DBDG01000006.1 GCA_002293475.1 Lachnospiraceae bacterium UBA938
ACTCGCCTTAGAACATTTGAAAAAACAAGTTTATGGTGGCATGAGTTTGAAAAACTTACAGAAACTTGCTGGTTGGGACTCATCTTTCTTAGAAAGAGTTCTCTTTGCGAGTGAGTAAAGTAAATGCGGTGACCCTGAGGATGCAAGAAAAAACTATTGACGAACCCGGAAAGAATGTGTTATTCTATTTAGACAAGAGACTTACCTCTTTTTTTTATGCTTAAAATTACAAGGTATAATCCGAAAAGGCAGTAAGGATCAATTCCCAAATAAATCACAAGTTGGAGGAACGGTAATGCGTACTAGGATAACATTGGCATGCACAGAGTGTAAACAGCGCAACTATAATACGACAAAAGATAAAAAGGCTCATCCGGACAGAATGGAGACTAAGAAATATTGCAGATTCTGTAGAACCCATACCGTGCATAAAGAAACGAAATAAGAGGATTGCGCAAAGGGAGGTTGAATATGGAAGAATCAACTAAGAAAAGTAAGAACAAAAGAAGCTTCTGGAAAGGAGTAAGGACAGAATTTAAGAAAATAACCTGGCCTGACAAAGATTCCTTGATCAAGCAGTCTGTTGCGGTTGTTTGTGTTTCGGTTGCATTGGGAGTTTTGATTGCCCTGCTGGATTTTGGTATTCAGCACGGCATAGAATTCATTACAACACTGTAGGAGCGAGGGAAATAAAGTGGCAGAAGCAAACTGGTATGTTGTACATACCTATTCAGGGTATGAGAATAAAGTAAAAGCCAACATTGAGAAAACGATAGAAAACAGACATTTAGAAGACGAGATCATTGAAGTACGAGTTCCCATGCAGGATGTTGTCGAAGTGAAAAACGGTGCCAGAAAAACCGTGCAGAAAAAAATGTTTCCCGGCTATGTACTTGTAAATATGATAATGAATGACGACACTTGGTATGTGGTCAGGAATACTCGGGGCGTAACCGGCTTCGTCGGACCAGGCAGCAAGCCGGTTCCGCTTTCTGAAGCGGAAATGAAGCCACTGGGGATTAAGACTGAAAATATTACCATTGACTTCGCGGAAGGCGATGCCATTGCAGTTGTCGCTGGAGTCTGGAAGGATACCGTGGGCGTTGTTCAAAGGATTGATTTTGGTAAGCAGGCGGCAACAATCAACGTAGAGCTTTTCGGCAGGGAGACCCCTGTGGAAATCAGTTTTGCGGAAGTCAGGAAAATGCACTAAGGCAATACTAAAAGGTAATCCAATAAGATAATGTGCTAATAAGATACGATAATAAGATGCGATAATACGATAATAAGATACGATAATAAGATACGATAATTCGATGTAATACAATTAGGTAACGAACGTCCGGTTCATCGCAATGGGATGTATCGCGGCGGTGGGAGTAAAGCGCAGTCTTTACGCCGAACCACATTTATATTAGGAGGTGCCATTATGGCAAAAAAAGTAGTAGGCTACATCAAGTTACAGATTCCGGCTGGAAAAGCGACACCAGCCCCCCCCGTTGGTCCCGCGCTGGGACAGCACGGTGTCAACATTGTTGAATTTACTAAACAATTCAACGCCAGAACGGCCGATAAAGGCGATACGATTATCCCGGTCGTTATAACGGTATATGCTGACAGAAGCTTTAGTTTCATAACCAAGACTCCCCCTACGGCCATTCTTCTCAAAAAGGCCTGCAGCCTGAAATCAGGATCGGCAGTACCTAACAAGACTAAGGTTGCGACGATTTCCAAAGCAAAACTGCAAGAAATCGCGGAACAGAAGATGCCAGACCTGAACGCTGCCAGTCTTGAAGCAGCTATGAGCATGGTTGCCGGTACGGCTAGAAGTATGGGCATTACGGTAGAAGAATAGGAGGAACGATTATGAAGCGCGGAAAAAAATATATTGAGACGGCCAAACTGGTAGACCGTATGACTTTTTATGAACCGACAGAGGCAATTGCCCTAGCTAAAAAAACCGCTGTTGCCAAGTTTGACGAAACCATTGAGATCCATATCCGTACCGGATGTGACGGCCGTCATGCAGAGCAGCAAGTACGTGGTGCCGTAGTACTGCCCAACGGAACCGGTAAGACCGTAAGGGTACTGGTTTTTGCTAAAGGTGATAAATTAAACGAAGCAGAAGCGGCGGGTGCCGACTATGTGGGCGGTGAGGAACTGATTCCTAAGATCCAGAAAGAAGGCTGGCTGGAATTTGACGTAGTAGTCGCAACCCCTGATATGATGGGCGTTGTCGGCCGTCTTGGTAAAGTGCTTGGTCCCAAAGGACTTATGCCCAACCCCAAAGCGGGTACGGTAACGATGGACGTAGCGAAAGCCATTGCCGATATCAAAGCCGGTAAGATCGAATACCGTCTGGACAAATCCAATATTATCCATGTGCCGATCGGGAAAGCTTCTTTTGACGATGAGAAGCTCCATGAAAACTTTACGGCTCTTGTAGAAGCCATTATCAAGGCCAAACCATCAGCAGTAAAGGGTCAGTACCTGCGCAGCATTACCCTTTCCGCAACGATGGGTCCCGGCGTCAGGGTCAATGTGGCGCGGTTTTAGCATCTAAGGCAACGACAAATTAAAGATCAATAAAGATTTATAAGTAATTAAAATTAAAGCAACGAATGATAAATTGAGAGGGAGTGACGCCATATGGCGCCAGTTCCTCTCGGTACCTTTCAAAGTTATTTTTCAAAGGAAGAGGATGTGAAGACTCATATAAACTGGAAAGAATACAGTATCAGCTTTACCCTACTTCTGCTTGCCTGGGGCGGCATGCTTCGCCGGAGTTTTAACGCAGACACGGTTTATCACATGGTGGTAGATGATTTTGATGTATTGACTAGGATACAGCATGGCAGATACCTGACCGCCATGGTCGATTTTTTGCTGGGACAGCTGGGACTTCGGACGACTACCCACAGCGGTGTTTCCGTATTGGCAGGCTTGCTTCTGATGGCCGGCACGGTTTATTTGATTCAAGAGCTTTTCAGTCTGTTTGTATCGCGTCAGATAGCTTATACTGCTGTTACCAGTTTGATTTTTGTAAATGTACTTGCGTCGGAACTGACGATGTTCAGTGAATTTACAGCTTACTTTGGAATGGCCTATTTTTTGGCGGCATGGGGTGCCGTCTGGTTTGTCCGTAAACGGTTTTGGCGGGCATTGCTATGTATCGCCGCTTCCTGCATGTTTTATCAGGTCGGGGTGGTATTTTGCGCAATGCTCTTATCTTTGTATATATTTCTGTCCTATCGGGGTAAACTGTGTAAGAAGGCGGTCTTAGAACATATTACCGGCCTATTGATGACATTTGGGACTGGTTTTCTCAATATGATAATAAGCAGCGCAATAGTAAAATTGCTGATAAAGGAACGGATTGCCAGAGAGGCCGGTTTCGAAAATCTGACGGACAAGTTTCTGTCGATGTTTCAGCTTATCGTAGATTTGCTGAGCGACAGTATGTCGTTGCTCCCTGGTTTCGGTATTCCGCTGCTCTTTTCGCTGCTGGGCATGGGCGTGTTTATCGGCCATCGGATACGTAAGAAAGAATGGCCGGCGCTTTTTTACTATCTATTGCTTCTGGCGGGGATGCTGCTCATGATCATGGCCATACCGTTTATGGCGGAGGATTTTAATCCCTCGCCCCGGATAGTCTTTACCTTTTATCTTTTTCAAGCGTCGATAGGAATTATTGCGCTGGCGGAAGCCGGCGGGGGATGGCGGCGGCTGATAGGCGTGGCGAGCGTGGTTTACCTTTTAGTCCAGATAGTTTTTTCTCAGATCATTGTAACAAATCATTTTATCTCTAATACCTTGGATAAGCTGTATGTCTCCATGGCATATGAGAAGATCTTGGAATATGAGGAACAGAGCGGAATCAGGGTTGATAAGCTGGCAATCATAAAAGATATTGATGCCCCCTTTTATTACCGGGAAGTAGGGTATAAAATCCATCAGATCAATGAGCGGGCTCTAGGAACGACTTCCTATTCTTTGATAGAAGTCGTAACCGGGCGCACTTTTGAGCGTATTCCAATGGATCAGGATATCTTTGAGACTTATTTTGAAGGTAAGAACTGGGATTATTTTGATGCTTCTCAACAAATTGTTTTTGTTGAAGATCAGGCGTACTGGGTGATATTCTGACCCTTCTGGCGAAAAGGGTTGATTCTGGGTCTGCTGAAGCGGATATGGGGAATTTATATGAAAAGAAGAAAAAGCAGAAAAAATAAGAGCAACAGGAATAACAGTAAAAACAATGGGAAGCGATTTATTATTGTGTTTTTTGCTGCATTATTGCTGGTTTTGCTGACCGGCCTTGCCGGAATGATAGCATACGAATATACTATAAGGGTTAACGAAGAACCGGCGGCGGACGAATTGATTGTTGAACTGGCTCAGAAGATACCTGAGCCAATTGCGGCCGAGCCGAGCGAAGAGCCGGCTTCGCCCTATGCGGATATTCTGGCCGATAGCACCTATATGGTGGAAAACCGGATCTATGCCAAGGAACCGACCGTGGCAGGTGAGGTGAAGCTGTGTTTTGCCGGTGATGTTCTTTTTGATGATGAATATGCAGTCATGGCTACGGCCATTCAGAAGGGCGGTACTGTCAATCAGGCATTCTCCGAAGATTTGCTGCAAAGAATGCGGGCGGCCGATATTATGATGCTGAATAATGAATTTCCTTACACGGACAGAGGAACGGCGCTGGAAGATAAACAATATACTTTCCGTGCGGATCCGTCAACGGTAAGCTGGTTGCCAGATATGGGGGTGGATATTATTTCACTGGCCAATAATCACACGTTTGACTTCGGAGAAACAGGGCTTCTGGACACCTTGGAAATATTACATACAGCCGGTATTACCTATGTGGGAGCGGGCCAGAACAGCAAGGAGGCAATGGCACCGGTGTATTATATTGTCGGGGATATGAAGATTGCCTTTATTGCCGCGACGCAGATCGAACGCTTGGACAATCCGGATACCCGGGCGGCCACCGAGGCTCTTTCCGGAGTATTTCGATGCTGGAACCCGGAAAAGCTTTGCGAGGCGGTGACAGAAGCCAAGCAAACCAGTGATTTTGTAGTAGTGTTCATCCATTGGGGAACGGAAAATGAAAGTGAACTGGACTGGGCGCAGCTTGACCAGGCACCTAAGATAGCTGAAGCAGGAGCAGATCTGATTATTGGCGCGCATCCGCATTGTCTGCAAGGGGTAACCTATTACGGAGATGTACCGGTGGTTCACAGCTTGGGAAATTTCTGGTTCAGTTCCCGTCAGGTCGATACCGGCATGATAGAGGCGGTGCTGGACAAAAACGGGATAAAGTCGCTGCAGTTTATCCCGGCGCTGCAAAGTAACTGTGTTACCAGCCTGCTTGACGGAGCGGAAAAAGATGCCGTAATGCAGATTATGCGGTCACTGTCGCCGGATATACAGATTGATAGTGAAGGATTTATAAATAATACCTCGGAGGTTCCTGCCGCGTAAGTGAAGGGTAAAGGGGCGCTCGACCCAATCAGAGGAGAATGACATGCTATTTACTTCCTTAGATTTTTTAATGTTTTTTCCAGTTGTTTTATTCATTTATTTTATATTCCCGGCTAGATTCCGATATATCTGGCTATTGGCGGCCAGCTATTATTTTTATATGTCTTGGAACCCTCTATATGCATTTATCCTTACGCCGGTTATCTTGATTGGTTTTCTGGGTGGAATCATACTGGGAAAAGGCAGCGATAATAATAAAAGGAAGAAAGGTATACTAATAATATGCATTTTGATGATGATCGGGGTATTGGCTTATTTTAAATATTCCGGTTTTGCTGCCGATACGGTGAATCTGTGCTTGCGGCTGCTGCGTCTGCCGTTATGGGAACCCCGCTTTGACATTATATTACCGGTAGGAATATCTTTCTATACCCTTCAGACGATAGGTTATCTGATAGATGTCTATCGCGGCGACATAAAATCAGAACGGAATCCGGCCAGATATGCCTTGTTCATTGCTTTTTTCCCGCAGATTTTATCCGGCCCGATTAACAGGGCAGGGGGTTTGCTAAAACAGATGCAAAATATCCCGGCCTTGAAGTTATGGGATTACCAGCGCATTACCAGCGGTTTTACCATGATGTTGTGGGGATATTTTGTTAAGCTTGTGATCGCGGACAGGATTGCGGTCTTGGTGGACAATGTTTTTGATAATTATTATTTATATGGGGCAGTAGCCCTAATAGCGGGAGCCTTCGGTTTTGCGATACAGATATATAGTGATTTCGGGAGCTATTCCCTGATTGCCATAGGAGCCGCCAAGGTATTGGGATTTGAGCTTACCGCGAATTTTGCCGCCCCCTATTTTGCGCAGGGAATCGGCGAATTCTGGCGCCGGTGGCATATTTCGCTCAGCTCATGGCTGAAGGATTACGTTTATATTCCTCTTGGCGGCAACCGCCGGGGAAAATGGATAAAATACCGGAATCTTATGATTACCTTCGGTGTCAGTGGGTTATGGCACGGAGCGAATTGGACCTTTGTCATATGGGGTTTGCTGCATGGCGGCTATTCCGTGCTGGAAAGTGAACTGCGCCCGCTGGTGAAGCGGATCAATCAGCGGCTGGGAACCAAGACCGCTTCCTTCGGCTATCGTTTGGGTAAAATAATCTTGACCTTTATTCTGGTTGATTTGGCCTGGATCTTCTTCCGAGCCGACAGCGTTAAAACGGCTTTTGCCTACATTGCACAAATGATAAGCTATCATGACTGGTGGTCACTTTTTGACGGAAGCCTTTATAACCTTGGGCTGGATTATCGAGAATTCCATATCTTCCTATTCGGGCTCACGCTGCTGATTGCCGTCGACTGGCTTCAATGGAAGAAAAATATGACCATTGATGTATTTTTAAAGGAACAGTGGATTGTCTTCCGCTGGGCATTCATATTGATGCTTATTTTTACAGCCTTAATATTTGGACAGTATGGATCGGGTTTTGATTCGGCAGAGTTTATATACCTACAATTTTAGAGGGTATTTAGAGACGTTTTAGAGGGTGTTTCAGAGGATTAAATAATGAAGATTAAACAACAACAAATTAAAATAATAGTCAAGATAATCGTTTTTTTTCTGATATTATGCCTTACCGGCAATTATCTGATGGGGATATTCGGATACAAAGATACTGGTGGCGGCGGCGGATGGGAGAGGTTCTATGCTTCAGAAAGGGAATCCCTGGATGTCATGATTTTTGGAAGCAGCCATGCCCACTGTACGGTAGACAATGCTATTTTATGGAATGATTATGGGATTGCCAGTTATACCTTGTCGGCGGGTTCGCAGGATCTGGACAGTACTTATTATTTTATGCGCGAGTCGCTTAAGACCCAGCAGCCAAAAGTCGTGCTGGTGGAAGCGGTAGCGGTGACTTTGGAAGGAGAAATCACCAATAGCGAGACAACGATTATCCGGAATACGATGGGGATGCGCTGGTCGGGTCTGCTCTACGAATATGTCGGCAATCTTGCGGAAAGTGCCGGATATTCGCCGACCATGCGAAATGAGGCTTTTATTAAAGTTCCGGTGATTCATTCCCGATACCGTGAACTGACGCGGGAAGATTTTGAAGATGATCTCTATTATTTGAAGGGATATCGTGGAAGCAACGACCATTGGCCGATGGAAGCGGTACCGGAAGCGTGCAGCGTTACCGAGGTCATGGATATCGAACCGGAACGCAAGGGATATCTGATAAAAATAATTGAATTATGCGAAATGGAAGATATTCCCCTGATTTTCTTTGCTGCGCCTTACCCGTTACAGCCAAAGGATCAGATGAAATTTAATGATTTGGCACAGCTTGCCGAAGAATATCAAGTTCCTTTTATCAATTTTAATAGCATATATCAAGACATTGGTTTTGACTTTACCCAGGATATCCGGGACGGCAATCATGTTAATAACAAAGGTGCGGCCAAAGTAACGGATTATCTAGGGCAGATGCTAAAAGAAACGGCTGACCTGCCGGATCGCCGCGGTGAAGAGGCTTACCGGCAGTGGGAACTGCATTCTCAATATTTAGAAGATGCGGATATTACCTGGCAATTAAAAAGACAGCCGGATATAACCGACTATCTGGACTATTTACAGGGTATTCCGGATAGGTATCTGGTGATATTGTCTCTGGATGGTAATTACAACGCCTTGGGCGAGATATTTACTGAAGAACTGGCCGTCTTGGGGATTGATCTGGATTCTTACCATAAAGGCGGCGTATGGATTATTAAAGATCAAGAGTTCTTATTTTATTCTGACGGTGAAGGTGAGTATGATAAAGAGCTTCAATCGGGGCAGACTAAGGTCCGGGTGCGCAGCGAAATAGGTTATGATAAAGAAGGGGAAGAAATTCGAATGTCGGAGGTTATTGTTAATAGTGAAAGTTATGGAGAAGTCATAAATGGGGTCAACATCGTGGTGTATGACACGGAACTGAACCGTTTGGTGGATGCGGCTGGAACGGATATTTATATTAGCCGGGAGATGGTTCGGGAGACGGCGGATTGAGGTTTAGGGGTGTCGCTTGTGGGTCAGCGTCATATTGCCCAGGCATCATCTGCACCGTTCCGGCTTAAGCCGATAAAATTTATCTTGAGTTTCCGCAAACTGTAA
>DBDG01000018.1 GCA_002293475.1 Lachnospiraceae bacterium UBA938
CGTCCGCCGCCGCCATATCCGCCGTGTCCGCCGCTGCCATATCCGCCCCCGCCGCCGGCAGCAGTATAATGGGCGGTGCGGGTCGCGTTTCTGAAATTATGTCCGTGGGAACGGAAATACCTTGTACGGTAATAAGGGTTGCGCAGAACGGGACTCTCCGCTGTTTCGGGGCAACGGATCTGTAAAACGTTGGCTACGTTATCGGCAACGCCGAACGCAGTTGCATAGATTAAGTTTTGTTCCCACAAAACCGAATCTGTCATTTTTCGCTCATCCATCAACGTGGAGCTCTTTAGGAATTGATAGAATCCCCGCCATTTTGCGTATTCGTCCTCCCCCTGCTGTGTAAGCAAAACATAATTGGCGGCCTGCTTATTCAGGTAAAAGGCAGATGCAATAAGGCTGAGCCCTAGAATAAAGATGGAGCCAAATATCAAATCTAGGCGGGTCTGATAGGCGATCAGGTTGCCGGCTATAGTAAACAGGAAACCGGCCACGCCAAGTTTTATAGCATTTTTGCGGGTCCTATCTTTTAGTTTGCCGATATTGGCCAGCTGAAAATACCCCAGCTGCACGCCGATCTGAGTAATGACATTGTCAATATTCTTGACAAATGTGTTGGTATGTTCATAATCATCGGCAAGCTGTGCCTGAAACAAACTAATAGGTATATCCATACCATGGGAATGTCTGATAATCAAATTAAAATACAGTTCTTCCGTCGGAGCCAGCGGCTTTAAATTGCGATAGTTTCCGTATGGATCCTGATTCAGATGGGGGGGGGTTAGCCCAGCTTCCAGCATCGGTCCTGGTGCTAGATCGGGCCGGTATTTAACGTCGATTTTCACATTGTCAGTCTGCCAGTCGCCGGCTTTGTTCATTTTAACCAGTTCTATATAGCCTTTACGTACTAAGCTTAACAGGACAGCCGAATAGCCGTCTTGGTGGCGGTCTGATTTACGTTGTTTACAAAATACCAAAGCCGCTGCAAAACTGGGATCCAGCTCACTAGGAAGCCCCCAGAAATGGTCAACTGCCGTCCGTGGCTGATAAAAATTATATTTCCGTCTTAATCTTTTGTCATATGTCAGTGTTAATATTATCGAAAGTCCGGTGCCGGTCATTAAAATAATAAACAGAACAGCTTTAATAATGCCGAAATGACCGGGCAATGCCTCATATTTAGCTTGTTCGTCCCTAAGTTCGCTCAGCACATCGTCATAGTAATAGTAATTTTCTGAGGCATAGCGGGTAAAGCGGTGTTTATCCGCCCCATGTGCTACCAGGTCAAATTCAAGGTAGCGGTTATACGGACTGAACGACAACTCCGATTTATCCAGCTCAAACAGAAAGCTATGGTAGCCGGGATTGGCGGTCTTGGATTCGGTGAACGGAAATTCATGCGCGTCGGTGCCATAGGTATGGGCATCGTAATTCCCGGCCTCCGGCATAAGTTCTTCCGGAATCAGGATCTGGCCCTTTACCGAATTCAGATGCTCAATGTTGATGTCGTCATAAAGGGACAGATAGAGCTCCGAGCAGTCATTATAACGCAAGGAAGCGTTGTACATTTCATACTCAATCTCAAAGATGACCGTTTCCCGATATAAACCGTCAACGTAGAATAAGACACATTCGTACTGTCTGGCATCTTCATCATAGGGGCCTTTGCTATGATACCACTTTCCCGGGCCAAATAAGAACGAGGTGTAATATACGTCCTCCCAATATAACTGCGGACTTTGGTCATAGATGACCTCCGGCTTATCATCAAATACCTGCTTCACCGAGTTGACTTGATATTCGACTTTTACGCCGTCAATATAAGTTTCCGGCAGATCCCGCCACAGCTCCCAGAAAAGATTGTTACGGGAGGCGGCATGGATTTCAAAGGTCAGCCGTTCCGTAATAATCACCTTGCCGCGGCCGCTAGGTTCATCGACGACTATCGCTTGATAGTCAATATCGGTTATCCGGGCGTAGTCAAAAGGATTTAAGCCTGACTCGGTGCAGGATGCCGGAGCTATGAAGATAATGACAATCAGAATAGCAAATGCTATGAAACTGACTTTTTTCATATGCTTACCATGTATATCGCAGAATTATCTGAGATACTGTCCTTATAAATATAATTTATTTTATCATAAATTATACAATAATCAACAGCTAAATCGACAACATGGCTTCTTTGTCCCAGCGCTTATAAAGCATATAGCCAGCATATACAGCAACAATAAGCCCCACTATACCGATTATAAACTGTATGGGTACACTTATAGCAGTCGTTATCATACTCCATGGCAGAAAGGCCGCGAACAGGTTATTAAGCATGTGTGCCAATACGGAAGCGCGCATGCTGTTTGTCCAGACAAACACCAACGACATAACAAGGCCGGTCATTATGGTGCCGATAACCTGCGACATACCGCCGGCGGCATGACCTAATCCAAAGATGAGAGCCGGTCCGGCAATAACAGCCCAAAGCGGCAGCCGGCCCATCATCCGCGTTGTCATAAGGCCGCGTATCAAGAGCTCTTCCGAAAACGGGCCAACCAGGATAACAAGCACAATATTAATGAGCAGACCGCCGCTTGTCATCATCGTAGTATAGTCCGCAGCACTTTGTGCTATATCGGCGGGAATTAATACATTCATAAAAAAGTTAAGGGCAATGATTGCTGATGAAGACATGAGCGCAACTAGGGCGTAGTTCCGGCCGGAGACAGGATTCCACCTGACATATGCGGCAATCTTTATGTTCTTTATCCGGAAGAAAATCAACAGGACTGCAATAAAGAGTAAGAACTGAACGATGGCCCGGTACATAATATTAGTTTCCGCAAACAAGACGAGCTGTTCGGCATAGGCCAAAGGGTCAGTGATTTTAAGTTCACTATGCGTCAGGGAAAAGTAGCCCTGCATACCAAGCCCGACCAGATTTGTCACAACGCTATAGAGCACTAAAAAGCCGAAAGCCGCGGCAATTCCTTTAATAATGTTTTTCACTTTAATATTGTTTTTCATAATAATTATCCTCATTACGATTAATTATATTTAGTATAGCAGATTAAAAATGCAGGACTAATTACTCCGCAAGCTTACTTTTTGTAGATTTTTCTTATGATTTGTGATAATATGTTAAAAATATATATGAAAAAGGATGGAGGATAAATGGAAAAACGACTGTCCCTTCTGTTAATAGAAGATGAACCGTCCGAGTGCCAAGAAATAATTAACTATGTGGAATCGAAAAATGACGTTCGGTTAGTAGGGGTTACGAATGACACCGGAAAAGCCCTGGAGTATATTGCGGATTTTCAGCCGGACGCAATTATACTTGATTTAGAGCTGCACAAAGGGCAGGGGGACGGATTGACTTTCTTAGGCCTGCTCCGCGAAAGAAGACATTCTTATCCGGTATATGTGCTTGTAACAACGCATAATATCAGTCATGTTACCCATAACGGCGCGCGGAAGCTGGGGGCGGATTTTATTATGGTCAAAAGCCAGGAAGATTACAGTGCAAAACGTGTTGTAGAATTCCTTTGTTCCCTCAAGGAGGTGATTCAAGGCAATAGAAAAACGGCTACACCGCCAGCTGGCACTTCTGTCTTTGAACACAATCATAGCCGCTATAAAAACCGGGTTATTACTGAGCTTGACCGAATTGGAATTGCTCCCAATGTTCTGGGGCGTAAGTATCTGCTTGACAGCATTGTGCTGCTCATAGAGGATGAAAGCGGCAAATTCAGCACCGCAGTATCTGTCAAATATGGAAAAAGCGTCGCCAGTGTTGAGCGGGCTATGCAGAGTGCCATTGAAAATGCTTGGAAATCAACGCATATTGATGATCTGGTACGATATTATACTGCCCCGGTCCGCTCATCTAAAGGGGTTCCCACTATGATGGAGTTTATTTATTATTACGCGGAAAAAGTCAAGAACGAACGGTAATGCGAGGTATGAAATCATTATGGGTTATATCGCTGTTGTTGTAACACTTATGTCAAGTTATATAACGTTAACAAGCTTGATATTGCTTCCTATCTATATATATCGGAAAATACTAGATGTCAAAAGGATGTCAAGATCTAAAATAGTAGCCGCTTGCTTGTATGCTTTGTTAATGAGCGTCCCCCTGACCGGAATCTATTTGATATATTCGGATCTGCCTTTGCTTTTAGCTTCAGCCGCGATACTTGTCATTGTATTTATTTTTGTGTTGTTTACCGATAAAAACCGCACGTCGCTGAAGATCTCCGGTACGATTATTGCGGTGGGGATAAGTGTCGGCATTGAAACGATTGTCACCATGATCGTCGCTTTCATTTCTTATATTGTCATTTTGATCGCGGAAATCATCTATTGTAGGCAGACAGATACGGAGTTTGTTCCCGTCAAGTGGTTGTCCGCAACAGTAATAAAAAGCACCGTGCTCAAGGGGGTCAGCGGGATTGAAATAATTAGCGGAATATTCTCTATCCTACTAAACATTATTGTATTATCTTTGATGGCATTCTCCGTATCTCAATTATTTAAGAAGAAGCGACTCAAAAAGGGACTTCTTTTCTGGCAGAATAAAGAAAACGTTTGGGCCGGTATTCTTTTTAGCATAGTGATCATCGTTAACAGTGGATGGGATAACAGAATTATATATTTTATCCTGGCGATTATCGGTGTTTTGGGCATGTATTATTGGTGGCGCGGCCACACTGCCGAACTATATCAGCAAAGGGTAAAAGAGCGAGATTTTAAGAGGTATATCGAGGAACATGAAATGAGTAGCCGGCAGATCAAAGAACTGTCAGAATCCAACCGCCTGCTGGCCAAAACTATACATCGGGATAACAAGCTGATCCCCGCCATGTTTGACGCTGTCAGTTACTTTCTGAACAGTGCTGATAATACTGACACCAATGCAAAAGGAAAGATTCTGCTAAAGGATTTAGAAGCGATGGCGCAAGAACGCAAAGACTTGATCACTAAAATTCAAAGAGAGTACAAGTCGTTGCCGGCCACAGGAATTGACCGCGTTGACAATATCATCCGCTATATGCTTTCAAAGGCCAACTTAAGCAATATTGATTTTGATATTGCGCTGACGGGCAGCGTAAAGGACATGGCAGGTGGCTTCATTTCAACGCAGCAACTAGAAACGCTGCTGGCGGATCTAATGGAAAATGCTATAATCGCGACTTCTTGCGGGAGCTATAGAAGAATACAGCTAACTATCGGTAAGGTGGATGGCTGCTTTGAAATAACCGTTCTCGATAGCGGTATACCGTTTGATCCCAAAACGCTGCGCGACCTAGGCGTAAAAAAAACTACTACCCATGCGGACACAAACGGCAGCGGGATCGGCTATCTTACTATCTTTGAAATACTGCGGGAAATCAAAGCGAGTATAATCATCACGGAATATGCTCCCGATAAACATGATTTTTCAAAGTCAATAACTGTTCGTCTTGATGGAAAGTCCACCTATGCCATCCGTTCCGATCGGGCGGAGACGATAAGGGAACATGTAAAACGGGATGATATCCATATATTTGACAGGCCTGAGCGGTAGCCTTTAAAACTTACTTGGACAGCGAAATTAATTCTAGACTTTGAACACGTTTATGCAAATCAGGTACAGTAATGGCAAAGTAATGGAACTTAGCAGGGTACTAATGAAGATCGTCTGCGCTGCATACGCGGAATCGGCCTGATAACGGTCAGCAATTATTGATAAGCTGGATTGAGACGGCATCGAAATCTGTAAAGCGATAACTGAAAACATCATACGGTAACTTGTCGGCAATGAAAGCAACAAGGACCCCCAAATAAAGATCAGCGGGGCGATTAAAAGCTTTATTGCACAAATTGACCAAATTGTCCGACAGCGAATGGCCGCTGGCAACTTTGATCGGGTGAGAATGGAACCGATAAATATCATTGATAAGGGAACGGTCGCCGAGCCGAGCCTCTCTAGGGGTGAAAAAAGTATTTCCGGAAGCCGGATTCTTAATAACAGCATAGAAATACCAATAAAGAATGAAATTGTATTTGGATTTAATAAATATTTTATATTCCATTTACCGTTTACATCATTTTTATCAGCACTTCGGCTCAGGAAGTAGGCACCGAAACTCCATAAAATCAACTCATTGGAAATGGAAAATATAATTGCATATAGCAGTCCCCTCTCGCCGAACAGCGATGATATAAAGGGATATGCCAAGAATATAACATTGCCAAAGGATCCCAAGTAGGAATGTAACAATTGGTTTTCGACGGGGACTTGGATAAGCTTGCCGATGTTATAGTTAACAAATAACAATATTATGATGGCCAGCGCTGCGACAGATGCAATTGTTATTAATTCACTGATAGGGATATCGCTAATATTCTGTTCAGACAGTGATACGATGATCATTATAGGTAATGTTACCTTATTAATCAGCTGTGATAATCCGGCGGCTATATTAGTGACATATCGGCTCTTTTCGGCAAAGTAACCGATTAAAATTAATATGATAAGGTAGAAAATGGGTAAAAAGGATGCAAGCCATTCTTTCAAAATACACCTCCTGATGTGATTTTATTTTAGCATGGCCTTTTTTATTAATCAAGACATTGTAATTATTATGATTTAAATCGTCGAATAATGCGTTACTGTTCAGACCAATCCACAGCCAGATCCATTTTCCGTTCATCGGAAAACTGTGTCTCGATATGATAAAAGCCCTCGCCATTGATGAGCGGACGCAGGTAGGTCAAAAAAAAGTGAAATTTACTGGGTGTATTGTGATTAGGAAATATGTGAGGTGACGGCATCAGAATATTCGATGAGTTCAAAGGCGGAATGAGACTTAAAACACTTTGCCGTACTGATCTCTGGTCTGCCGCATGCGTTCATATAGCTCTGAAATCTCTTTCTCAATGGCAAGTTTTTTTTCTTTCTGGAAAAAGCCAAGTTTTTCATAGGCTTTTTCCATTTCTCTTATTTGATCCCGCAGCGAATCCATGATGACGTTATATTCACGATCCAAGCGCTGTTTTTCAGCGACTTTCGCACGGGCTTCCTCTTCGAGCCGCATTTTAGCGGTCTGGGCCTCTTCTGCCAGTGAACGGCATGAAGCAGAGATATGGTTAGCATCTTTATATTCGGATATGCTGTCGAACAAACTGGCGGCGGCTAAATACCCTTTCTCCGACTTTGCTTGTGACATGGCGGCCGTTGCCTTTTGATAGATTCCTTCTTGGCGTTCTTGTTCCAGCCTGGCGATAATAGTCTGATTGTAGTATAACAGCGTTTCTTTATAGCTATCGTCGGAAAAGCGCAGTGCTTTTTGGTAATCAGGGTATTCATCAAGCGGTTTTGTATGCGCAGTGATGTCTTCGGCGCGGCGTATTTGGAGGATTGCCAGCAGTTTCATGAAGTAAGCCTGCGGGTTCCGTGGTTCCAGATCCAGAATACGGTCAAAATATTCATCTGCTGACGCAAAATTACCGTCTTCAAGGAACAGGCCGGCCCTGTCTAGTAGCTGTGCCACACCGGGAACCAGGGATTTACTGTCGCTGTTGCCGGCCGGATGGCGGTCGGCTTTTATCGCCGCAGCTTCCAAAACTTTACGAATACCGCGGATCAGGTCTTGGACAAAGCCGATTTTAGTCATATCCAGACTTTGAAGCATGGATAATTCCTCGGGTAGGTCATAGGCGTCCATGTCGCCGTAGCAAGGGATCAAGAGTTTATTTTTGTCCTTTTTGCTTAGGGCAAGGTAGCGGCTCCATTCGTTTTTCACCCAGGTGGCGTTAAAATGCTCCGGCCTAGTGCCGATTACGGCCATCACCCGGGCACTGTTCAAAGCGGCAAATATGTATGGTTCATATTGCTGGCCGAGTTTGTCTTCCAAAGTGATCCGTGCAAAAAACACCTTGTATCCTTCATCGGTCAACTGGTAGTAGACCTCCTGCGCCATCGCGCTGTCCTTGGTCCGGCTGCCGCCATCGGTCGTTTCTTTGTAACAAAGAAAGACATCATAGGGATTTTCCTGTGATGATATCGTAAGGATATCCTTCTGAATCTCGGCAATCCGCTTTGTTTCCGATTCATATAGTTCCTTTGTCGTCAGGTCTTCGGCCAGATCAATGGCCGCGAGATAATCCGCATCCGCTAGGATGGAATCACTTTGAACCCGGTGACAGGTCGGGACACGCTCATGCGACTGCGGGTCTTCCACATATTCAATGCCATATTTGGATAGAACCAGCCCCCAATGTGCTTCGGCTAAGGAAGCATCCATATTAAGGATGTTCTCATACGCTGTCATAGCTTTGTCAAAATCGTTCTGTCGCCGGAAGTGATTGGCGCGGTTAAAAAAGTTAGCGATCTGTTCATCGGCCGCTCTGGGCAAAGTCATGGTGCTACCGCAATGGCTGCAGGTTCCATAGGTTTGAGCGGCGTCCGCTTCGATATCGCCGCCGCACATCTTACACTTTAACAATACCATAACAATCTCCTGGATGATCTATTTAAGTAATTTACAATTCTGGTTTCTTTCGGTAATCAGCTGCTGAATCTCATGACACATATTTTTGATTTCGCTCGAATCTAAGCTGCCGGCAATAACGGCCAGTTCAGCCACTTTCGCAGTGATGTCCTGCTCGATCGCCGCAAGAAACGGGCTGCTAATCGGGTCGCTGTAACGCAACGCTTCAGCCAGTTCTTTTACGGCTGTCTTGCCAGTGTGATCGGTGCATTTACTGATCAGGGCTTCCACATCGGCTTGCAGGGACTTTATGTAGAAGACTTTTGCCATGATTTTTTCATCTATGCGTTCAATTTCATTTTTACTGATGCCAGTACCAATCAGTCCGATCAGACAGCCAGCCAGAAGAACTGTATTAAAAACAAGAGCAAGCGGGAAAGGAACCGATGGTACCGCCATCTCCAGCAGACCGGCTATGAGCTGCACGGTTGCGTAACGCCATGCAAGAGAAAGAAGCGGCCACCCGTAGAACTTACTTTTCAGACCCTCATGCCCAAGGGCATAGAAACTGACACAGACGGTCAATAGAATCGCTAAAGTGGAAAATCCGTATCCTGTCCAAAACAGTTTGCCCCTGACAAACGGAATCACGAAAGCGACCACATGAAATAAAGCTAGTATGATACATGCCGCCAGAAGCGATAATCGTTTATTTTTAGATATATTCATAGTTGTCTCCTCCTGAACACTGTTACGCTAAGAATCGTCTTGCTGATCTACAGGCTGCTCAGTATTCGCTTCTTTTCTTGTTCAAATTCCTCACTGGTCAACATGCCGGCATCTTTCATCAGATTCAGTTTCTCTATTTTCTGCTTAAACAAGGCTATGTCATCAGAGCTGTTTCCGGAGTTTGGCGGCGGCACGGCGGGATTTAGGGCATCAGTGGTAATTCCGGCGACCACGGCTCCCATGCCGCCGGCAACGCCGCCCATCATGCCCAGTCCGATCCCGGCGTTGGAAAAATTCCCGACCCCCTCATTCTGAGCGATTTTTTCCGCTACGTCATAAGCACGTTCCGATTGATAATCATACCCTTCCTGCGCTCTTTTTTGTGCTAGGGCGGCTGATTCAATAACCATTCGCTGTGCGCTGGTCTGCTGGTCGATTATTCCGACTTGCTGCCGCAGCTGGGCATTTGCCACATCGGCATATTGGCGGATATGTATATCTTTAAAGGATTCATAAGCTTTATCGCCGTCGGGCTTAACGATAGTCGTAACAAAAAAACGCTCAAGTGCTATACCGTAATCGGCAAAGTCAGGGATTAGCTGTTCATGCAGGGCATCTGAGAGTTTACCCATATGGGAATCAACTTCAAAAATACCGAACTCGTTATTCTGCATGATACGGGCAAGATAGGGTTTTATTCTGGCCATTAAGAACGCGCGGAACATCTGGGTAAGCCCTGCCTGGCTAAGCGATTTTTCGGTTCCGACGAGTTTGACTAACAGTTTCCGCGAATCATCTGCCCGGAGCGACATTTCACCGGAGGCTCCGATTTTCAGCGGAAATTTATAAGTTGGCTCCATATATTGCACGTGGCTGTCCGTGCCCCATTTGATGGCCATTTGCTCGGTCTTATTGATGAAGTAGACTTCGCAATGGAAAGGGGTCTGATCGTTCGTCGGCTTATTCAGCCATTTTCTTATCAAAGGAATATTTTGCGTTTCCAGGGTATGGCGCCCCGGACCAAACAGGTCCAGTGCCTGTCCGTTCATAAAGAATATGGCTTCCTGAGATTCGTGAACCAACAGCTGGGTTCCCGTATTAAAATCCTCGACAGGAGATTTCCAGATAAAGGTGCTGTTGTCACCTTCGTAACTTACGATTTGAAATATGCCGGACATATGACTCCTTCCTGACTGACCGTTTCATGGCACTTCTTGTTGGATAGTAAGTCTATTATACATTGGTATAATTAACGTATCAATAATTAATTAATAAATATTCATATTGAACATTAATATATCGATTGCAACTGTTAGAATATATTATTGAAAAGAGGGTTCCCTAATATAAAGTCGGAGAACCCTTTTTATGCATAAAGAATGGCATCGAGATATATCCATGAACATATTTGAGGAACAGCTTATATTAGGTCTTGCCGAGAAAGATCTACAGTTACTGTGGTCATGGAGCAGTTCGCTTCGAGGCCGTATATTTCTAAGTAACCGGTCCCCCAGTCGTACATGGCGGACAGGATAGGATGGATGCTGCGCCCTAATTCAGTCAGGGAATATTCTACCTTCGGCGGCACTACGGGATATACGGTGCGGATGATCAGGTTATCTTCTTCCAATTCCCGCAGCTGCTGGGTCAGCATTTTGGGGGTGGCCTGCGGGATGAGCTTATGAAGTTCTCCAAACCGCTTTGTGGCGTCAATCAAATGCCAGATAATGAGAGATTTATATTTGCCGCCAATTAGGTCAAGTGCGGCTCCCACAGGGCAACGGTATTCTGATACACAGCAATTCAATGGGAGTTCCTCCTTAGTATCTTTTGGGTACTATATTACAATAAAGTGCGTACTTGATAAATAGTCCATATATGCTATGATAGTAGCATGGCTTTAATTTGATGTCAAGAAAAACGGGGTGATTCATATGGAAAATCAGATCCTCAGTATCCGGGGAATGACTTGCGCGGCTTGCGCCGGGCGGATAGAGAAAACGGTGCGCAAGCTGGCCGGCATCAGTCAAGCGAATGTCAATCTTGCCAGCGAGAAACTGTTTGTGGAATACGATGGCGCGGCGTTGGATCTCGATGTCATAAAGCAGGCTGTTACGAAGATCGGTTATGAGGTGGTCGAAAAGCCGGCGGAAAGCACCAACAAAACAGAGGCTGCCGATGAAGACAGGACCCAGAAGCAGAAGGAGATAAAAACGCTGCGGAGGAAATTCATTGTGGCTGTCGTGTTTGCCGTTCCGCTCCTTTACCTAGCGATGGTTCCGATGATTAAAGTCGTGTCACTCCCCTTTGCGAGAGAGCTTGACCACTATATGATGAGCTATCCGCTTATATATGCGATCATGCAATTCCTGTTGACCGTACCGGTCATCGGTGTGGGATATAAGTTTTACACGGTGGGGTTCAAGGCACTGATAAGCAGAAGCCCGAATATGGATTCGCTTATCGCCGTGGGAACATCGGCGGCCGTGCTTTACAGCGCGTATAACACTTGGCAGATTGCAAACGGCGATGTCGCGGCGGTGGAAGCTCTGTATTATGAAACGGCGGGCGTGATTATCGCGCTGATACTGCTTGGCAAGATGCTCGAATCGGTTTCAAAAGGGAGAACCAGCGAAGCGATCAAGAAGCTGATGGGGCTTGCCCCGAAAACGGCAGTCATCGTGCAGGACGGCATTGAAAAAGAAATACCCATCGACGAGGTGGAAATCGGAGACGTCATCGTGGTCAAGCCGGGCGCGAAGATCCCGGTGGACGGAACGGTGGTGGAAGGGCATACCGCAATCGACGAATCCATGCTGACCGGCGAAAGCATGCCGGTGGATAAGAATAAGGGAGACATGGTATATGCGGCCACCATCAACACAACGGGCGTGATGCAGTTCAAGGCGGATAAAATCGGCGCGGACACGGCATTGGCGCAGATTATCAAGCTTGTGGAGGACGCTCAGGGCAGTAAAGCGCCTATTGCGGCGATGGCGGATAAGGTGTCGGGTGTATTTGTTCCGGTGGTGTGTGTGATTGCGGTACTCGCGGGCGTCGCATGGTTCATCGGAACAGGCGACATAGAATTTTCTTTGAAAATATTCATCACGGTGCTGGTGATCGCCTGCCCTTGCGCTTTGGGCTTGGCGACGCCGACCGCTATCATGGTGGGTACGGGGAAAGGCGCGGAAAACGGCATCCTGATTAAGGGCGGAGAGGCTTTGGAAACGACGCACAAAATCCAGACGATGGTGTTTGACAAGACGGGGACGATTACCGAAGGTAAGCCGACCGTCACCGATGTGCTGACAACGGATGACATGTCCCCAGATCATCTCCTTAAGCTGACGGCTTCCGCTGAAAAAGGCTCGGAACATCCGCTCGGTCAGGCGATTGTGGCCGGGGCGCAGAGTAAAGGTCTTGAACTTGTAAAGGCAGATAGTTTTCATTCCATCACAGGACGCGGCATCGAAGCGGTGATAAGCGGCCAAAGTATTCTGGCCGGCAACCGCCAGCTGATGGATGAGCGCAGCATCTCACTGGCGGCCTTGGAAGCCGATTCCGACAGGCTGGCAGGCGAGGGCAAAACCCCGATGTATGTCGCCGTTGACGGCAAGCTGGCGGGTATTGTGGCAGTGGCCGATGTGGTGAAAGCGTCCAGTAAAGCAGCCATTGAGAGCCTGCACAAAATGGGCGTTGAGGTGGCGATGATTACCGGCGATAACCGCAAAACGGCTGATGCCATCGCCAGGCAAGTGGGGATCGACCGGGTGCTGGCGGAGGTGCTGCCGCAGGATAAATCGAACGAGGTCAAGAAGCTGCAGGCCGAAGGCAAAAAGGTCGCTATGGTAGGCGACGGCATCAACGACGCCCCCGCATTGGTGCAAGCCGACGTCGGCATCGCGATCGGCTCCGGCACCGACGTGGCAATGGAGAGCGCCGACATCGTCCTCATGCGTTCCGACCTAATGGATGTATCCACAGCCGTCCATTTAAGCAAACAGACCATCCGGAACATCAAACAGAACCTGTTCTGGGCGTTTGGATATAACACGGTCGGCATCCCGGTCGCGGCGGGCATCCTCTACTTGTTCGGCGGCCCCTTGATGAATCCGATGTTCGCGGCGGCGGCCATGAGCCTGAGTTCGGTTTCCGTCCTGACAAACGCGCTCCGCTTGAAAAGGTTTAAGCCGATACACGGGGAAAGGATAGACCACCATGGCGTCAATAATTAGAACAAGTAAATTGAAGATTGATGGGATGAGCTGTCTCAATTGCCAGCATAAAATCGAAAAAAAACTGCGGAAAACAGCCGGTGTACGGAAGGTCAAGGTCAGCTACAGCGCCGGAACCGCAACCATAAATTATGACGAGGACATCACTTCGCTAGAGAATCTAATCGCTGTTGTGGAAAAGCTGGGCTATCAGGTGCCGACCGGCACTAAGCGCCGGGAGCCTGATGCCGGCAAGACCATCAGTTTGCTTATTACCATTGCGGCGTTGTATATATTGCTTGAACAGTTCGGGTTATTGAACCTATTGGCTCCCGCTCAGTTAGCCGATGCGCGGATGGGCTACGGGATGATGTTCGTCATCGGTCTGGTTACATCGGTTCACTGTGTCGCCATGTGCGGCGGCATCAACCTGTCGCAGTGCATACCCCGGGGTGAGAATATTGAAAGAAACGCGTTTTCAAATGCTGATCTTGAGAGCGGCAGAGCCGCAGATGGGTATAAGGTTGAAAGCAAAGCGTTTGCTCCGGCGTTTTTATATAACCTTGGACGGGTAGTATCCTATACGGCTGTCGGCTTTATCGTTGGCGCCCTCGGCGCGGTAATTACTTTTACGAACACGATGCAGGGTGTATTAAAGCTATTGGCGGGAGTGTTCATGGTCATTATGGGCGTCAACATGCTGGGGATCTTTCCGTGGCTCCGCCGGCTGAATCCAAGGATGCCGAGCATCTTTGCCCGGAAAATCAACAATGAAAAAAGGCAGCGCAAAAGTGCCCTGATTGTCGGACTGTTAAACGGACTGATGCCCTGCGGCCCCTTGCAGGCCATGCAGATTTATGCCCTGTCGACAGGAAACCCTTTTGCGGGTGCACTGTCCATGTTCCTGTTTAGCCTTGGCACCGTGCCGCTGATGTTTGGGCTGGGGGCGTTCATCACAGCAATGGGGAAGAGGTTCGCCGGGAAGGTCATGATGGTCGGAGCAGTGCTGGTTTGTGTGCTTGGGCTGTCGATGTTCACGCAAGGCTTTCGTCTGACAGGCTTGGCGATACCGTCCCAATCCCCCGTTCCTGCCGCAGACGCACCGGAGGACGGTGCTGACAGCAATATCGTGGATGGCGTTCAAATCATTAACAGTACCCTCGGCCGCAATAAATACCCGGACATCACTGTTGTGGACCAAATACCGGTAAAATGGGTGATCGACGCGCCGGAGGGCAGTATTAATGGCTGCAATGGCCGACTTTTTATCAGTGAGTACGGGATTGAGCACACCTTTACGGAGGGCGAAAATGTCATTGAGTTTACCCCGACAGACACAGGCACATTCCCATATAGCTGCTGGATGGGCATGATCCGGGCAAGCATAACCGTAACCGATACGTAATAGAAGAGAGGAGAAACCCAATGGAGAAAACGACCCTGAAAGTGGACGGCATGTCCTGTGAGCATTGCGTAAAAGCCGTAACCGGCGCTGTAAACGCATTGCCTGGTGTGACAAATGTAGCGGTGGATTTGACGGCGAAGACCGTAACGGTGGAATATGACCCCGGCAATACGGCTCTTGACAACATCAAAGCCGAGATTGAGGAACAAGGCTACGACGTCATTGCGTGACTAATTGCGAACACCAAGCATATATCCTGTTGAAGTAATTGCCGTCAAACAGAATGGAATGAAGCGTCTCCCTTAACAAGAGGACACCATGATGTTGCGCACCGAGTTTTTTCCCACCACCCGCCAGGGAAGAAGGGAGGATTCTTCGGGGATGTCATGGATCAGGTTAAAAAGTTTTTCGGCCGCTTGGATGCCGATCTGTTTTTTTTGCTGCGAGCAGGAGGAGAGTTTCGGGACTGCCAGCTCGCTGTAGGTGCTGTTGTCAAAGCTCATCATGGAAATATCATCCGGCACCTGTATGCCGCTGTCTCGAAACAGACCTAGGAGCTGGATGGCGATTTCATCGTTATAGCATAAGACGGCGGTACAGCCCTGTGTCACTTGGAGGCCGAGCACGGTAATTAGTTCTTTGCTCTCGGTGGTGTACCAAAGCACATTGTCGTCCACGACAGGCAGGCTGTTAGCCCTCATGGCCTGGGTATAACCGGCATAGCGCAGATGGCCTTGCATGTCGTCGCTTTTGAAGATGCCGGCGATCTTTTGGTGGCCGTTGGCAATCAAATATTCGGTGGCGATCTCACCGCCTTTTTTGTCGTCAGCCATGACGCGGACTGCCGCAGTCAGTTCCGGGTATCCGCTATGAATAAACACTAGGGGAATGTTCCGTCTTTCCAGTTCATTGTACAGGTCGATGTTCGGGTTCGGCAATGCGGTTTTGGTGCCCTCGATGATGATGCCGGCCAGTGGCTGGTTCAAGACCTCCATTAAGATACGCCGCTCGTTGTCCACGCGGTTCTGTGTGGCAAAAATCATGGTAAGGTAATGGTTTTCCATCACTACCTTTTCGATGGACCGCAGGATGTCCGGGAAAATATATTCACTGATATAGGTCGTAATAACAGCAACCGTCTTGCGTCCTGTTTCACCGGCGGTCACGGCTGTCCGGTCTTTTACCACCGAGCCGCTGCCGCGGAGCTTTTCGATATAGCCTTCGTTCTTAAGCAAGGCTAAGGCTTGACGCACGGTCTGGCGGCTGACATGATATTCTTTGGTAAAGGCTTCTTCGGTGGGCAGTTTGCTGCCTGCCGGGTGTTTGCCGGCGGCGATTTCTTCCCTGATCTTATTTGCCAAGTTGAGATACTTGAATTCTGAATGCAAAATCTTTCCTCCATGCTTTGGTCGAAGAATCTGTTTGCCTATCTCTGGTTCATTATTGCGTGGTTATATTTACGCTGTGGCAAGTTGTATGTAATATAGCATGCAGATTTGATAAAGTCAATACAAATTACGGAATATATTAATAAAATAATAAAGAATAAGTACAAATCAAGGATAATTATATGTAATGTGCTTTAATACTCTTGATTTAATATACCGCCTATGCTATATTTATAAAAGATGTAAGTACAACTTTGACAAGGATAAATAAAATAACAAAGATGGGAGTAAACTATGAGTATGGAGAATAAGGTTCAGTTTTGGTTTGTGGCAGGAAGCCAGTTTTTGTATGGTGACGAAACTTTGGCACAGGTGGAGAAAAATGCCCGCAGCATCGTGGCAAGCTTGAATGAAGCGGCCCGGCTGCCGTTTGAAATCGTGTATCAGGACACCGTCAAAACCAATGAAGGTATCACGGCATTGGTCAAAAAGGCGAATTACGATGATACCTGCGCCGGACTCATCGTGTTCTGCCACACGTTTTCGCCGTCGAAGATGTGGATCAACGGGCTTGGCCTCCTGCAGAAGCCGTACCTGCATTTTCACACGCAGTTTAATGAAGACATCCCGAACGAGGCCATCGACATGGACTACATGAACCTGCATCAGAGCGCACATGGGGACAGGGAGCACGGTTTTATCGGAGCGCGGATGCGTATGCCCCGCAAGATCGTGGCGGGCTATTGGCAGAAAGCCGGGGTTCAGGAGCGGATCGGATGGTGGATGCGCGCGGCCTATGGCGTGCTGGTGAGCCATAACATGAAGGTGCTGCGTTTCGGCGACAATATGCGCGAGGTGGCGGTAACCGAAGGCGACAAGGTGGAAGCACAGCTGAAACTGGGCTGGCAGGTGAATACATGGCCGGTGGGCGAGCTGGCCGACATGATGAAGCAAGTGGCTGACAGCGAGATCGATGCGCTGATGGAGGAATACCGGCAGAAGTATGATATGGCCACCGAAGATATCGCGACAGTGCGCTATCAGGCACGGGAAGAGATCGCGATTGAAACAATGATGCGTCGCGAGGGCTGCCTGGCCTTTACCAATACGTTCCAGGACTTGCACGGCATGAGGCAGCTGCCCGGCCTTGCCAGCCAGAATCTGATGGGCAAGGGCTATGGCTACGGCGGCGAGGGCGACTGGAAGGTATCCGCCATGACCGCCATTATGAAGGCCATGGCCGTCGGCATGAGCGGCGGCACGGCTTTTATGGAAGACTATACTTATGACTTGAAAAACGGGGTCTCGCTCGGTGCCCATATGCTGGAAGTCTGTCCGAGCATTGCTGCGGATAAGCCACGGATCGAGGTTCACGGACTGGGGATAGGCGACCGTGAGGCTCCTGCCAGGCTGGTGTTTGCGGGCAAGGCGGGCAAGGCGATTGTGGCCAGCCTGATCGATATGGGCAGCAGGCTACGGCTGATCGTGCAGGATGTCGAGTGTATCACCCCGACTCAGACGATGCCGAACCTGCCGGTGGCCAGGGTGATGTGGAAGGCGATGCCGGATCTGGAAAAAGGAGCGGAATGCTGGATCATGGCCGGCGGTGCGCACCATACCGTACTCAGTTATGACTGCGACGCCGGGATGATGCGGGACTGGGCGAGGATGATGGATATCGAGTTTGTGCATATTAAGGATGACAGTGATGTTTCGGCGCTGGAACGTGAGCTGTTTCTGATGGATATGGCGTGGAAGCTTAAGTGAGGGACGATAATCGCGTGCGGAAACCATGAAAAAGCAATATATGAAAAATAATATATGAAAAAATAATATATGAAATATGCTACAGGGATCAAGATATATAACTTGGAAAAAAAGTAAGGAGCTCTGCTATGCTAGAAAAACTAAAACAAGAGGTCTATGAGGCCAATCTTCTTTTGCCCGAACACGGGCTTGTCACATTGAGCTGGGGCAATGTCTCCGGCATCGACGATAGCCGAAACTATATGGTCATTAAGCCGAGCGGCGTGGATTATGCGCAGATGAAGCCGGAAGACATGACGGTCGTGTCGGTTGCCGACGGGCAGGTGGTGGAGGGGGAGCTGAGGCCGTCTTCCGATACCGAAACCCATCTTGAACTGTACCGGCATTGTGATACTCTGGGTGGGATAGCACACACGCACAGCCGCTGGGCCACCATATTTGCGCAAAGCTGTCGGCCAATTCTGCCATATGGCACAACCCATGCCGACTTTGCCTATGGTGCCGTGCCTTGTACGCGGCTGATGACCAAAGCGGAGGTAAACGGAGCCTACGAGCTGAACACGGGTAAAGTCATTGTGGAAACATTTATGGACAAGCCGTTCCAGGATATACCGGCGGTACTGGTGGCGTGCCACGGGCCTTTCACATGGGGCAAAAGCGCCAAGGATGCCGTGAAGAATGCGGTGGTACTGGAAGAGGTGGCATTTATGGCTTGGCACAGCCAGTTGCTGCAGCCGGGCATGACACCTATTGAGCCTTTCCTGCTGGACAAACACTACCTGAGAAAACATGGTGAATACGCTTATTATGGCCAGCGCGAAGAGATTATCTAAGTCGTGAGAATACCACGACTAAGATAATCTAAGACTTCGCGCGGCAGAATGGCTCGGGGGAGCCATTCTGCTAGGTATTTTTGCTAACTAAATGGATGCATTGAAGAATATTAAAAATATATTTTAGGGGTGTAGATATGGTGGATAATCGGGATAGTGAACAGATCAGGCATGATATAGCGGTGGGAAACACGGCCTTAGGCATTGAGCTTGGCTCGACGCGGATCAAGGCGGTGCTGATCGACAGCAGGCATACTGCAGTGGCCAGCGGAGCGTTCGGCTGGGAAAATAAGCTGGAAAATGGATTGTGGACTTATGATTTAGAGGATGTGTGGCGAGGGGTGCAGAGCTGCTATGCCGCGCTCCGGCAGGATGTATTGGCGAGTTATGGTATTGAACTTGACCGTGTCGGCAGCATGGGCATATCCGGCATGATGCACGGCTATCTGGTATTTGATGAAAACGATGAGCTTCTGGTGCCGTTCCGGACATGGCGCAACACCATAACGGCGGATGCCAGCCGGGAGCTGACAGAGCTGTTTGGCTACCAGGTTCCGCACCGCTGGAGCATCGCCCATTTATATCAGGCGATCTTGAACGGCGAGGAACATGTCGGACGAATAGCCTATATGACGACCTTGGCCGGATATGTCCATGGGAAGCTTACCGGGCAAAGAGTGATCGGCGTCGGCGATGCCAGCGGGATGTTTCCGATTGATTCGGCCTTGTGTGACTATCACCCGGAGATGGTAAGAAAATTTGACGAACTGGTTAGCAAAAAAGACTTTACCTGGAAGCTTGGCGGCCTGTTGCCCCGCGTTCTTACGGCTGGTGAGAAGGCGGGAGAATTGAGTTTAGAAGGTGCAAAGCTCCTAGATGTATCAGGGAAACTTAAGCCAGGACAGTTGTTCTGTCCGCCGGAGGGAGATGCCGGAACGGGCATGGCGGCAACTAACAGTGTCACCCCGCGTACTGGCAATGTCAGCGCGGGCACCAGTATTTTCTTGATGGCGGTGCTGGAACAGGAGCTTAAGGCGGTACATCCCGAGCTTGATCTGGTGACGACGCCGGACGCTAAGCCGGTGGCCATGGTACATTGTAACAACTGTACGGGAGAAATTGATGCCTGGGTGAAGATTTTTGCGGAATTTTGTGAAGCCGCCGGGGTTACCATGAGCAAAGCCGGGCTTTACGATCTGCTGTATGAAAAAGCGCTGGCGGCGGCTCCGGATTGTGGCGGGCTTCTGACATATAACTATATATCAGGAGAGAGCATAACGGAGATCGACGAAGGCCGCCCCTTATTTCTGCGGTCGCCTGACGCGGTTTTTGGTCTGCCTAACTTCATGCGGTCGCAGCTCTACGCGGCGCTGGCAACCCTGCGGATCGGCTTTGACATCCTGACCGAATCGGAAGGGGTGACACTCGACAATGTCTATGGCCACGGTGGTTATTTTAAGACGGCCGGCGTGGGCCAGCAAATGATGGCGGCAGCCCTGAAAACACCCGTAACCGTGGCGGGAAGCGCGGCAGAGGGCGGACCATGGGGCATGGCGCTTCTGGCAGCCTATATGAAGAACAGAGCTGTCGGAGAGCCTCTTCACCAATTTCTGGAAGAGAAGGTCTATCACAATGCAAGCTGGCACAAGGTCATGCCGGAAGAAAAGGATATGGCGGGCTTCGAAGCGTTTATGCGGCGTTATACAAAAGCCCTTGCCGTGGAAAGATGTGCTGGTGATTCGATTTGATTCGTGCTGGATATGAGCCGGGAAAAATCTTTACGGTATATTGATGAAATATGACAATGTGATGCGCAATTTACGAGCACCACATTGTCATATTTATACCTACAAAGTGATACTGGGATTCCTCATAGTCTTCGGCTGTTGCGGCAGGGATGGGTATCCATGTAACCTTGTCACCCAGATTTTCAGTAGCAGTGGGGATCTCCCAGTAGCCGTTCATGAACATGGCGCACTGCTCATCATACCATATTGCCGCCGCTTCCTCATAGCCTGCGTTGGTGGCACCATCCTGGAAGAATCCCGCATCCACCAAATCCAGCACCGCTTGGGCACCTTGCAGGTAGCCCGGATCATCGATGGACGTGGTACCGTTGTCCAGCCCAAGGAAGCCCGAGGGTACATACCTAGTAATCATCATCTCAACAAAGGCCATGCCACTCCATTTTTCCTTGGCAAAAAGGGCCATGGGGATTATATCCAACTGGTTGAACGCGATGGCAGCATCCATCATTTCATCGATGGTCTCAGGGATCTTAATGCCATTATCCTCGAATAACTGTTGGTTCACATACAGCAAGGCCGTTTCCGTGCCAGAATAGGGCAAGGTATATATCTGCCCATCTGTATGGTACAGCTTCGAGATTATGGAGCGAGTAAAAGTTATTCACATGGAAAATACGCAAGGTTTTTTTGTGGATCTTTTACTCACCGGTGCGTCCATCTATCGGGTCGGTGTCCCTGACCATCATGGCAATCAAAGCAATATTGCGATGGCTTTGAAGAAGCAGAGCCGCTATTATAACGACATATCGGTTAACAGCGCAGAATTGTCTGGAGATCATATATGAAGGTCAAACCGACGCTGATACTTATTTGAATCTCTCCAATCACTGTTATTGGAATTTGAGCGGTGATTTCAACCAATCCGCTTCTATTCAGGTGGTTATTTGGATCATCACACCATCCTGGAAGGAAATATTACGGCGACTGCCGGATGTGCGCTTGCGTTTGAACCGCAGGAAAAACCGGTTTTAAACACAGTCCCCCCTGTTGTTGCCCATCCCGCTTCGACATGGGAACGTAGAATCCGCTATATCTTTATACGTTCTTGAAGTTAAAGCTGAGGAGCCATCCTTTTTTGCCTCGTACATATCCAGAAAATCGGCAAGCTGTTGCTCCCCGCGCTTGTTATACTCCTCTCCCCGCCATATCTTGACCTCGATCACATATATCTATTTTCAAATATTCCTCAATTGCATCCATATCACGATCAGCTGTTGGTAGAAATACCGATCCGGATCATAACCGGATTGAGATGGCGAAATAGTTTACAACCTGTCGTAAACTATTATTCATAGTTTGGTTTCTCCTCGCATAAACTGAATATCATTACACTAAAATAAGACGTAATGTTTACTTCGCTGGATAATTGGTGTAATATATAAGTAATAAAGTAAATAAAAAAGGAGGAAGAATATATGAATCAAGATAAGCTGAACTTCTATGATAAGAGGGATTTTGATTATTGTAACCGTGGCTACATAAATATGAGATATCCCTCTCAAATCACTAAAATTGTTATTAATGAAGACAATAAGCAAAATGTAGTGACAATATGGGATTGTGATAATTACCGTTTTATCCCGGATGACTACGACCCGGCTAGGACACCGCATACGGTAGACAAAAGCCTGTGGCGGCAAGCCTGCCTCAACAACATCCGCGGCTGGTTCAAGGTATGTGACGGTGTTTACCAGTTCCGAGGCTACGACATGGCCAACCTGACGCTG
>DBDG01000020.1 GCA_002293475.1 Lachnospiraceae bacterium UBA938
AAGTAAATGCGGTGACCCTGATACTAATTCAATATAACTTGACTTTACTTTTAAATCAGAGTATAGTATACTTTGTCAGTTAAACGCATTAACGCTTTAACCCGGTGAAGCGAAGTGGATCAATATAATATTAAATAACAAAGGAAACTTAGCATGACTATTATTGACCTATTGGAAAAAAACAGTGAAAACTACGGGGATGAAATCTGCCTAGTAGAAGTAAATCCGGAGGTTACCGAAGTAAGGCGGGTGACTTGGAAGGAATATGAACTGACGGAGCCGAACCCCTCTTCCTATTATCGCCGGGAAATATCTTGGCATGTTTTTAACGAAAAGGCGAACCGTTTTGCCAATCTGCTGATCTCCCGGGGCATTAAGAAAGGTGATAAGGTGGCGATTTTATTGATGAACTGTCTGGAATGGCTGCCGATTTATTTTGGGATCTTGAAAACGGGAGCGTTGGCGGTTCCGCTGAATTTCCGTTATGCCCCCGATGAAATCGAATACTGTGTCAATTTGGCAGATGTGGATATCTTAGTGTTTGGGCCGGAATTTATCGGCCGTGTGGAGGAAATAGCCGATCGGATTATACTGAAGCGGCTGCTTTTTTATGTCGGGGAGAACTGTCCGACATTTGCCGAGGACTATAACTCCTTGGCCTCGAACTGTTCCAGTAAGAGCCCGGAAGCAGAATTGACTGAAACAGATTATGCGGCGATATATTTTTCTTCGGGAACGACGGGATTTCCCAAGGCGATTTTACATACACATCAAAGCCTGCTCCATTCCTGTCAGGTAGAACAGAATCATCATGGGCAGACGAGAGAGGATGTTTTTCTTTGTATTCCGCCTTTGTATCATACCGGTGCCAAGATGCATTGGTTCGGGTCGCTATTGTCGGGAAGCAAGGCGGTACTGCTTAAGGGCACGAAGCCGCGTTATATTTTGGATGCCGTGTCTAGGGAAAAGTGTACTATTGTATGGCTGCTGGTGCCTTGGGCGCAGGACATCCTAGAGGCGATTGAAAGCGGCAAGGTCAATCTGGCGGATTATGAGCTGGAGCAGTGGCGGCTGATGCATATCGGCGCCCAGCCGGTGCCTCCCAGTCTGATTCGCAGCTGGAAAAAGTATTTTGCGCATCATGCCTATGATACCAATTATGGATTGAGTGAATCAATCGGCCCTGGCTGTGTCCATCTGGGTGTAGAAAATATCCATAAAGTGGGGGCGATCGGAATCGCTGGCTATGGCTGGGAAACGAAAATCGTTACGGAAGGCCGTATAGAAGTAACCAAGGGAGAGGTCGGTGAACTGGCCGTGAAGGGTCCCGGCGTCATGGTCGAGTATTATAAGGACAAGCAGGCTACGGAAGAAGTGCTGGCCGATGGCTGGCTGTATACCGGCGATATGGCGATGGAGGATGAGGACGGCTTTATTTTCCTGGTGGACCGGAAGAAGGATGTCATTATCAGCGGCGGAGAAAATATTTATCCGGTACAGATTGAAGACTTTTTGCGCCGTCATGAAGCCATCCATGACGTGGCAGTTATTGGGATTCCCGATAAGCGCCTAGGGGAAACCACAGCGGCGATCATCGAATTAAAATCGGAGCAGGCCTGTACGGAAGCGGAAATAGCGGCTTTTTGTCAGCAGCTTCCCCGCTATAAAAGACCGCATAGGATTATTTTTGACCGGATTCCGCGGAATCCGACCGGAAAGATTGAAAAACCGAAGCTGCGGGAAAAATATTGCGGCAGCAGACTGGTGGAGGCGCAGATAAAAGGCTGATATTTTTAGTTTATTATTGGGGTATGAAATGTTATGAGGATAAGAGTTACTATGAGGATAAATCTTTAAAATGAGCCCGCCGAAGCGGAGATGGGGGATAATATGGTTATTAAACTTATAATGCTGGTAATCTTTTTTGCGGTAATGGTCTACATCGGCTTTTACTGCCGTAAACATGCTACAGATGTGAATGGTTTTATTCTGGGGGGCAGGAATGTCGGTCCTTGGCTGACCGCCTTTGCTTATGGGACTTCTTATTTTTCGGCGGTTATCTTTATCGGTTATGCCGGACAGTTTGGTTGGAAATACGGGCTTGCTTCTACTTGGATCGGGATCGGTAATGCTTTGATCGGCTCCATGTTGGCCTGGGTGATCCTAGGGCGCCGGACGCGCATCATGACGCATCATCTGCAAAGCGCCACGATGCCAGAGTTTTTTGGTAAGCGTTTTGACAGTAAGGCGCTGAAGATCGGAGCATCGCTGATTGTGTTTGTTTTTCTGATACCTTATACGGCTTCGTTGTATAACGGCCTGTCACGGTTGTTCGGTATGGCGTTTGATATTGATTATACGGTGTGTATTGTGATTATGGCAGTGCTGACCGGTATCTATGTGATTGCCGGCGGTTATATGGCGACAGCAATCAACGATTTTATTCAAGGCATCATCATGTTGATCGGTATAGTAGCAGTTATTGCCGCGATTCTGGCCGATAAGGGCGGTTTTATGGAAGCAATTAATGGTCTGGCCAATGTCAGTGATCAGGCAGTCACAGCCCAGCCCGGTGCTTTTGCTTCCTTCTTTGGGCCGGATCCGCTTAATCTATTGGGCGTTGTCATCCTGACTTCTTTGGGAACATGGGGACTGCCGCAGATGGTACAGAAGTTTTATGCCATTAAGAGTGAAAAAGCCATTTCCAAGGGAACGATAATATCGACCGTGTTTGCTTTGGTGGTTGCCGGGGGCTGTTACTTCCTAGGCGGATTTGGCCGGCTGTACGGCGATAAGATCAATGTAGCGGAAGAAGGGTTTGATGCGATCATCCCGGCGATGCTTTCCGATCTGCCGCCGGTACTGATGGGTTTAGTAGTAATCTTGGTATTGTCGGCTTCAATGTCAACACTTTCCTCTTTAGTCATGGCTTCAAGTTCAACTTTAACACTAGACTTTTTAAAAGATAACTTCATGAAAAACATGAACGAGAAAAAACAGGTCTTGATTATCCGGATCCTGATCGTAGTCTTTATCGCAATATCAGTAGTCATTGCAATCATCCAGTTTAAGAGCCGCGTTACCTTTATTGCTCAGCTCATGGGGATCTCATGGGGGGCTCTGGCCGGCTCCTTCCTGGCTCCGTTCTTATATGGCCTGTACTGGAAAAGGGTTACCAGGCCGGCAGTCTGGGCGAGCTTTATCTTCGGTTCCGGTCTGCTGATCCTAAATCTTTTCTTCGGCAGTCATTTCCCGATCTTGCTCCAGTCGCCTGTGAATGCCGGCGCGTTTGCCATGCTGGCCGGCCTGATCATCGTTCCGGCAGTAAGCCTGTGTACCAAGAAGCCGGATGCCGACCGGGTGGGTGCTATCTTTGCCGGTTATGAGAAAAAGGTTCAAGTACCTCAGAAAGAGGATTTAGGAGAAGGGCAATAAGACGCATAAATTAAAGAAAAATACTATGTTATGAGGCGCCAGTCAGAAAAATGTCATTCATCTTTCTGACTGGCGCAGTTGAGGGGAGAAATTTCCCTTTCCTTTTTCCAGAACTTGTTGTATAATACTTCCATAAGATGCACGATCATTTCAGCGAAATCTTGCCAACAATCCCAGAAGAGAATTAGTTAGGAGTTTATATGAGAGAAAAATACCAATCATTAGCGCTTGCCGATTTAAAGGCGATTGCCAAAGTCAGGGGTCTGAAAGGAATATCTCTGTTAAAAAAGAGTGACCTTATCGAGCTTATGCTAAAGGAAGATGAGAAGGATAAGCTCGAAAAAGAGCGGCAGGAAAAGGAAAGACTGGAGAAAGAACGCGCTTCCCAGCGTACCAGCCCGGACAAACCGGAGATAGAAAGGGCTGAGCGAAGCGAGAAACGGGAAGAAGACCGTTTTCAGACGGAGCTGGACAGCGGGATCATCGCCAGCGGGATCTTGGAGGTCATGCCGGACGGATACGGATTCATCCGCTGTGAGAATTATCTGCCCGGAGAGCGGGACGTCTATGTGGCGCCAAGCCAGATCCGCCGTTTTGGTTTGAAGACCGGCGATATACTGGAAGGAAATACTAGGATCAAATCGCAGGGTGAAAAGTTTGCCGCCCTTCTGATGGTGAAGAGCATCAACGGCTATACGCCGGAAGTTGCTTCCACCAGATACAATTTTGAGGATATGACCCCCATCTTCCCTAACGAACGCCTGCATCTGGAGATGCCGGGAGCCAGCATTGCCATGCGCGTCATGGATCTGATCAGCCCGGTAGGCAAGGGGCAGCGAGGGATGATTGTCTCCCCGCCTAAGGCAGGAAAGACCACTTTGCTGAAGGATGTCGCTAAGTCGATCAAGAGGAATTCGCCGAATACGCACCTGATTATCCTGCTTATCGACGAGCGCCCGGAAGAAGTGACGGATATCCGTGAAGCTATCGAGGGCCCCAATGTGGAAGTTATTTATTCTACCTTTGACGAACTGCCGGAGCATCATAAGCGGGTTTCCGAGATGGTAATCGAGCGGGGACGTCGTCTGGTGGAGCATGGCCGGGATGTGGTCATCCTGATTGACAGTATTACGCGGCTTACCCGGGCTTATAATCAGGTGGTTCCGCCCAGCGGCAGGACGCTTTCCGGGGGCTTAGATCCATCGGCGTTACATATGCCGAAAAGGTTTTTTGGCGCGGCACGGAATATGCGGGAAGGCGGCTCGCTGACGATACTGGCCACAGCGCTGGTCGAAACCGGCAGTAAGATGGATGATGTAGTTTACGAGGAATTTAAGGGAACCGGTAATATGGAACTGGTCCTGGACCGGAAGCTTTCGGAAAAAAGGATATTTCCGGCGCTTGACATACCCAAGTCGGGAACCCGGCGTGAGGATCTGCTGCTTGCCGTTGATGAACTGGAGGCAATCAATATCATGCGGAAGGCACTTAACGGGATGAAACCGGAAGAAGCGGCGGACCGTATCCTGGATATGTTTTCCAAGACTAGGAATAATCAAGAGTTTGTCAATATGGTTAAAAAAATCAAATTCATCTAATTCATCTATTTACGAAAAATATACTTGCAAGATATCGTAACCTATGATAAACTTAATAAGGTCATTTTTACGGCTGGATTGTTATGATATGATACTTTTATAAGTTAAGAGGTGAAGAAATGAAAGAAGGAATACATCCTAAATATCAGCAGGCGACAGTAAGATGCAACTGTGGTAATACATTTGAGACCGGATCAACGAAGCCGGAGATCCATGTGGAAATCTGCTCGGCATGCCATCCGTTCTATACTGGGCAGCAGAAGGTAACACAGGCACGCGGACGTATCGATAAGTTTAATAGGAAATACGGTGTGGAAAGCAAATAGCAGTGAGCGATGAAGGTTGAGGTGCGCATCTCAACCTTATTTTTGCTTATAAGGATATTTGTGGATGGTTAACGACGGATAAGTGGGCATGTGAAAGTGGCAAGGAGTGTGCGATGGCTAGAAAAAAAAGGAACTCATCTTGCGGAGTCGGCGGGCAGGCCGTCCTGGAAGGTGTCATGATGAAGAACAAAGAAGAATATGCGATAGCCGTCAGGAAACCGGACGGCGAGATTGAAGTGGAAATCGATATTTTCCGTGGTGTGCTACCGGAAAGCAGGATCAAGAAGCTGCCTTTTATCCGGGGAGTGTTTAATTTTATTGAATCCATGATGCTGGGCATGAAGACGATTACTTATTCCGCTTCCTTTTATGAGGATGGGGAGGCGGAGGAGACGGCTTTTGACAGGACAATGGATAAAGTATTTAAGGGGCAGGCCGAAAAAGTACTGATGGGTATCACCACCGTGATTTCGGTGGTACTGGCAATCGCTATTTTCATGCTGCTGCCTTATTATCTGTCTGATCTGCTGAGAGATCATATCAGGAACAGTTCATTAATCGTGATTTTAGAGGGGGCGATCCGGATCGGCATCTTTTTATTTTATGTGTCGGCGATCAGCCTGATGAAGGATATCCATCGTCTCTACCGCTATCATGGGGCGGAGCATAAATGTATCAACTGTATTGAGAAGGGCAGGCCGCTTACGGTGCAGGAGGCCATGCGGAGTTCACGGCTGCACCGGCGCTGTGGGACTAGTTTTATGTTTTTTGTAATTTTTATCAGTATTATTATATTCTTTTTCATACGGGTCGAGGAACCGCTGTTAAGGGTGCTGCTGAGGATTGCCCTGATACCGGTAATTGCGGGGATATCCTATGAGATCATCCGCTGGGCGGGAAGAAGCAATAATATATTGGTAAGGATATTCTCGGCACCGGGCATGCTGATCCAGCGGCTGACGACCAAAGAACCGGATGAACAGATGCTGGAAGTGGCAATCAAGGCACTAGAGGCCGTATTTGACTGGAAAGCGTATCAAAAAGAAGCCTTTGGATATGATATTGACGAGGCATGGATGAAGTCAGGGACGGAACATGAATTATCGTGAGTTATTTAAATGGGGCCGTTCGCAGCTGGAGGAAGGCCGGATCGAAGAGGCCGAGCTGGATGCGCGGCTGCTGCTGGAGGCAGCCTGCCGTACGGACAGGCATGACCTGCTGGTGCACGGGGAGAGGGAAGTCGGTGAAGCTGAGAGGCTTGGCTATACGGATTCTATCGAGCAGAGGAAAAAGCATGTTCCTCTGCAATATATTTTAGGCTGTCAGGAGTTTATGGGGCTTACTTTTCTGGTCAGCCCGCAGGTGCTGATTCCCCGCCAGGATACGGAAATTTTGGCCGAAGAGGCGCTCCGCCATCTGCACGACGGGCAGTCTGTGCTGGATATCGGGACGGGATCAGGCTGTATCTTGCTTAGCCTGCTTAAATACTCCAATTATTGCCGGGGAACGGGGACGGATGTTTCCGCCGCGGCCTTGGCAGTGGCAGCGGAGAATGCCGCCCGGCTGGGGCTGGAGGCAGAATGGCGGGAAAGCGATCTTTGGGCGGCAGTGTCGGGAAAATATGATATCATTGTCTCAAACCCCCCTTATATCGCGACTCCTGTGATCGGCACGCTGATGAGCGAAGTAAAGGATTATGAGCCGCTAATTGCCCTTGACGGAAAAGCGGACGGTCTTTTCTTTTACCGTGAGATCATCGGGAGGGCTGGCAGTTATCTGGCGAGAGGCGGGATGATGTTCTTGGAGATCGGATATGACCAGGCGGAAGACGTCATGAATATGATGACAGCGGCAGGCTTCCGGGAAGTAACGGCAGTAAAGGATCTGGCCGGACTGGACAGAGTAGTATCCGGGGTATATGGAGGGCCCGGTTATGTTTGAAAAATTAGAGGATTTGTTGATAAGATTTGAAGAAATCATGGAGGAACTGAATGAGCCTTCGGTTACCGCCAATCAGGAACGCTTCCGCGTGCTGATGAAGGAGCAGAGCGATCTTATGCCGATCGTGGAAGCCTATAAAGAATATAAGAAATGCCGCCAGGATGTGGCTGATTCGCTTACGATGCTGGAAGAGGAAAATGATGAAGAGATGCGGGTCATGCTGAAAGAGGAACTGGGCGAAGCTAAAAAACGGATTGAAGAGCTGGAAACAGAAATGAAGATCCTGCTCCTGCCCAAGGACCCCAACGACGACAAAAATGTCATCGTGGAGATCCGGGCCGGTGCTGGCGGTGATGAAGCCGCCCTTTTTGCCGCCCAGATATACCGGGTATATGTCAAATACGCGGAAGGAAAGCGCTGGAAGGTGGAGACCATGAACATTGACGAGATCGGCATCGGCGGGATCAAGGATGTCAGTTTTATGATCAACGGCCAGGGCGCCTATTCACGCCTGAAATACGAAAGCGGGGTGCATCGCGTCCAGAGGGTGCCGGAAACCGAATCAGGAGGACGGATCCACACCTCGACGATAACGGTGGCCATCATGCCGGAAGTCGGCGAGGTAGAGGTTGATGTCGATCTTAACGACTGCAAGTTTGATGTGTTCCGCTCTTCGGGAAACGGCGGCCAGAGCGTCAATACCACGGATTCGGCGGTACGGCTCACCCATATTCCGACGGGCATCGTGATATCCTGCCAGGATGAAAAGAGCCAGCTTAAAAATAAGGATAAGGCTTTAAAGGTCCTGCGGGCGAAGCTCTATGAGATCGAACAGGAAAAACAGCATGATGCCGAAACCCAGTTACGCCGCAGCCAGGTCGGGACAGGCGACCGTTCGGAGAAGATCAGGACTTATAATTTTCCGCAGGGGCGGGTTACCGACCATCGGATCAAGCTGACCCTCCATCGGCTCGAAGCGGTCATGAACGGAGACTTAGAAGAGATTATCGATAGTCTCATAGCTGCCGACCAGGCGGCCAAGCTGAGCCGGCTGGCATAAATTATCTTCAGGGTTCATTATTTAAATAAATATGTAAATTATTTTCTTTACCCCTTTCATTTTATCTTGTTGTATTGTATTATATATTTGTCTGTTTTTATTAGCCAGATACCAGCGTCGCAATCCTAGCGTGCCGAACACGTCAGGTAACAGGCTGTTGTAATACATCAGTAAGAAGACATGATCGGGGAAGAAGCGAGGAAGGAGGAGAAAGGCAAGATGACATTAAACGAAGTGGCTTCCGTAATTGATTTGGATCTGAAGCGTACGTTTTCTTTGTTTATGGGTAAAGAAGAAATGTATGTAAAGTATTTAAAGAAGTTCCCGGAAAACGCCGAGCGGATTATGGCTGAACTGGCGACGGCGGTTCGGAATAATGACCATAAGGGAATTGAGGCCGGTGCCCATGGGCTTAAAGGGGTGTCAGCCAATCTGGGCATTCAGAAAGTTACTGAGATAAGCACGGCGCTTATGTTGGATATCAGGGAAAATACTTATGATAATATCGGACGGGATTATGAGCAGTTACAAGAACAAGTGAGATTAGCGGTAGAGTATATAGGAAAACTGGATTAATTGGTATAAAGTAGCATAGGAAAGTATAAGAAAGTATAAAAGGGATATTTGCCGGCCGGCCTGATGATTCGGGTCCGGCTGTTTTTATTGGGCGTAATTACACATTTAATATTACTATTCAGTTTTGAGTTATATCCAAAACATATATACAGTTATTATTCACTGTTGTGTTGAGAGTAAAAAACGCGCTATTTGTCAAAAGCTCCCATTGGCAACCATATGACCTGACGCATATATTGTAGGGAGGCATAAATGAAGGGGGAGTTCACAGGCGTATGGCGGAAAACGGCAAGCTGGAAGCCCTGCTGAATCTGGCCCTAGCGGTCGATGAAGAGGAACGGAGAAAATCAGAGGTACTAGGGGTGGGCTATGATCCTGCGGACGGCACATGGGAACTGATCGTAAAATATAACGGCGATATCGGCAGGCTCCGGGAATCAGGTATCCAGGTAGAAGAGCTGATCGCCGGATACGCGATTGTCAGGCTGAAGGAAGAGCTGATCGCGGCCTTTACGGATCTTGATGAGGTCGAATATGTCGAAAAGCCTAAGCGGCTTTATTTTGATACCTTAGAAGGACGGCGGGCATCCTGTGTCATTTCGCTTGCCATCAATCCTCCCAATCTCCGGGGAAACGGGACATTAATTGCGGTAATAGACAGCGGCCTAGATTATCAGGGAACGGAGTTCAGGAAGGCGGATGGCAGCAGCCGAATCCTATATCTGTGGGATCAGACCTTGACGGCGGATAATGTTAACCGCCAGACCCCTCCGGAAAGCCCTTTTGCCGGCGCCGCCGCGCCGCCGCAAGGCTTTCAGACCGGGGTAGAGTTTAATAAGCTGATGATTGATGTGGCGCTGCAAGCGTCCACGGCAGAAGAGACGTTTCAGATTGTGCCCAGCCGTGATATTTCCGGCCACGGCACGGCAGTTACGGCCATCGCGGCTGCTTCCGGGCTTTTAAATGAAGGAAGATACTTGGGCATGGCACCGGAGAGCAGCCTAATTATCGTGAAACTGGGTTCGCCGGATCCCGATTCCTTTCCACGGACTACGGAAATGATGCGGGCGCTTACTTATGTAGTCAATAAGGCTGTCGGCCTAGGGATGCCGGTAGCCATTAATTTAAGCTTTGGCAACACCTATGGGCCACATGACGGGACTTCGATCCTGGAGCGGTTTATGGACAATATATCCGAGATAGGCAGGAATGTAATCTGTGTGGGAACCGGAAATGAAGGAGCAGCAGGCGGGCATCTGTCGGGAAAGTTCGGCCGCGTGAAGGACGGCGGCAGCCAGCAGAGCAGAAGGATAGAGTTAAACATCGCCCCCTACCAGCAGAGTTTCAGTGTCCAGCTCTGGAAGGAGTACAGTGACCGGTTTGCGGTCGAGCTCACCGCGCCTTCCGGCCGGCAGGAATCAGTCGATACGATGATACCGGGCAAGAAGACAGTGAGCATCGGCACGACAAAGATATTGATTTATGTCGGCGAGCCCAGTCCCTATTCGATTAACCAGGAGATTTATTTTGACTATGTCCCAGATGGCAGTTATGTCGATGAGGGAATATGGACATTTACGCTCACGCCGGTCAGGACGGTAAACGGGAATTATGACTTCTACCTGCCAAGCAGCGGAGTATTGAATGCCGGCACCGGCTTTTTCACGCCGACACCGGAAAAGACGCTGACGATACCATCGACGGCCGAGAAGGTGATTTCAGTGGCAGCCTATGACGTGGTGTATGAGTCTTACGCCGATTTTTCCGGCCGGGGCTATGTTTTACAGAGCCTTACCGACCCGCGTGTGGCGGGCGGGAGCATCAAGCCGGATCTCGCGGCACCTGGGGTGAACATCAGCACCGTCCTGCCGGGTAACCGACCTGAGATTGTCAGCGGGACGTCATATGCGACGCCGTTCGTGACCGGAGCGGCGGCACTATTGATGGAATGGGGGATCGTGAAGGGGAATGACAGTTTTTTGTATGGGGAGAAGGTGAAAGCGTATCTGCGGAATGGAGCCAGAGAGTTAAGGGGAGAACGGGAATATCCGAATGAGAGAGTCGGTTACGGCGCGTTGTGTGTGGAGGGGGCGTTGCCGGAGTGAGAGAAAATATTATCATTTCAATAAGCAAAAAAGTGAAAAGTTAAAATAAAAAGAATTATTGTTGAAGTTTTGTTTGATTTTAATTATGATATGAGGAAATTCTTTCATTGGAGTTTACAGCGTTGTGCTGATGCACCGGAAACCTCCATTTGCTAATAACACTATGTATACCGCTCACAACATTTGGTGAAAATATTGCCAAACTTATTTGATAACAAAGAATTAATGTGTTACAATTAAGCAAAGATGATGATATTACATATTCTACATTTATACAGAAGATTTTTGCAAGATTTTTATGTGCCGATAATTTTAAATACTTGAGACAAAATAGAAGCTACAGAAGGTTTTTGAAGATTATAGATAGTTTTACAATATGAAAAATAGAATTTATTTTTCATTAAAACAAATATATAGCAATTATTTAAATTAAAAGGTATTAATTGAACGGAGCATATTTATGAATATTTTAGTTATTGGTGGAACACGGTATATGGGTGTTCACTTGGTTAAACATTTATTGTCAGATGGTCATAAAGTTACAATTGCAACTCGCGGTCAAGCCATAGATAATTTTGGTATCAATGTTAGTAGGATTTTTTTGGATCGAACAAATCCTGAAAGTTTATATAACGCTTTGAATGATAAAAATTTTGATATTGCATATGATAGTTTGGCTTATAGTTCAAATGACATAAAATATTTATTGGAAGTCTTGAAATGCAATAAATATATTGAAGTATCAACGATGTCAGTTTACCCAAAGCCAAAAAAACAATTAGTAGAAGGTGATTTCAAACCGGAATCTTACGAGCTTAAATGGTGTTCACGAAACGATTATCCATATGACGAAACAAAACGTCAGGCAGAGTGTGCCTTGTTTCAGGTTTATAACGATATTTCTGCCGTGGCGATAAGATTTCCATTTGTAATAGGGGAAGATGACTATACAAAGAGATTATATTTTTATGTTGAACATATTGTCAATTCAATTCCTATGTATATAGATAATTTGAAAGAAAAAATGACTTTTATCCAATCCAAGGAAGCTGGTAAATTTCTTGCATGGATGGCAAATAATGATTTTTTTGGTTATATAAATGCTGCAAGTAATGGAAGTGTTTCATTATATGATATTATTAGTTACATTGAAAATAAAACGAATATGAAAGCTGTCCTTTCGGATACTGGGGACAAAGCCCCATATAATGAAACGCTCGAATTTAGTATGGATTTAAGTAAATCAGAAGAAATAGGATTCAGATTTTCTAAATTGGATACATGGCTATATAATTTGCTTGATTTATATATCAATAATGCTATTGAATGTACATAAAATTGTGAAGTTGGTGAAGCAGTAATAATACCATTAGAAATAAATTGCTATTGCCAATAGATCCAGTTTTGTGTAAATGGAATGAAAGTTTATTATAACATAAATTAGGTAATGCTGAGGGGCATCTTACGCTTGCTACGGCTTATATGATAAACGATAGGTCAGAAGTCTGTCGTTTTTCGTTCAACAATGGCCCCAAGGGTATAAATCATTGGGGGGGTTCAAAAGGTAATCGTGCTCCTATGGTCTTTGGGGCACATACCCCGGTTTATTCAGTTAACGATGAAGTGGCTACAAATGCGACAATGGAAGATAGAAGGGCAGCTTTAGCTGATTTCATTAATTATGCTTTGACAAAACCTGATGTGAGAATTGTTAGTATGAAGGAACTCCTAGACTGGCTTCGTAACCCTGTGGCATTGGAGACAAACAATTGATATGCCCCACAATATATCTCCTGAAAATTGGAATCCTAGTCAGCTTTTGCCCAGAATACAAGGAAGTTACATAGATAATTTGGAAACATTTGGCTAAAGGACCTTCAAGAACATCAGGTCAGAGGTTTGTGAGACGTATAATTATCTAAAGCAGGTAAATATTTGTTGGGATGAAAGATATTTTAGTCAAATTACCTATAAAAAATTATATTAGAATAAATAAAAAACTGGTACAAGAATTGTCATTAATTTCACTCGTACTTCACACCCAATTGTCATTACCTTCACACGCACCCAACGAAAGAATCAGGGTTACGGCAATTTTAACTGAAAAAAGTTGAAAATTTAATGTCATTAACTTGACACGTGAGGGATATGGGGGCTTGTGTGTGGAGGATTCGATACCAGATTAGTACAAAGCCGATAAGTGCAGGTGGAATCGGCAATCTTGGTCTGTGAAAATGTAGGATCTTTCAAAAGACTGGTTACCACCTTGGTTAGTAGCTTGTTTAGTTTTACTAACTAAGACAATATGTAGTGACCCCGCATTTATAAGACGTGGATTTACCCAAAAACTGTCAATACTGCTTCTGGTGGAGTCGGCACAAAGTTTTACTAGGGCATGACAGGCCATAAATCAGCGGAGCTAAAGCGAAGGCAGAAAGGGAATACGCCGGCGGTGATAGCCTATGCGGGCAAGGCGAACGAGCGGCTGCGGCGGAAATTCTACCATATGACGTTAACATGTTAGAATGGTTTGTCAACAGGTCCAATTTTTAACAGTCTCTAATCATCAAATATGTCCATGACCTCAAATCCCTCATCGTTGATTGCATCACATAATTCATCCTCCGTTAATGCGCCACGTTCATAATCCACAATGATAGATTCTTCTTCCAAGTTAAGCGTTACTTTATTGACACCGCTGATACCTTCCAGAATATGGGAAATGACATTACCCATTCGCAGATTATCCATGTCTTCAATAACAATAACCTTTTTCATTTTTATATCCATTCCTTTCGCTTTACTCATGTTACAAAATAGCATAAAATGCAAGTAGTGCCTTTAATATTTATTAGTAACAGTCCGTGGGGATACCCGGTACAATATTAGTGTTCTCCCTTCATTTATCTTCGGAACATTTGGTTTGTAAAGGAGTTCCTATGGGCCTGAAAAATGTGTATAGCACTTGTTGTGGTATTGATGTTCATAACATTACTGCCGTTGTCTAAATTGCTTCCACTCATAAGAACGATGGACGATAGTATTTATTATAGTGATTCTTTATATATGCAATAATACTTTATTATCATTATTTTTATATATTGGCAGTTTGCGGATAAAACCGAGTTTTTTATAAATAGAGGTCAATCCGCCTTGTCTATTCAATCAATCAATGAATCCACATATCTAACGACATCGTCTAACGTCTGAAATGTATGAACGTCTTCATCGTAAATCGTTACTTCATAGCGATTTTCAATCTCGATCATGAGCTTAGCAACATCAATTGGTTCAATATCATATTCCTGTGTCAACGGTGTTCTGCCACTTAAATCTTTTTCGGGGGTACTTATGATCTCACTTAACAGAGTAATAATAATATCCAATGTCATTCTGTAATACCTCCTTGAATCAACGGACTTTTCTCCCCGGTATAAAAAAGGTTCAGCCGGTGTAAGGCGCGAGTGCTGGCGATGTAAAGCAGTTTCATATCATCGGCGGTATGATAATGGCTAATATCAACACCATAAACCAGGACAGAATCAAACTCCAAGCCTTTTGACATAGTAATGGGAATAATAAAGACTCCGGCAGTATTTAAATTATCGCCCGAATGTATCAAATGGATCGTGAGCTTATCTTTCAAGCGACCATGAAGGATTTCGGATTCCTGTGCATTCTTACATATAATCCCGATGGATTGGTAGCCTTTGTTTTGGCTATAAAGGGCTTCTGCTATAATTTTTTTGTCCAGCGAATCAAGGTCGGGTGCTTCGACAATCTGTGGCGGGTCACCGCTACGGTTAAAGCTTTCAAATGGGGTATCGCTGTCCAAAAACTGCATACTGAATGTAAGGATTTCTTTCGTACATCTAAAGCTTTTGTTCATAATCATCAGACAAGATTTGGCGGGATTCAAGATCGCGGTGATTTTTTCATATAGGTTCATGTTTTCCTGTTTTTCAATTGTTTGGTTAATATCACCAAGGACGGTATACCGTGCGTTAGAGAATAGCCTTTTCATTATATTAAAATGGAGACTATAGTAATCCTGTGCTTCGTCTACTACGATCTGCCGAACCTGTCCATAAGTATCATTTGTGCCAATCAATAGCTGCAGGTAGGCTGCCGCCAAGGCATCCTCGTTTTGCATGACAGAATCTGTAAGATGTTGCTGTGAGTAGAACAGAATTTCATCTATACTATCTGGCAAATTGATGCCTTCTGAAAGTGAAAACAACAGATTTTCTGTGCTGATCAATTTTTTATAGAGGGCAATACTGTCAGGCTTGGTAAAACTGTCTACCAGATGAGCAAGACAGGTACTTTCCCTTATTGACAGCTCTCTTGCATATTCCTCCCAATCAAAAGGATGATTTGTATCGTTCATGGCAAGTCGCTGTAGCTTGGCAATCCGATCCTTACGCAAATTATGGATTTTCTTAAAAATATGCTTCCGAAGATGCTCCAGTTTCGACACTAAGCTCATTTTGCTATCCATTTGCAGCAAATAATCCTTCAAATACTGTCCGGTAAAAACGGTTCTTTCATCATATATAATGTCCGTAAAGCCGATATGTGAATCAGGGAGGCTGTCGGCATACCTGTTTAGTATTTTGCAAAAGTCTTGGGACATTTTAAAGACCAGCGATTGTTTTTGCAGTTCTTTTTCAGATGGGTCAGTACAGGAAATCAACGATTCCGTTTGTTCGTATCGAGACTTAAATATTGTTTTTTCTTTCAGGCTGGTGCTTATTAAATCGTCAATCACAATCGACTTTACTTCATCCTCCCCCAGTTCCGGTAACACATTGGAAATATATTGCTCAAATAGCGTGTTGGGAGACAGAATGATAATGTCGGATGACTGTAAACGGTTTGAAAGACCTTGGTACTTCAAATAAGCCACACGGTGTAAGGCGATAGAAGTCTTGCCGCTTCCTGCGATTCCTTGAACCATTAGTAAGTCATGAGTCATATCACGGATAGCGATATCCTGATCTTTCTGGATGGTTTCGACAATGGTTTTCATTTTGTTATTAGTATTTCCCGATAGCATTTTGCGTAAAAATTCGTCTGCAATCTGAACATCGGCATCAAAATAATATTCAAAGACTCCTTTTTTAATTTCATATTGCCGTTTCAGTGCAATATCTCCGGCAACACGACCGTCCGGTGTGTCATAATAAGCAATTCCGGTTTCAAAACGATAAAACAAACTGGAGATAGGAGAACGCCAATCGAAAATATGGATTGTTTTTTCTGTACCGGAAGACAGCATACCTCTGCCAATATAAATTTTTTCATATTCTTCGTTGCCTTCCTCACAAAAATCAATCCGGGCAAAGTAGGCCGAAGATAGTAACCGCTCAAGCAACTGAATCTTTTTTACGCTGGATTCTACGGCCTTGGTACCAATGGCAAGCGGCTGATAATATTGGCTTAACTGAACGGCATTGTCAAAGTCATCGGCGGAATGGGGGGCGTTTTCCCACATATCCTTATTTGTCTCGGCTAAGTCTTGGATGCTTTTACCCTTATCTTTTTCAGCATCTGTCAACTGCTCGTGAATGATACTGATAATCATATTGTAATGGATTAGTTCAATATTAAATTCCTGTTCATAGTTTTCCAAGTAAACACCTCGTCTTTGATGGGCATTTAGTTTAGATTCATCGTGAATCAGCCTCCGCTCAAAAGATATTTTAAGATTTCCCCCTTAGCTTATACCTTGAAAGAACTTTTGTCAACAATGTTATATTATTATATAACGAAATTATAAATTCGGCCCATTGTCAATCAACATGATATTTGCAAGGATACGTCATTGCGGCTTAGAACAGGACACCTTTGAGATAAAATTTACAAAAACATATAAAAAGATGAAATTAGAATTTATAGTAATATAATAATTAGATTATAATCGCGTATTTATCCAGCATTTGTATATTAGCAACATAATGTATTATTATATATTATGTTGCTAATATTAATTGACAATTAATTAATACTAGTATATAATTTATAATTACAAATTACATATTACGACACGAAATGTTAATTAAACTGAAATTTCTAGCTTAAGTGCAATTAGAAACTTTATCCAAAAAGGCAGATTTCTAAAATAGATTTATAAAGCAAACGCTTAGATGAGAGATAATGAAAGGAAAAGAGAAGTATGGTTGCATATTTATTTCCTGGTCAAGGTTCGCAGCACAAAGGTATGGGCAGAGAATTATTTGATGAGTTTGAGGAATTTACGGTAAAGTCAGATCAGATACTGGGATATTCTATAAAAAAATTATGCCTAGAAGATCCGGACGATCAACTTAATCAGACACAATATACCCAGCCGGCATTATACATAGTCAATGCTTTGAATTATTTGAAAAAGCTTAATGAGACTGGTATTGAGCCGGATTTCGTCGCCGGACACAGCTTAGGAGAATATGATGCCCTCTTTGCGGCAGGTGTTTTTGACTTTGAAACGGGAGTCAAGCTCGTGAAAAGAAGGGGTGAGTTGATGGGAAAGGCTTATGGTGGCGCTATGGCCGCTGTTATGGGCTTACGGGAAGAGACCGTCAGAAAAATAATTGTAGAGAATGAGTTGTTGGAATTGGATGTGGCAAATTCGAACACCCCTACCCAGATTGTTATTTCTGGTCCTCAAGCAATGATAGATTTGGCAAAGCCGATATTTGAGGCGGAGGCACGGTCATACGTGGTTCTTAAAGTGAGTGGTGCATTTCATTCCAGATATATGGAGGGCGCAAAACTTGAATTTATGGAATATGCCCGCCGGTTTGAGTATAAAGATATCAAGCTGCCGGTAATTTCAAATGTTTATGCCAGACCCTACAAACAGACATATCTGATTGCGACACTGGCGGAGCAGATAACAAATTCGGTTAAATGGACAGAAAGCATAAGATATCTGATGGGAAGAGGCGTAAAAGAATTTATCCAGATTGGCCCTGGAAATGTGATCAACGGATTAGTTAAAGCGATAAAAAGAGATGCCGAGCCGTTGCTGTCTTCCGATGCGGCTAAAGTTGATAATCGAACCCAATCTTTTTGTGTTATGGCAGAATCGCTTGGGAGTACGGAATTTAAGAAGGATTACGGGATAAAATATGCCTATTTGCTTGGTGCCATGTACAAAGGAGTTGCCTCCAAAGAATTGGTTGTTCGCGCTGGAAAGGCAGGTTTGATGGGATTTTTGGGTTCGGGCGGATTAGACTTGGAGTCCATAGAAGAGGCAATAAAATACATCCAAAAGGAAATGAAGGGCATGGGGGCTTATGGGGTTAATTTCCTTCATAACTTCAACAAGCCACAGGAGGAAGAAAGACTTGCCGACATTTTTTTAAGATACGGTGTGAGGAATATTGAAGCTTCGGCATTTATAACGGTGACTCCGGCACTGGTAAGATATAGGTTAAAAGGATTGAGAAGGGATTTGTCAGGGAGGATCGTTTCGGACAATAAAATAATTGCCAAGGTATCAAGACCTGAAGTGGCCGAAAACTTTTTAAGTCCGGCACCGGGACGTATTGTTGATAAATTATTGGCAGACAATCTGATTAGCCAGCAGGAAGCATTATTAGCCAAAACGTTCCCGATGGCTGATGATTTATGTGTCGAGACTGATTCCGGAGGTCATACAGACGGTGGAGTGGCATATGTGTTAATGCCGGCAATGTTAAAATTAAGGGACGATATGATGAAGAAATATAAATATGACAAAAAGGTAAGAGTTGGTGCGGCAGGGGGGATAGGAACTCCTTCAGCGGTAGCGGCCGCTTTTCTTTTAGGGGCGGATTTTGTGATGACTGGATCAGTCAATCAATGTACGGTTGAAGCCGGCACGAGCAGTGCGGTTAAGGATCTGCTTCAACAGATCAATGTTCAGGATACCGCCTATGCACCGGCGGGAGATATGTTTGAGATAGGTGCAAAAATCCAGGTACTGAAAAGAGGGTTGTTTTTTCCTATCAGGGCAGCTAGGCTCTTTGATTTATATCAACATCATAATTCCTTAGATGAAATAGATGATAACACCAGAACCCAACTTCAACAAAAGTATTTTAAAAGAAGTTTTGACGATGTATACAAAGAGGTAAAAGCATATTATGGCTCCGAAGAAATTGAAAAAGCAGAGAAAAACCCAAAGCATAAGATGGCTTTGATATTCAGATGGTATTTTGGGCATTCAACTATGCTTGCATTAAACGGAAGCATGGAAAACAAAGTTGATTATCAGGTACATTGCGGACCGGCGTTAGGGGCTTTTAACCAGTTGGTTAAGGGAACAGCTCTTGAAAATTGGACAAACAGACACGTTGATGAAATAGGAATCATGCTGATGTCTGAAGCGGCAGAATATTACAATAAACGTATTTTAGAACTGGCCGGAGCCGTATAGGCAGCGCCTTGCGCTGCCGGGGCAGGTGTATCATTAGAAAGGAAATGAGCAGATGGAAGAAATCAGGGTGGGAATAGAAGCGCTAAATCTATACGGCGGATCGGCTTTCATAGATGTAAAAACATTATTTGAAGCCAGAGAGCTCAAGCTTGAACGCTTTGACAATCTGATGATGGTGAACAAGGCCGTAGGCATTCCTTGTGAAGACCCTGTCACAAATGGGGTAAACGCTGCCAAGCCTATCATTGACCGGTTAAGTGAGGAGTCGAAGAGGCAGATAGAAGTAGTTATTACTTCTTCAGAATCAGGTATTGATTTTGGAAAATCCATCAGTACATACATTCATGACTATTTGGGGCTGACCAGAAACTGTCGGCTTTTTGAGATAAAGCAAGCGTGCTATGGGGGAACGGCGGCGCTGCAAATGGCTTGCAGTTATGTTGTCGCCCATCGTGAGTATAATCCTAAGGTGCTTGTAGTCGCGACAGACGTTTCGCGATCGGCAGCAGCGGTTACCTATGCCGAACCTTCACAAGGAACTGGGGCGGTGGCGTTTTTGGTAGGAACTGCCCCCAATGTTCTGGAGATGGATTTTGGAGCAATGGGAATGTATAGCTATGAAGTAATGGATACTTGCCGACCTTCTGTTGATGTGGAAACAGGGGATCCCGATTTATCGCTGTTATCTTATCTTGACTGTCTTGAAAATAGTTTTAAGGCCTATGCTGACAGGGTTGAAGAAGTAGAGTTTGGGAACACTTTTGAGTATTTAGCCTTTCATGCCCCTTTTGCCGGGATGGTTAAAGGGGCTCATAGAAAGATGATGAGAAAACTATATCGGCTTGATGCCCGGCAGATAGAGGAGGATTTCCAAAGCAGGGTAATGCCTTCATTGATGTACAGTATGCAGGTAGGTAACTTATATTCGGCGTCTTTATATATGGCTTTGGCCAGTTTGATTAATAACACCGATGATAAACAAATAAAACGGATCGGACTTTTTTCTTATGGCTCAGGCTGTTCTTCGGAGTTTTTTAGCGGTTTGGCAGTACCTGGGTCAAAAGAGATTCTTGCGGCTATGAATATTCAGCAAAGGCTAAATCTAAGATATAAATTAAGTATGGAAGAGTATGAAAAGCTATTGAATTTAAATGGCAAATGGGGATTTGGCGTCAATGATAAAGATTCGGACCTATCGCAATACTCATTTGTTTATGATCATTTTTTCAAGGGAAAAAAGATACTGTTTTTAAAGGGAATCAAAGATTACCATAGGGAATATGCATGGAGTTAAGCTTTGTCACATCTGGATGATCACCCAGGAAGGCTTGAAGCAGAATAGAAAAGAGGCAGCAATGGGCAGTGTAATAAAGTTAGTTCAACAAGGTGAAATAGGGATTGTAATTCTGGAGGACAGAGAATATAAAAATACATTTTCCAAAACGTTTGTAAAGGAACTGAAAGAGACTTTTGGTGAGATTTCCAATAATATGAAGCTGAAGGTCGTGTTAGTGCATGGTTATGACAATTATTTTTGTTGCGGCGGCACAAAGGAGGAATTGGTTGAACTGAGCAAAAGCATAACGAATGGAACAGGCGAGGTCGCGCTTGCAGAGTTGGATTTCTTTGATTTATTCATAAGATGTGAATTACCCGTTATAGCGGCTATGCAAGGGCATGCAATGGGAGGAGGTTTATCGCTTGGCTGTTTTGCTGATGTTATCGTGCTGGGCGAGGAATGTGTCTATAATGCCGTATTTATGAAGTATGGTTTTACCCCTGGGATGGGAGCGACCTATATTATTCCAAGAAAATTAGGAGAAGCACTCGGCAACGAAATGCTGTTTACGGCTCAAAATTACTACGGCAGTGACTTAAAGGAAAGAGGTGCGCCGGTTAAAATTGTTAAAAAGCAAGAAGTGATTGAAGTCGCGTTAAGCATCGCAAGAGAGTTGGCGGAAAGACCGCGGCTGTCTTTAGAGGTTTTGAAGGAGCATTTAAACAGGCAAATAAAAAAGGAACTGAAAGATGTTGTGGCAAGGGAAAATGCAATGCACAGGATCACGTTTACACAACCGGAAGTACAAAATAAAATTGAAGAATTATTCGGAAATTAAACGATTTCCGCAGGAGAATTTATGGATTCAATTTATGAAAAGGTAGGAAGAACAGCTTTTGTAATAGCTGAATGGCGGACTGAAGAAAGTGAAAGTGCCGACCCATTGTTCATTGACCATCTTGCCAATATTTTTCTGAATAATGAAACACATCAGGTTGCTTTGTCTATCGCAAAGACCTCCCCATCCACAAAATTTCTGGTTAGGTATCGGACAAGATATTTTGATGATGCCGTTCTGGACAGAATACATCAGGGAACAAAGCAGTTTTTGATTTTGGGTTCCGGACTGGATACCAGACCAATGCGATTTGGAACTGATGGTGTTAAGTTTTATGAAGTTGAACAACAGCATGTGCTTGATTTTAAAGCATGGCAGTTAAAAAAATTTGGATACCGACAAAACAGTGTTTTTGTGCCATGCGATTATACGGATGTGGATTTTATTTTATTGTTAAATGAAAAAGGGTTTGACCCTGAGCGAGAAACATTTGTTTTATGGGAAGGAAATATTTTCTATTTAACATATGAGAATATTTGCCATACTCTTGAAAGTCTTAACCTTGGTATTGAAAAATATGAGATTGCTTTTGATTATCTCTCGCAAAAATTAATTACAAGTTCTACGGGATTTAAAAAAAGCCAGAGTCTTTTAGATGGGTTCAGCAGCATTGGAGCACCATGGAATACCGGGTTTGATGATATTGCTGAATTAGCTGGCCAGGTAGGGATGACAGTTAGTGATAATTTCCTTATTGCTGATTATGCTAATAATCTGAATAGAGAATTTCAGGTTGATTTACGTCTGTTTGATGATTATTCAATCAGTATTTTAAATAAAACATAAATAGTATTCGAGGTGATAGATATGAAAGAAGTTATTCTGGTAATGGCAAGAAGAGATGATCTTTTTATTCAGATGACTGCTGAAAATAAAAGCCGGAGCAGTGAAAAAAAGATATTTGTTATGGTCAAGCCCGGAGAAGTTTACAACCGGCTGGGCGAGTTTGTATATCAGATCAATCGGCATGAAAAGGAAGATTATCGGAAACTGCTTTCAGAATTGAATAAGAAGGTTGGCAATGTGAAACATATTATTCATCTATGGAATTATGAAAGCAGAAATCTTGATTATGTCAGTCATGGTGATGTAAAAAGGTTCCTTGAGTCATTAAAGAGAAATAATAACCTGGGAATGCAGTCTATTGATTTTTTAACGGAAGCTATGACCATGCTGCAATATGGGAGCGGGACATGTATTTATTATTTTCATCATGGGACTGGAATCACCTTACAGCCTCAGAATATAATGATTCAAAACTGGTATTCATGCCTGCCTGAAAAACAGTCGCAGTTTTTGTTCTGTTCTGTCAATCTCCCAGAGCAATTAACGGATATAAACCGGACGGCCAAGTTGATTCTAAATGAGCTTTGTTTGAGTAAAGAAAAAAACCCAGAAATTGTCCAATATGATGAAAATGACGGCAGAAACCACTTTCTGCCAGATCACGCAGGCAGTGATAAGAACGAAGTAATAATGAGATCAAACGGTGTTTATCTTGTGATCAATAATGAAGAAGACACCGGGTGGAATCTGGCGCTACAAATGCTGGAGAATTATAAATGCCGGATTATAGTAATTGGAAATAATGAAAACACAGAGAATAAATCGCTGGTAGCCGGGAAGGTAGATAAAGGCGAAGAAAGGCTTTTCTATCAGCAGATCAACACGGCCAGTTATGAAGCGGTCAGAAAATTCTATGCAAATATTAAAGAGCAATTTCACCGTATAGATGGAATTATTTACTGTCTGAACAACAACGATGCGGTATCTTATGAGCACAATATCAGCGGAGTGGTGGTGATTGATGATATAACAGCAGAAATCCCTTTAGACTTTTATTTTATTGCCGGAGGCATTGCAAGGCCATTGGGATATGATCATAGGGGAAGTACGACAGATATGCTTCGTTTCAGCAGAGGCTTTACTGTCTTAAGAAACAATCTGGTGCAGCAGGGAAGAAGGTATGGATTAAGCTGTGATTTTCAGTGGAACAAAAGTGATTTATCATCAAATACTGCCTTAATAGATATATTTTCTCGTTTTATAAAGATTAGTGATGATAAGGATGGGGTGAAAGAAGTTGGAAATATGAATTGGGAAGACGCAGCAATAAAGAAAAAACTGCTTGATAAAATGGAGCAGGGCATTTCCAGGCTGATTTCTGAACTACTCAATATTGACGAAACAAAGATTAACCTTGATTTTCCAATAAGTCTGGATTCTTCAAACGGTTTACAATTTGATTCAATTTCACTTACGCAGCTGGCAGAAAAAATCCGCACCAAATACGAAGTAGATATGACGCCGATTATATTTTTTAAGTATAAGAGTCTGGGGGCTCTGGTTGATTATCTTTTTAAAAAACATGGCAGTATATTTGGGGAATATTACAAATGGCAGATTAGTGATGGGGAAAGCGGCATTCCGGCAAAGGCTGGCGCAATCATTCATGAGCCGGCAGAAGTGGATGAAGCTGTGGCTGATTCGAAAGCCAATCACGACAATGATGAAAGGAAAGATATGACGGATAAAGCTCAATGGGAATGGCTTAGTGAAAAACAAGCCGCCCCCCGGTCAGCGTATGAGTATGATAATAAAAACGCAATTGCCATTATTGGTGCCAGCGGTATGTTTCCGGGATCGCCTGATCTTGAACTTTTATGGTTAAATCTAGAAGAAAAGAAAGACCTCATTTCAGAAATCCCGCCTGAACGATGGAATTGGCGAGAATATTACGGGGACCCTCACAAGGAGGTCAACAAAACAAATATTAAGTGGGGGGGCTTTATTAACGGTATTGATCTGTTCGATCCGGATTTTTTTGGCATCTCTCATGAAGAAGCCAGAATTATGGATCCGCAGCAGAGAATCTTTCTTGAAAATGTCTGGCAGACAATTGAGGATGCAGGGTATAGGATATCTGATTTGTCAGGTACCAAGACAGCGGTTCTTGTTGGTGCCGGCGCCTCGGAATATTATGAAATGCTGAAGGCTCAAAACCATAAAATTGAAGAACAGAGTTCAACCGGCAAATCAAATTCCATACTTGCCAACCGGATTTCTTACCTGTTTAACTTCACCGGTCCCAGCGAATCAATTGATGTTGCATGTGCGAGTTCGATAGCGGCCATTCACAAAGCAGCGGAGTATATCCGAACCGGCGAGTGTGAACTGGCGGTCGCCGGCGGAGTACATCTCATTTTAACGCCGGATATGCATATAGCTTTTAACAAGGGCGGGGTTTTATCAGAGGACGGCAAATGCCGGGTATTTGATAAGGATGCTTCCGGTTATGTCAGAAGTGAAGGTGTCGGGACAGTATTACTCAAACCGCTGCAAAAAGCTGTAGCCGATCATGATCATATTTACGCAGTAATCTTAGGCAGTGCCATAAATCATGGAGGCCGATCTAACTCGATGACATCGCCCAGTCCAGATGCTCAGGTGGCAGTATTGGTGAAGGCATACCAAAAGGCCGGTATTAGTCCGGTGACGGTAAATTATATTGAGGCTCACGGTACGGCAACAAGCTTAGGAGATTCCATAGAAATGATGGCACTAGAAAGTGCATTTGAAACCTTAACAGCGGACACGGATTTCGTGCCTCCCATGCCTTATTGTGGAGTAGGTTCGATAAAAGCAAACCTGGGGCATGCGGAAGAAGCTGCTGGCATGGCCGGACTTTTCAAAGTTATTATGGGAATGAAATATGCAAAGATTCCTGCCACTATTCATTTTAAAGAGTTAAACCCTTATATTGATACAGGCTCCAATTCCCTATATATCGTGGATAAAACTATTAACTGGGAGAGGATGCGGGGAAAGAACGGCACCCTGCTGCCCCGCAGGGCGGGTATCAGCGCTTTTGGATTTGGGGGCGTCAATACTCATCTGATACTTGAAGAGTATAAACCCCAAAAGACAGTTGTAGATCAGGATTTGTTTTTGATAGTGCTTTCGGCGCAGAATCAGCCGACAATAAGAAAATATGCCGAAAGACTTTTAGAATATTTAACAAGCAGTCGCAGCCAAGACTGTGCGATGGCAGATATGGCATACACGTTGCAGGCCGGTCGTGAAGAAATGAAAGAACGGCTGGCAATAGTAGTAAAGAGCAAGGATGAATTGATTACAAAATTAAAACGGCACCTTGCCGGTGCTGAGGTTCCCAATCTATACATGGGTGTAGCAAGACCTAAAACAGCACAAAAATTAAGGGAGGGGAATTTCCTTAATAACGGGGATTTTAATCGGGTTGCACAACTTTGGGCAGAAGGAGCCATTATAGATTGGAAACTTATTTACGACGGAAAAATACCAAACCGAATTTCTCTGCCGGGCTACCCCTTTGATAAGAAAAGCTATTGGTTTACTGATGGCAGTTTGTTGACTGAACAGAATGATATGACAGCAGACTACCCTAGAAATAAATGTGTGTTTGAATTAATTGAGGCGCAAGCGGCAGAAAAACCAGATGTGGCAGCGGCAGTTTATGAAAATACGGTACTGACCTATAGTCAGTTAATCGGTAAAGTCAACAAACTGGCAGCTTATCTATACAGTAAGGGAGTGAAAGACGAATCTTACGTAGGTATTTTTCTGGATAGGTCTTTAGATATGCTGGCAGGAATACTCGCTGTTTTAAAGGCGGGCGGAACATATATCCCTCTTGACCCAGTGTTTCCCAGTGACAGAATACGTTACATAATACAGGATGCCGAGCTAAGTTATATCCTTGCCCAATCTCATAATATAAATAAACTGCCCGAATTTTCCGGCCAGTTAATTGTTATTGATAAAGATCAGGAGCAGATAGAAAAAGAGAGCCGTCTTACGATTAATTATATAATGCGGAAAAATAATTCTCATAAGGCGGAGCAGATTGCCTATGTTATATATACATCCGGTTCAACCGGCAATCCTAAAGGCGTCAGGATCTACCATAAAAGCCTTACGAATTTCTTATGTTCCATGGCTTCAGAGCCGGGGCTTGATGAAAATGATTATCTTTTGGCCGTAACAACCTTATGCTTTGATATAGCAGGTCTGGAACTCTATCTGCCTTTGATACGGGGCGGCTGTGTAGAGATTTTACCGGAGGGGGTTGTCAAAGACGGAATAAAGCTGAAAGAAAAAATAGAGCAAAGCAGTGCTACCATTATGCAGGCAACACCTGCCACATGGCAAATGCTATTATCAGCAGGTTGGAGAGGAAAGAAGGGCTTCAAGGTTTTGTGCGGTGGGGAGGCTTTGAGCCAGGAGCTGGCTGACATGCTGACGGGTTATTGTGAAGAAGTATGGAATTTATACGGTCCGACGGAGACTACAATCTGGTCTACGGTTTCCCGACAGAAAAGAGGAGAAAAAGTAAGCATTGGGCATCCGATTGCCAACACTCAGGTTTATATACTGGATGAGAATCAAAAACCCGTTCAGGCGGGTATTTCGGGTGAATTATGTATCGGCGGCGATGGGGTGGCGAAAGGTTATGTAAATAAACCCGACCTTACAATGGAAAAATTCATTCCCGACCCATTTATAAAAGGGCAACGCATATACCGTACAGGCGATCAGGCATATTTTAATGAAAACGGAGAGTTATTTTTTGCTGGTCGTATAGATAATCAGATAAAATTAAGAGGTTACCGTATTGAATTAGAAGAAATAGAAAATGTTATCAGCACCATACCGGAAATTGAAAAGGCGGTCGTAGCGGCACGACAGGAAAAATCAGGACAAATGAACCTGACCGTATTTTATACTTTAAAACAGGGAATTCCTCAGTTAAAACATCAGGATATTATAAATGTTTTGAAGGAACGGCTGCCGGATTACATGATACCCTCAGCTTATATCTTGCTAAAATCCATGCCATTGTCATTAAATCTGAAAATTGACCGGAAAGCCTTATCGCAAATAGATTTGGAAGATATTATACAGCAATATGGGCAGATGGAAGAAGGGCAGCTGCGGACGCTGCTTGTAAAAGACCTGCAACAGGCCGCTGCCCGGATTTTGGTTTTGGAACCGGAGGAAGTTGATACAGAAGCAAAACTGGGTAACCAGGGGTTTAATTCTATATTATTTACGAACTTTGCCGTCGCCATCAATGAAAAATTCGGAACGGCTATGACAGCCGTGCTTTTTTACAAATATACTACCATCTCGGATGTAGCCGGGTATTTACTTGAATACTCTTCGGATAAAGTTCAGCAGGCATATCACTTCCGATCAAAGGCGGAAAGCGGAATTAGTAGGATTGACACCGAAGAAACTGAACCGATTGCAATAATTGGAATGTACGGGATGATGCCTCAGTCATCTGATCTGATTTCTTTCTGGAAGCATCTGATTCAGAACAAGAATTTGGTAACCGAGATTCCGCTTGAAAGATGGGACTATAGAAATTATTATGGCGATCCTCACCGGGAAGAAAACAAAACCAACTCCAAGTGGGGGGGATTTATACCTGATGTGGATTGCTTTGACGCTGAATTCTTTAGGCTTTCCCCAAGAGAATCCGAATTGATGGATCCGCGCCAAAGATTGCTGATTGAGTCAGTATGGAAAACTTTTGCGGATGGGGGATACAAGCCAGAGGACTTTTGGGGTACAAGAACGGGATTGTTTATTGGATCAATCAGTTCCGATTACTGGGATGTTATCAAAGATTCAAATATGCCGGCAGATGGCTACACTCTGTCAGGTCTGGCCAATTCCATTCTGCCGAATCGGATTTCATACCTCTTTAACCTGACAGGTCCCAGTGAAGCTATTGATACGGCCTGTTCCAGTTCTTTGGTGGCTATCGACAGGGCTGTGACGGCTTTGCGGAACGGCGATTGTGAGACGGCTTTGGCCGGCGGTGTAAACTTGATTTTAAGTCCCTATCTGTACCTATCCCTCAGTAAGAACGGCATGCTCAGTTCCGATGGAAAATGCAAGGCTTTTGATCAATCAGCCGATGGCTATGTTCGGGGTGAAGGAGTGGGTACAATCCTTTTAAAGCCCTTAAGCAAGGCGCTGGCCGACCATGATCATGTTTATGCAGTGATCAAGAGTACTGCCGTTAATCATGGGGGAAGATCCAGTTCGTTGACCGCCCCGAATCCTGAAGCACAGTCGGCATTATTGGTTGAGGCTTATTTAAAGGCGGGCATTGACCCGTCTGCCATAACATATATTGAGACTCATGGAACAGGGACAGCGCTTGGGGACCCGATTGAGGTAGAAGCGTTAAAATCAGCTTTTGATACATTATATGAAAGATGGGGCAAAGAAGCTCCCTCGAAACCGTACTGCGGGTTAGGTGCCGTTAAAACCAATATCGGACACTTAGAAGCGGCTGCCGGTATAGCAGGTTTGCTGAAATTGGTGCTTGCCATGCAAGCAGGTGTTATCCCTGCCAATATTAACTTTGATAAGTTAAACCCCTATATTGATTTGGCGGATTCATATTTTTATCTGCCCGTGGAGAACCTTAGATGGGAAAGACATGTCAATGATCTCAAGCAAGAAATGCCCCGATGTGCCGGTGTCAGCTCTTTCGGTTTCGGAGGTGCTAATGCCCATATAGTTATAGAGGAGTTTATTACGGATCAGGAAGCGGTTAGCGGTGAAGCAAATATCATTGTCTTTTCCGCCGAAGACAGGGATAAGCTGCTTGAATATGCCAAGCTGCTTTACAAATACACAGAAGGTTTGGAAAATGATCAGACAGGCCTATATCAGGCGACGTTGGACGAAATTGCCTATACCCTTCAAACCGGAAGAGATGCGATGGAAGAAAGAGCGGCTTTGATAGTGGGCAGTTTACCCGAACTAAAGGAAAAGCTGGTTGCTTTTATCAAGGAGACTTCAGCAGTAGGCGTATACCGTGGAAATATTAGCAAAACGCAAGACATGCTCAGTGATGTTTTTAATGGAAATGCCGGAGACGGGTACTTCAAGGCTTTGATCAAAGGCAGGGAATTGAATAAGCTAGCCCAGCTTTGGGTCTCAGGAGTGGAAATAGACTGGACGGGCTTATATTCAGCCCGGCTGCCTAAAAAAGTTCCGCTTCCGAGCCGCCCGTTTTCCCTCAAACGGTATTGGATATCAGGTAAGGATAAAAAAAATATTTTTAAGACGGGGCCGGCAACTGCTGCCTTATCTGCCTTAATTGACAGTAATGAATCAAATATATTTGAGCTGTGCTATAAAAAAGGATTAAGTGCGGAAGATCTGTTTATCAGAGACCATGTCGTTATGGAAAACAAAATAGTACCGGCAGTGGTGTATTTGGAAATGGCCAGAATGGCCGGTAAGCTTGCCAATCATAGCGCAACCGTCACAAAGCTGAAAAATCTGGTATGGTTAAGGCAGTTGGAAGTCAGTGATTCCGGCAGGGATGTTTTTATTAAACTATACCCAAAAGATGACGCGGTAGCATTCAATTTCATTTCCAAGGATAATGTCGGAGAAAATGTCGTACACGCCCAAGGCAATATAGTATATGGCGTCGGGAATGTTGGTGCTGAAGAGGAATATGCCGATATTGACACAATCAAGAAAAGATGCCCCCAGTTAAGGGAACATGATGAATTATACAGGCAGTTTAATGAATTAGGGTATCATTATGGGCCTGTTTTTAAGCCGATCAGCAGACTGCATTATAGTGAGACAGAGGCTTTGGCACTGATTGAGCTTCCCCAGGTCTGTGAGGAGGACTTTAACCGTTTCCTCCTCCACCCATCCATCATGGAAGGGGTATTACAGACATTGTCAGGCCTGCTTTTTAAGAAAGACCGATCATCGAATATTGCTTTCTTGCCTTTTTCTTTAGGTGAGGTGGAGATAATCCGCCCCTTAGCGCCAATCTGCTATTCTCATATTATTGTTGGGGACGGCGGGCTAAAACCCAGCCATAGCACCAGGTATAGCATTACTCTGACCGATACGAACGGATTGGTTTTGGCAAAGCTAAAGGACTATTCGATCAGACCGGTCCAAGACAGTACTGAAAACCGGGCCAGAAATCGTGTTTCAATGATTCCCGATCCGGTATTCTATTACCCGGAATTAAAAAACATAGAACTAGACGGTCTGACAAAAGGAAATGAAGGATCTTTGCTGGTTTTTGATTATGATGAGTGTTTTATGAAGAAAATGCAGAAAAAAATAGCGGGAGAGAATCCGCCAATGATAAAGCTTATCAGGAAAGGAGACTGTTTCAGGAAAGCAGATACCGGTATATACGAAATCAACCCGTCTGAGTATAGTGATTATCAAAGATTGGCAGCAGCCTTAAAAGCTGAGAACTTTATTCCTTCCGGGATAATCCATAGATGGTCGCAGGGAGATTTTTGTTATGAAGCGGATGTTTTGGATTCTCAGCTTTTATATGGCGCATATTCCCTGTTCTATCTATGCAAGTCAATGGCAGAACAAAAGATAGAAAGGGAAACCCCGATCTTATATCTTTTCCAGTCTGAAGCGGTTGGCGCCCAGCCTTTGTTTACGGCATTAAAGAGTATGAGCAGGGCAATTAGGTCGGAGAATCCCAAGCTGAACTGTAGAGTGATCGAGATTAAACAAGGCAGAGGAATTGACCCCGATCTGAGTTTAGAGGATTTATCCATGACAGTTCTGTCTGAGCTTGCGCATAACGGCAATGAAGAATATGTGACTTATCAAGACGGAAAGCGCTTCGTGGAACGCTTTATGGAAGTTAAACCCGTATTATTAACCGGTCAGCAGTCATTGTTAAGAGAAAACGGTGTCTATCTGATTACAGGAGGCCTAGGTGGCTTGGGCACTATCCTTGCTGAGTATCTGGCCCAAAAATATAAAGCCAGGATAGTTCTGGCCGGCCGGTCTGAGTCAGTGAGCGGTCAGGAGACGACCTTGAAAAGAATAAAGGAATACGGCGGGGAAGCCGTTTATATTAGAGCTGATGCCGGCAGGTTTGAAGAGGTTTCATTCTTAGCTGAAAAAATCAAGCAGGGCTTTGGCAGATTGAACGGAATCATTCACTGCGCCGGTGAAATCAGGGATATGATTTTATTAAGAAAAGAACTTGAAGACTTCAAGGCTGTTCTAAATGCCAAGGTATTCGGCACGATCTATTTGGATGAGGTATTTCAGTCAGAAGAATTGGATTTTTTCGCTGTTTTCTCTTCGGTATCCTCGGTTTTGGGTACAATTGGGCAAACAGACTATGCCTTTGCCAATGGCTTTATGGATTCATTTTCATCGTACCGTGAATCACTGCGGCAGACGAAAGCGAGAAGCGGAAAGACGCTTGCTATCAATTGGTCCTTCTGGAAAGACGGTGGAATGGCAATCGAGGATGAGATTGAAAAATTTATCACCAATTATTATGGCATCATGCCAATGGAAAGCAGTACTGGCCTGCTTGCCTTTGAGGCCGCATTAAGCAGCAATTTCAATCAACTGCTGGTATTGAAAGCAGATTCCTCTAAAATAAAGAAACATTTATCTAGGATGGAAGAAGAAACGGTAAGGACAGAGTCAGCGTTACAAGCCTCCGGTGCCGGTATCGTGGCAAACGCAAAGGATCTGGTTTTCCAAATAAGAGAAGATATAGTAAAGCTAGTCTCCGAAATATTGAAGATAGAAAGCGGCAAGCTGGACTTGAATAAGGATATCAACGACTATGGTTTTGATTCAATCAGCTTTACCGAACTGGCTAACAAAACCAACGAATTATACCAGTGTGATATGACACCGGCAGTATTTTTTGAACTTGAGGTTCCTACGATAGCTTCTTTTGTAAACCTTTTATATGATAAATATCAAAAACATTTGGTTATCTACTACAGCAATAGCCAGCAAAGGGAGGAGTGGCCCGACCGTGTTTTACGATTGACAGAGGCGGCAAACGGATTCGGGCAGACACGGAAGCTTTGGAAATCAGGAAAAGAGGAAGAATCAGCAGTCAACGGCGAGGTTAACCGTGACCAGCCGGTTGCCGTCATCGGTATTAGCGGAGTAATGCCTCAGGCAGAAGATCTAAATGAATTCTGGGATAATCTGGAGCAGTCAAGGGACCTCATAACAGAGGTTCCGGAAGAGCGCTTTAACTGGAGAGATTATTATGGTGACCCCATGAACGAGGTTAATAAAACTGATTCGAAGTGGGGGGGATTTATGAAAGAGATTGATAAGTTTGACGCCCTGTTCTTTGGTATTTCGCCAAGAGAAGCGGAATTGACGGATCCTCAGCACAGAATATACATGCAGATTGTGTGGCAGGCCATTGAGGATGCCGGTTACCGCGTTTCGGACTTGTCGGGTACAGATACAGGAGTATATGTCGGGATAACAAATCGAGACTATGCTGATGTTCTTGAGAAAAATACAGCGGAGATTAAAACGCAAGGGGTATTTGGAAACATTCATCCGTTTCTGCCTAACCGGATATCATTCCTGCTTAACCTACATGGGCCAAGTGAGCCCATAGATACCCTGTGTTCAAGTTCATTGGTTGCGATTCATCGTGCTGTTGAGGATATTAAACATGGAAACTGTGAGATGGCAATTGCCGGTGGTGTCAGTGTAATCACCAGTCCGAGAATGTATATTGCGTTTAGTAATGGAAAGATGTTAAGCAACGACGGTCATTGTAAAACATTTGATCAGAGTGCGAATGGATTTGTAAGGGGAGAAGGTGCAGGGGCAATTGTCCTGAAATCTCTCGACAAAGCCCAAGCGGACGGTGATTATATTTATGCCATAATAAGAGGAACCGGGGAAAATCACGGAGGCCATTCTAATTCGCTGACGGCTCCGAACGCCCAAGCGCAGGCCAATCTGCTTATCAGTACTTATGAAAGGGCCCAGATTTCTCCCGATACAGTAAGTTTTATAGAAACCCACGGCACCGGAACGATCCTTGGCGATCCGGTGGAAATTAACGGCTTAAAAATGGCGTTTAAGAAAATGTTTGAGAAGCAGGGACTTCCGGCTCCCGATCGTCCTTATTGCGGACTGGGCTCGGTAAAATCAAATATGGGGCACTTGGAAGCCGCCGCCGGAATAGCGGGAGTCCTAAAAGTGATACTGGCCATGAAGCATAAAAAACTGCCCGCCAGCATTCATGTGAACACACAGAATCCTTATATAGATATTGCCGAAAGTCCCTTTTATATTGTTGACAGTACCCGTCAATGGGAACACCTGCTGGACAAGAACGGCGATGAGGTTCCTTTGATTGCTGGAGTTAGCTCTTTTGGTGCCGGCGGGGTAAATGCACATGTAATTCTGGAAGAATATGATAATAAATTTAATAAGCAGGAAGAGGAATATTATTATGAATTAAAAAAGACCGGAAAAGAAGAAAGCGGTTTTCAGATAGCAGTACTTTCGGCTAAAAACAAAGATCTACTTGAGAATTATGCAAAATCTCTGCTGGATTATCTGGAGAGAATTGATAACGATAGAGTTCATGAAAACATAAAACTTGATCATATCGCTTATACTTTGCAGACCGGCAGGGAGCCGATGGAGGAACGTCTGGCGTTGATTGTACGTTCAGTTGAGGAATTAAAGATAAAATTGAGAAGCTTCTGTATGGGGGAAAGGGATATAAGTAACTTATACAGAGGAAGTGTACTTGATTCAGCCGGCCGTAACCGAGAGAATGCCGCCGATGCGACTGAGCATAGCCTCGACCGGATTGCGGATTCATGGGTTGTGGGGACGGACTTTGACTGGAGTTTACTCTATCACGGAGGGACACCGAGGCGTATTCCATTGCCGACTTACCCTTTTGCTAGAGAGCGGTACTGGGCAGAAAATGACAAGGGTAGTAATGGCAAGGGACGAAAGGAGAGCATCCATCCACTTGTTCAACAAAACACTTCGATTTTTAAAGAAATAAGATTTTCTGCTGAATTTACAGGAGAGGAGTTCTTTTTTACAGACCATGTTGTAGGTGACAGGAAAATGTTTCCCGGAGCGGCGTATGTTGAAATGGCCAGAGCTGCGGGAGAACTTGCCGGAGAAAGGCAGGTCAGTAAAATCAAAAATATAGTATGGGTAAGGCCGCTTATAGCAGACTACGGCAAGGTCAGCGTAGATATAAGTTTACGACAGCTGGATGAAGGACTGGAATTTGAGGTAAATTCCATAGGCAGCAATGCCGAAAAAACTCTTCATGCCCAAGGCGAGATAAATTACGGCAGCCGCAGTGAGGAGCCGACGGTCAGGGCAATGCTTAACTTAAACGCTATAAGGGAAAGGTGTGCCGGAAGACGTAATAAAAAGGAAATTTACCAAGATTTTATTACCAGAGGATTTAAGTATAAATTACGATTTCAGCCAGTTCAGGAGGTGTTCTTAAACGACAGGGAGTGCTTAAGCTGTCTGAAGCTGCCGGCTGAATGCATGAAGGATTTTGATCAATTTGGCCTGCATCCTTCACTGCTGGATGGAGCCTTACAAACCGTTGTTGAGTTACTGGCGGCCGGCCGGGAGATCAATAATGAGTCGTATATGCCATTTTCATTGGCAGAGCTGGAAATATTACATCCTGTTTTGGAACAGGAATGTTACGTATATGCGGCATTTGCCGATAATGAGGAATCGGGCGGGCAGTTAGAGCGGTTTGATATTATGATTGCGGATCAAACCGGGCGGATATTGGCCATCCTTAGGAATTTCGGCATACTTTCCTTAAAATCCAGAGACGGCAGTGCGTTAGACAGTATAGGATATTATAAGACCGTGTGGACAGAAAAACCGTACGAAGCAGGCGGTTTGAAAGGCCATGTTCTGGTGTTTGACAACCAAACGGCTTTAAAAGATATTATAAAGCCGGATCCGGGATCAAAAGTTGTTCTGGTGAAAGAAGGAGATTATTTCAGGAAAATTGCTGATAAAGTATATGAGATTAACCCATATGACCGTGACGATTATGAAATATTGTTGAAAACAGTAATATCTGAAGGTATGGTGCCAAGAAAAATCCTTCATTCATGGTCCCTGTCACCAGATATATCTGCAAACAATTTATTAGATAAAAATATAAAGATCGGTTTTTATTCGCTGCTTTATCTTGCGCAAGTACTGATAAAACTGCGTATCAGAATCAGTCTCATATATCTTTATCCGTGTAGTATGGATGAAGTAAAGCCGGAGTTTGCCGCTGTTAGCGCTATGGCAAGAACCATACGGGCAGAAAATCCGAATGTCTCATGTACCGTCTTGGGTGTGGATGCGGAAACGATAAACAAGTGTTCGGGAATTCTCAGCAAAGAATTATCAGCCGGGAACATTCAGGAGCCGGAAGTGGTTTATCAGGTCGGAAAACGGTATATAAAGGGAGTCACCCAAATTGATCCTAAAAATATGGTTTCGTCACCCTTCTTTATAAAGGACAGGGGAACTTACTTAATTACAGGAGGAGCAGGTGCTCTTGGACTGTTATTCGCGGATTATCTGGCCAAAAACTATAAAGCCAATCTGATTCTGGCCGGACGTTCTGAACTGAAGTTCGAGCAGAAAGAGAAGATAGCGGCAATTGCCGCCCGTGGCTTAGGTGTAATTTATGTTATCGCTGATATTACTATAAAGGAAAGTGCCGAAAACTTGATTTTAACCGCTAAAGCTAAATTTGGACAGATCAATGGGGTTATTCATGCCGCCGGCGGTATTAAGGACTCATTTATTCTTAAGAAAACCGATCAAGAAGCGGCACAGGTAATGGGGCCTAAGGTTTATGGAACGGTCTGTCTGGATGAGCTGCTTGCGAAGGAACGGCTTGATTTCTTTGCAATGTTTTCTTCAGTATCAGCGGTAACGGGAAATACCGGACAGTGTGATTACGCTTACGCAAATAGTTTTATGGATTATTACGCTGTCAAGCGAGAGGCGCTACGTCTAAGCGGCAAACGTTATGGAAAAACGCTTTCCATCAACTGGCCGTTGTGGAGAGACGGGGGGATGCCGGTAACCGACCAGACGAAAGCCTGGATGCGAAATAACATGGGCATAGTACCGTTAGATACCGACAGCGGTATTAAAGCATTCGAGGATGGATTAAAGCTTGGAATCACCGGCATGATTGTTATGAGCGGGGATCAGAAAAAAATAAAGGGTTTGGCAGATGCTCAATTTTTGCTGGATACAGACGAAAGTGAAGCTCCTGAAAACACTGCCGGGCAGCTTGGTATCAGGGAAGAAACAGATGAAAAACTGCTAAAGAAGGCAGTAACAGAATACTTGAAGGAGATGCTGTCAAAGGAGGCAAAGCTTCCGGCGGAAAGAATTAAGACCGATGTTCCCTTGGAAAAGTACGGGATAGATTCTTTGATGATTGTAAATCTGAATAAGGAACTGGAACGGGATTTTCATAAGTTATCAAAAACCTTGTTTTTTGAATATCAGACGCTTAATGAATTAAGTAAATATTTTGTCGAATATCACCGGGATAAGGTTCTTATCGTATGCGGCCTTAATAAAATAAATCAAGTAACCAGCACGGCAAACGTCGCCCGTCCGGCAAGCAGCATGCGTATCAAGCCAAATGGCCGGGAGGATATTGCAATTGTAGGATTAAGCGGCATATATCCAATGGCGGAGAATCTGGAGCAATTTTGGGATAACCTGAAAGCCGGCCGGGATTCTGTCATTGAGATACCGGATGACAGATGGGATTATCGCAAGTACTATGACCCGGACAAAAATAAATTAGGAAAGACGTACAGTAAATGGGGAAGTTTTATCAATGATGTAGATAAATTTGATCCGGTATTTTTTAATATTTCTCCGCGGGAAGCTGAGTTTATGGATCCCCAGGAGAGACTGTTTTTAAGTACGGTCTGGCATACTCTGGAAGATGCCGGCTATACAAGAGAGAGCATTAATAAAAATAAAGTGGGTGTTTTTGCCGGAATCATGTATGGCCAATATCAGTTGTTTGAGCGCTATGTTAATGACAGTGCTGTTTTTGGAGACTCTTTCTATGCGTCAATTGCAAACCGCGTCTCCTACATTTTTGACTTTCAAGGGCCAAGTATTTCACTAGATACAATGTGTTCTTCTTCTGTGACCGCAGTTCACTTAGCCTGTGAAAGTATCCGCCGGGGGGAATGCGAACTGGCGTTTGCCGGAGGTGTCAATATTTCCATCCATCCCAATAAATATATTTTTTTAAGCAGGGCCAAATATGTTTCCAGTGACGGACGCTGCCGGAGCTTTGGAGAGGGCGGGGACGGTTATGTTCCTGGCGAAGGCGTCGGGGCGATATTGCTGAAGCCGCTTTCACAGGCATTACAGGACAATGATCACATTTATGCAGTTATTAAAGGGGATGCCATTAACCATGGTGGTAAAACGAACGGATATTCGGTTCCCAATCCCAATGCACAGGCTGACGTAATACGTGAAACTTTAAATAAGGCTGAAATAAGCTCAAGGACAATAAGTTATTTGGAAGCACACGGTACAGGAACATCGCTGGGAGACCCCATTGAGATCGCCGGGTTAACCAAAGCATATGGCGGATTTACAGGGGATAAGCAGTATTGCCCGATAGGGTCTGTAAAGTCAAATATCGGACATCTTGAAGCGGCAGCGGGCATAGCTGCTTTAACAAAGGTCTTGCTGCAGATGAAACATAAACAGCTGGTTCCTTCCATTCATTCAGATGTGCTGAATCCCAATATAAACTTTGATGATTCCCCATTCTATGTTCAGCGTGATTTGACGGAATGGAGCAAGCCGGTCATTGTGGAGGAGGGTGCCAGGGTGACATATCCGAGAAGAGCCGGTATCAGTGCATTTGGTGCCGGAGGCTCAAATGCCCATATAATACTGGAAGAATATGAAGACGAAAGATCCGGTCATGAGTTTCTTGAACCCCAGATTATTATTATCTCGGCAAAGAATGATGAGCGGTTGGGTGTTTATGCCGGTGAAATTTTGCATTTTCTTCGCAAAAACCCTGATTTAGGTCTTGATGATGTGGCCTTTACCCTTCAGATTGGCAGAGAAGCTATGAATGAGCGCATAGCAATCATTGCTGCCGGTATGGAAGAATTGTTGTCTAAGCTGGAAGGATACCAAAACGGGGACAGCAGGATCGAAGCACTCTTTAGAGGAAATATCAAAAAAGATGCTCCTAAGCTTAGGTCTATGATCGGCGATATGGAAGAGGAGTATTTTTACAATGAGCTTATTACCCGAAAGGATTATCGCCTGCTTACAGAGAGCTGGGCTTATGGAGCCGAAATAGATTGGATGCTGCTTTATAACAACAAGAACACTCCGCGGCGGGTTTCGCTGCCGACATACCCATTTCTAAAAGAGCAATACTGGGTAAGTGACGTCAGAGCCAGACTGTATGAGCCGGATATTCATCATGTTACGGGGGTGGCAAAACTGCATGCATTTATCGATGCCAATGTTTCCACCTTACAGGAAGAGAAATTTTTAACCGGGTTCACAGGCGCGGATTATTTTCTTTCCGATCATGTTATAAGTAACCGGATGATATTACCGGGTGCTGTTTATCTGGAAATGGCCCGTGCGGCAGGCGAGCTTGCAACGGGGAAAAAGGTCAGGAGAATACAGCATGTTTGCTGGAGCAGACCATTAATCGTGGAAAATTTGCCAGTTCCGGTTTATACGGGGCTATTTCCAGAGAATGACTATGTCGGGTATGAGGTGACGACAAGAGATGGAACAAACCGGGGGCTTCGATATTCCTATGGCGAGCTGATTTTTGAAGATGAGGGAAGCAGTTTCACGAAACCGCAGCCGGTTGATATCAATAGCATTAAGGACAGATGTGCAAACACGAAAGGGAAGGAAGAGATATATCAGAATTTTGCAGATAAAGGGATTAAATACGGTTCGAGTTTCCGAGTGGTTCAAGAGCTGTACGGTAGCAGGGAAGAGGTGCTTTCTGTTATCAGAATGCAACAAGATCATTACGGTCAGTTCGGATTACATCCGTTGGCAATAGACGGTGCCTTCCAGTCGGCAGCGATGCTGGTGGATGAGAAGGAGATTTACTTGCCATATTCAGTTGATGAGATAGAGATATGGGAACCATTGGCCGGCAACATGTTCTACGTCTATGCCTCTTCGGCGGAATATACCGGTGGAGTAATTAATGAGAAAAGAGTGAATATCCTGATAACCAATGAAAAGGGAGAGTGTCTTGTTGAGATAAAGGAATTATTGTTTAAGAAAAGTACTGCTGAAAAAATGGCGGTGACAGTAAAGGATAATAACGGCGTAATATATTTTGGCAAGGCATGGAAGCAGACGGATGCTGTTCCCAATATAGATTTGAGTCATCAGGAAGGAGCCATGGTGATTTTTGATATGGATAGCCGGATTTATGACTGCTTAATAGAAAGGTTTAAAGCGGAAGGCAAGGATGTTCGTAATGTTTTCTTGATTAATCCGGGCAGTTGCTACGGCGGACCGGATAATAACATATTTAATATTGATTATAACAGCGAGGATGACTATTACAGGCTGTTTGCGGATTTAAGCAAGCACCACGCTATACCGGAAAAAATTATTTATATGCAGTCAGGCATGGGACTTGATTACCTGAACTATAATTCAGATTATGTTAAATTACAGCTGAAAGGCAGCATTTACCCACTGTTCTATCTAACCAAGGCATTTGCCGGGATGACGGCTGCAAGCAAGCTTAAGCTTTTGTATGTTTACAAGGGGCTGGAGAATGAACCATTATATGCTGCAGTCAGCGGTTTTTTAAAAAGTGCCGCCCAGGAAAACAGAAAATATGCCGGCAGGACGGTCAGAATTACGTTTTCTAATGAAGCGGCGGTTCAGCCTGATAAGCTGTTAAACCTTCTGCTGCCGGAATTTGATGGAACAGATGGCAGTGAAGTAATGATTGATTATGATACCCGAGATAGATTTACGGCAAGTTTTAAAGAGCTCATGCCGGAAACAGACAGCAAGTCAATGCTTTTAAAGGAGCATGGTGTCTATTTAATTACCGGAGGAACAGGTGAGCTTGGGCTGATTTTCGCAGAATATCTGGCCAAACAGGTAAAAGCAAAATTAGCATTGATCGGACGTTCTGATTTAACTGGGGAAAAGCCCAAAAGGATCGGCGAGATTGAAGCCCTAGGTTCAGAGGTAATCTATCTAAAAGGCGATGTTTTCAATCAGGATGATATGGAAGGAGTTATAAAGGCTGTAAAGCTTAGATACAAGAATATACATGGAATCATTCACAGTGCAGGCGTAACAAGGGATTCCCTGATTTTGCACAAAGACAAGAAAGAGATTGAGGAAGTTCTGGCACCAAAGATTTATGGTTCCATGGTGCTGGATGAGGTTACTAAAAATGAGAAACTTGAATTTATGATTTTCTTCTCATCGATTACCGGGGTGATGGGGAATTCCGGACAGTCGGATTATGCATATGGAAACTCCTTCATGGATAATTTTGCAGAATATAGAGAAAAATTAAGAAAAATAGGACTGCGGCATGGAAAAACCATTTCTATTAACTGGCCTTTATGGGCAGCCGGAGGTATGACCGTCAATGAGCAGACCAGAGAGTTGTTGACAAAGACTATGGGAACGGATGTTTTGGACAAGGATACCGGTCTGGAAGCCTTTACTTGTGCTCTTATGAAGAGTGGGAGTCAGGTGCTGGTGATGAAAGGCAATGTGATGCGGATCAGAGAAAAAGTAGGTCTGGTTAAAACAGAAAAGCAGGCAGTTGCCGATATGTCCGTCCATGAGCAGGGGGAGCAAATCATACAAGGCATTGAAACCGAGCTGGTAAAGTTTATAAGCCAAGTACTTAAGGTTAAGCAAAAAGATATCGAAGTTGATGAGGAGTTCAATAATTATGGTTTTGATTCCGTCAGTATAACGGAGATTGTCAATTTAATCAACGAGAAATTCAATCTTATAATAACACCGGCAAATTTTTATGAGCATTCAACTGTAGCTGCGTTTGCAAAAGGCCTTTATGAAGAATATAAGGAGGAATTCGCCAGATATTATCAGGATACGGTGAACCAAACGGCTGTGGAAGCCGCGATATGGAACAGTGAGGACGCGGGCACCATGCCCGAAGCGCTTAGGTTCAGGATGAATGCGGGCAAACAGGTAAATTCTGCGGAAGAGCCTGTGGCGATAATAGGAATCGGCGGGGTGATGCCGCAATCCGGCGATCCGGAGACATTCTGGAGGAATTTGGTGTCAGGAAAAGATTTGATTACTGAAATACCAGAGGACCGTTGGGACTGGAAAGCCTATTACGGAGACGCTAATGAGGGCGGCAATAAAACCATGGCCAAATGGGGCGGTTTTATGAACGGGATAGATAAATTTGACAATGAGTTTTTCGGTATTTCACCACATGAAGCCAATCTGATGGATCCCCAGCAGAGAATCTTTCTTGAGACGGTCTGGAAGACGATAGAGGATGCCGGCTATAAGGTTTCGGATTTCTCTGGAACGAAGACAGGGGTGTTTGTCGGAGTATCTAATATGGATTACTACGAGCTGATAAATGAATATCAGAGTGAAATAGAGGCTCATATATCGACCGGAAACGCACATTCGATTATCGCAAATCGGATTTCATTCCTGCTTAATATCCACGGGCCGAGCGAACCGGTAAATACTGCTTGTTCAAGCAGTCTGGTGACAATACACCGGGCCGTTGAAGCGATTTGCAGCGGCAGTTGTGGCATGGCAATAGCAGGCGGGGTTAATGTGATCATCAGCCCAAGATTAAGTATATCATTTGATAAGGCTGGAATGTTAAGTTCCGACGGCCGCTGTAAAACGTTTGACAAGAGCGCAAACGGATATGTGCGGGGGGAAGGCGCCGGTGCGGTATTATTAAAGCCGCTCAGGAAAGCCAAGGCAGACGGAGACCATATTTATGCCATAATACGAGGAACGGCGGTTAACCACTGTGGACGGACCAATTCGTTAACGGCGCCAAGTCCCAAGGCCCAGGCGGATGTAATTATGGAAGCTATTGAAAAAGCCGGAGTAAATCCAGCCAATATAACTTATATAGAGGCACATGGTACAGGGACCAGCCTTGGTGACCCTATCGAAATAAATGGATTGAAGAAAGTTTTTACCGAGCTGCTCCAAAAGCGGGGAGAGGCATTGCCAAAGCCCCCTTACTGCGGGATAGGGGCTGTTAAAACCAATATTGGACATCTGGAATCGGCAGCGGGCATAGCCAGTCTGTTAAAAGTGATATTGGCTATAAAATATCAGACAATCCCACAGAATGTCCATTTCGAGGAATTGAACCCATACATAGATTTAAGAGATTCTCCATTCTATATCGCGGATAAAACCATTCCTTGGAAAACCTTGACGGACAAGAACGGCAATGAAATCCCCAGAATTGCGGGCGTGAGTTCCTTTGGCTTCGGGGGGGTAAATGCGCATGTGATTTTAGAGGAATATAATGACGGCGGAAGGACTGTAAAGGAAGCGGTTTCAAAAGGTGGATACCTCTTTGTCTTGTCAGCAAGAAACCGCGAAGTACTTAAGGTTTATGCTAAAAATGTATTGAGTGTTCTGCGCCGGCTATATGATCCGGTCAAGCAGGAAGACGGTTTTGAGAACCATCACCCTGAGGGTGATATTACCTTGGCTGATCTTTGCTATACTTTACAGGTCGGCAGAGAGCCTATGAAAAGCCGGATTGCCATTCACGCTACGGAGGCTGAAGAACTAATTCATAAATTAACCCTTTACTTAGAGGGGCGGCCGGATATCGAAGACTGCTATAGTAACGAAGCGGCAGACAGTATACTAAAGCCGGATTTTCTGATTACCGGAAAGCCGGAAGCGGAGTATATAAACAGTCTGGTTGCAAACAGACAGATATCAATGCTGGCGCAGCTTTGGGCATACGGAGCAGATATCGACTGGAGCTTATTATATAAAGCCGGTGCTCATCGCCGTATACCGCTGCAGTTATATCCATTTGAAAGAAAAAGATTTTGGATCAACAGCAATGGCTTTGATATTCAAAAGGCACCTAAGCCTGAACTGAGTGAAAACAACGGCCAAATGGAAGACAGCACCGAAGAAACTAAAGATAGGGCAAGGACGGTTTTGGCGGAGGTCTTAGCGTTGGATAAAAAGGATATTGATGAAAATACAGAGTTTGCGGCAATGGGTCTTGACTCTATCCTAGGGATTAAACTTGTAAAGCAACTGAACAAGGAATTTGGGTTTGAGATAAGTCCTATTGTTATAATAGAAAAACCGACGCTGAGCTGTTTGTCAAAGTACATGACGTCTCTTACGAAAACTAAATGATCATGAGTGCGGAGAAAAAACAAATTAAGGAGAAAAATTATGTCAGACGTAAAGAACGGAAACAAAAATTATCCCTTGCCGCTAAAAATTGCCGGTATTGGAAGGTATCTGCCCCAAAGGGTAGTACTAAGCAGCGATTTGGAAAAACAATATAATTTACCGCCGGGATGGTGTGAGGAAAAGCAGGGGATAAGGGAACGGAGGTGGATTGAGTCTGAAACTGCCGCCTTCATGGGGGCAGAAGCAGCCAAGGAAGCGGTCGCCGATGCCGGACTGACATTTTCCGATATTGATTTGATTATTAATGCATCAGGGACACCGGATCAAATTGTGCCGGACGGCGGTCCAATTATTCAGCGGGAACTTGGTCTCGGGGAATCGGGGATTCCGGCAATAAGCGTAAATGCGTCTTGTCTTAGTTTCCTACTGGCAATTGATGTGAGTTCGGCTTACTTAAATTGGGGAAGGTACAAAAACATTCTCATCGTATCATCGGATATTTCTTCCTGTGCCTTGGATTTTTCCAAGGCGGAAAACTTCACCATGTTCGGCGATGCGGCGGCAGCAGCGGTCGTGACACTGCCATCGCAGGGCGAAAAGTCCTGCATCTATTCCACACTTATCAGTACATATGGTTATGCGGCTGATTTCAGTGCCGTATTCGGCGGCGGCACACGTATGAATCCGACACGTAAGGATTCTAAGCCGGAAGATTATTACCTTCACATGGATGGCGGCGAACTGATGAAAGTGGGATTCAAGCACTTGCCGGCTTTTGTAGAAAAGCTGTGGGATTCGTGCCGGGATTATTGCGTAATGGAAGATGTTAAAGTAGTTGTACCCCACCAGCCTAGCAGGGTGGTATTGGATTTCTTGAGTCTGATATACCCTGAGGAAAAAATTATCCGTACAATTGACCGCTTCGGTAATTGCGTAGCAGCATCGACACCGCTGGCTTTATATGAAACTATCAAAGCAAAACGATTGCTCCGCGGCGATCTTGCGGTAATGACAGGTTCCGGTTCCGGCATTACCTTTGCAGGAATGATTATGACATATTAACTGATTTTGGAGGAAAACTTATGTCCGGTGTTAGCAAAAAGAACGGGAATCTTGCCGATAATATCAAGGCTCCGGTAATCGGCCGAATTGCTGTTATCGGTATGGCAGGCCGATTTCCGGGGGCAGATGATATCCATGCATTTTGGAACAACCTTAGCGGCGGGATTAATTCTATCCAGGAGATACCTGAGAGCAGATGGGATACCAGTGTGTATTATTCACAGGATGCAGAGCAGCCTAATAAAAGCATAAGTAAATGGTGCGGCCTGGTGAATGATATCGACAGGTTTGATAATCATTTTTTTGATATCTCCCCCAGGGAAGCTAATAGCATGGATCCGCAACAGAGGCTGTTGCTTGAAGAAACCCTGCACTGTGTTGAAGATTCCGGTATCCCTTTAAGTATTTTGAGAAATAAAAGAACGTCGGTTTTTATCGGTGCTATGGCGGCTGACTATTTACAAGAGGCGGCAAACCTCCACGGGACAATTGAGAATTATGCCGGAACGGGCAACTATGAATGCATTCTTGCCAACCGCATTTCTCATTACTTCGGGTTCAACGGCAAAAGCTACTCCGTCGATGCAGCCTGTGCCTCATCGCTGGTTGCCCTGCATGAAGCAAAAACCTCTTTGCTTAGCGGCGAGAGTGATTTTGCGATTGTGGGAGGGGTAAGCCTTAACTTTTATCCGTGGAAATACATTACTTGGTCAAAATCGCGTATGCTCAGTCCCGATGGGCAATGTAAAACATTTGACAAGGATGCCGACGGGTATGTGCCCGGAGATGGTGTCGGAGTTATCCTGTTACAGCGGCAAGAAGCGGCGGCCGCCTCTCAAAATAAGATATATGCATTGATAAGCGGTTCGGCGATTAATCATTGCGGCAAGGCTTTGTCATTGACGACCCCAAGCGTTGAAGCTCAGAAGGATGTTATTTTGAGGGCATATAAAGATGCCGGAGTCAGTCCCGGGACGGTTACTTATGTCGAAGCACATGGGACGGGAACGTCATTGGGTGATCCCATTGAAATCGAGGCATTAACACAGGCATTCAAGGAATATACGTCGGAACGCCAGTATTGCAAAATTGCTTCCGTAAAAAGTAACATAGGTCATCTGGAAGCCGCTGCCGGGATAGCTGGAGTGATAAAAGTCTTATTGATGATCAAGCATAGGAAAATCCCGAAGAGTTTAAATATCAATGTTCTTAATCCAATTATCAACTGGGCGGACTCCCCTTTTCAGGTAGCAGTCGAACACACACATTGGGAACCTAAGAATGCCGGATTGCCGCTTAGGGCCGGAATCAGTTCCTTCGGGATTGGCGGGATAAACTCCCATGTCGTTCTGGAGTCCTGTGATATGATAAAAAGTACTGGTCTTGAAAATAAAGATGAAAGCTGTATGTTTTTGCTTTCCGCAAAATCGGCCCATAGTCTTGAATATATGGCAGTAAGGTGGAAAGAGTTTGTAAATGAGAGCGGTTTTGCTGAAAATCAGTTGCCGGATATTTGCCGGACACTGGCCAACGTAAGCGGCAATTATCCCTATCGTCTGGGGAAAATCCTGAAGGACAAGAAAGAATTAGCTGAGTTTCTGGACGGCATTTTTTCCAAATCTTTTAAGCATGAGAAGGATCAAATTGATTTATTGATTGGAAATATTGAGTGGAAAGGTTTTGCTGATTTGGAAGAGCTTTACTGGAATGTAGAGCTTTTCAGAGATAAGACAGACGAAGTTCTAGCATCTTTGGAGGTTTCCAGTTACTTTAGTAAAGAGCTTTATTTTAATAAAATATGGGATTCTTCTTTGCAAGCCACAGGTATATTTATTGCCGCCTATTGCTTTGTGAATACCTTATTTGCCATGGGATTTAGGCCCCGTCTGGTATTGGGCGAAAAGATGGGTTTTCTGGTTGCAATGGTACTTTGCGGTGTGCTTGCGGCAGAAGACGCGCTGAATATTATCAACAGACAAAAGAATATTGCCGAGATCCAATTCAGAAGGCCAACTATCCCCTTTTTTGATCATCTGAACTGCAAAACAGTTATGCCGCTGGAATTCACAAAAACATATCTTGACGCGCTGTTAATGGATATGGATATAGACAAGGAAGAGTTAGGCAAGTATATAGACAAAGCTCGTCTTTTATACAAAACCCAATTTAGTTTTAAAAAATATCTGAAGGAATGGGATGAGGTCTTAGCGGATAAAGGTATGACATCCCGACAATTATTGTTTGACGATGGAGTTTTGCGGCAAAAATCCGCCACAGAGGAAAGATTATTGCTGTTATTAGTTGTACTGAGTTCTTTTAAGCGTCTAAACCGCAAATGGAACCTGACAGAGGATAAACTTCTGAAAGAAAAGCGGGTTAATGAGTTGGTTGACCTTGTCGTAGATGAGGTATTGGACAAGAGTGCGGCCGTACATCTGATATTGAAGGATAAGGTGGATTATACAAGTATTATAAAAGGTATGAATACAAAGCAATTAAAGATTAATCATCATGCCGCTTATCATTTGATCAAAGAACATAACAGGATATTGCCCAATGCCGTATTATGGTTTGAAAAAGCAATGGAGAATGAGCTTGCCGCTTATCGTACTGGTTCAAAGCTTTTGCAATTTGGCAGGACTGTCAATCTGGAAGGGACTAAAATGATACTGCCCGGCCTGATACCGGCAAGAGAATTAATCAGTCAGGCATTGTTTTATTTATGGCAAGAAGGGATTGATTTGTCATGGGAAAAATTATTTTCTGTGGATTCTTATCAAAAGGCAGACATACCAGGCTACGTATTTGAAAAGAAAAGTTTTTGGCTGCCCTCCCCCCATCATGTTACAGAACAGCCCAATCAGCCGGTACGATCTTCGCGGGAAAACAAAAAAACTTTAACCATAGATGATCCTATTATCGGTGACCATGTTATTGGGGACGAACATATTATTCCAGGTGCATATATGATAGAGCAGGGTTACAGATCTGCGGAAGAACTTCTGGGGTACCCGGTTAAGCGGATTGAAAACATCGTAATCCGCCGGCTTGGTATCGTACACGGACATATTGACATAAAGACAGATATAGATGTAGAAACAGGACAGTTCATCTTTTATTCTGGTAACGAAAAGTTGTGCTCAGGAAAATGCTTAACCGGAAAGAGTGTTTATTCTTATAAAGGATTACCTGAGCTTGATAAGGACTTTGCGTTGGAGGATGTCAGCGGGTTATATTCAGATACCTTTAACCAGGCGGGATACCGCTATGGGAGAAGTCTTCAGCTGATAAAAGCTGGATATAGAAATGACGACTGCTGTATTTTAAAAGTAAGCCAGCCAAGCGGCCAGGTAAAAGGATTCAATGCTTTTATGCTGGATGGAGTATTTCAGTCTTCTCTGCTAGCCGCTTATTTAAAAGGAATAATTAACCAGTGGCATCAGCTTTATATGCCTTATATAATCAGAGAAATGACTCTTACAGGTGATTTTACGAACATGGTTTATGTGGTTATTCATACTAATGAGATTTGTAAGGTTGAAAATCAACTTGATATTCAACTGGAGGTTTATGATGCCGCCGGCACGGGAGTCATGTATATGCGAGGCTTGTTTATGGGGATGGCGAGAAAAGAAGTAAAAGAAGAATTGAATACGTTCAAAGATTCAATCTTATTAAGCAGTCAGGTTTGGAAGGATCAAACCCTGCCGCGTGAAGACCATGCGGAAACGGGAGAGCTTGCCGTGGTTTTAACCGGGCATCCGGGCACATTAGATTTCATGAAACCATTTTATCAAATATATAAAAGAGTAATTATTGTTAACAACGAGACGGAAGATTATCTTTCTTTTTTCAAAAGGCTGACCGCAAAGCGGGAAGCAAGAACTTTATCGGTATATTACTTATGGCTGTATGAGAACAGCAGCTACCTAGATATAGAAGCTGATGATTGCTTTTGTTCCTGTGAACAGTATTTAGAACCTTTTTTTTATTTTATCAAAGCATTATCAATGGAAAGCTACAGCTTTGAAGGTAAAGTCAGAGTTGTTGTACCGGCAGTTGACTCTTTTAATATCGTGGGCAGTGACCGGGGAGAAGGTGTTTTTAACACTGCTGTCTGCGGATTTATCAAGTCTGTTATGAAGGAGAATCCTCAATTGGAGGTTATATTTGTTGATTTTGGGCGTCATCAGGCTGACATGATAATCAAAATAATCGATGAAAATCTTTTTAACAGCACGGATCATACTGTTGCATACCGGAGCAATAAGAGATTGGTCCAACGGATAGAGCCGATTTCGCTTTCCGCCATGGAAAGAACGCCCTTGCTTAGAGACAATGGTGTTTATCTAATTACGGGAGGGCTCGGAGGCGTTGGGAGCACGATTATTGAAATGCTTGCAAAGGAGCGCCGCTATGATCTGATTGCTGTAGGGAGGGCTCCTTTGGATGCGGAAAAGCAAGCCAGACTGGATTATCTGAATTCAAACGGCGGCAGAGTCAGCTATTACCAAAAAGATGTAACAAAAAAGGAAGACGTAGAGAAACTCATTAATATTGTCAAAAAAGAACACCGGGTATTAAACGGTGTGATGCACCTCGGCGGAGTTCTGGAAGATAAACTGCTGATAAGAAAAGACTGGTTGTCCTTTAAAAAAACTTTAATACCTAAAGTAAAAGGGATTTTATTGTTGAATCACTTTACGCGCCATGAAAAGCTGGATTTTTTTGTTGGTTTTTCTTCAATTGTATCAGTCTTTGGAAATGTCGGTCAAGCAGATTATGCCGCCGCCAACAGCTTTCTGGATAATTTTATGTATTATAGAACAAAGGCAGGATATTCCGGCAAAAGTATAAGTATTAACTGGCCGCTTTGGGCTGAGGTAGGGATGGGCCGGAATAAGTCTGCCATAAAGAATTTTCTGTCGCAGAAAATCTTTCCTGTTACATCTCAGGAGGGCATGGATACGTACAAGCAGATTTTGTCATATCCTCAGCTACCGGAACAAATAATCGTGCAAAAACAGATGAAAGCGGATGTAATGGAAAAAGAAGATCAAGTTTTAGCAGAGATAAACGGTAAAAAAGAAAGGTATGAGAAAAGCATGGAAGATTATATTATTAGTACGGTTTCTTCATATCTTGGTATGAATCCGCAAGAAATGAGCAGGGAGGAATCATTCTTTTCCTTAGGTCTTGATTCTATCGTACTAGAGGAAATCATGGCGGAATTTGAGGAAAAATTTGAGAATTTACCTCCGACTTTGTTGTTTGACAATCCCAATTTGAAAAAGCTTCTTGATTATTTTGTGGATAGGGCATCAAATGGTCAGATAGACGTTACGTCGTTAGAACACAAACAGTCTGTGCCGAAGCCATTTGGCGGAGCTGTGGAAAAGCATGCCGGAGGATATCAGATTGCGATAATTGGCATAAATGGAAAGCTGCCGAAATCTCCGGACATTCACACATACTGGCAAAATATGATTGACGGTCGTGACTGCATAGAAGAGATTCCTATGGAGAGGTGGGACAACTCAAAATATTTCAGTGATAAAATCCGGGAAAAAGGTACTACTTATGGCAAATGGGGCGGTTTTATCGATGATGTTGATAAATTTGATTCATTGTTTTTCAATATATCACCTAAAGAAGCGGAAGAAATGGATCCGCAACAAAGACTGCTTCTGGAATCGGTCTGGCAGACGATGGAAGATGCCGGTTATGGGAACAAGAAAAGTTATGAGGATAAGATTATAGGTCATTATACAGGGGTTATGTGGAATGAGTATTCGTTCATCGCTTCACAGGAAGGATTTATGCAGAATCAATATGTTGGGCCGGGTTCATTATATTGGGCTATTGCAAACAGGGTTTCATATTTTATGGGATTTAAGGGACCTAGCATGACGATTGATACCGCTTGTTCATCATCGCTGACCGCAATCCATCTTGCGTGTCAGGGCATTTTAAATGGTGACTGTGAGATGGCCGTTGCCGGAGGCATTAATTTATCAATTCACCCGGCAAAATATATTTATCTAAGTCAGTCAGGTTTTTTATCCACAGATGGACGTTGCAGAAGCTTTGGGGCTGATGCGAGCGGCTATGTTCCTGGAGAAGGGGTATGCTCGATTCTGCTTAAACCCCTTAGACAGGCAGTCGAAGATAATGACCATATTTACGGTATAATCCGTGGCTCCGCAATTAATCATGGGGGAAACAGCGCCGGTTTTACGATACCTGATTCCGCAGCCCATACTGACTTGATTATGCAGGCATTAAAAAGAGCCGATGTCTCGGCAGAGGATATCAGCTATGTAGAATGTCAGGGAACCGGTACATCGTTAGGTGATCCAATAGAAATAAATGGGTTGGCTAATGCTTTCCGGCACGATACCAACAGGTTGCAATTCTGTCCGATCGGTTCGGTAAAATCCAATATTGGACATCTGGAAGCTGCGGGGGGAATTGCGGGCGTTATTAAGGTCCTGCTGGCGATAAAATATAAAAAGATACCCGGAAGTATTCATAGTGAAGTCAAAAACCCCAATATTGATTTTAGCAAAACCCCCTTTTATGTTGTCGATAAAACGATGAACTGGTTCTTGCCCGATAATAAATTGAGGCTTGCCGGAATAAGTTCTTTCGGGGCAGGAGGGGCTAATGCCCATCTAATAGTCGAAGAATACCGGGAAAGCGACCAGACCGGGGACAAGTCAGATGAGAAAGAATCAGAACTCATCGTTCTTTCTGCTAAAAATAACGAACGACTTAAAGAATACTTAAAAAGTATTTATGCTCATTTAGCGCGGGAGTTTGCAGATTCGCCCCGCCTAAGAGATATAGCTTTTACCCTGCACACAGGAAGGAAACACTTTGAAGATCGCGTTGCAATTATTGCCGGCAGTAAAGAGGAACTTCTAAGAAAGCTTGAAAGCTTGATAAAAGGCGGAGCTGATATCGAGGACGTCTTGAAAGGAAATACAAAAGCCGTACTTAATAAATCAGTTAATATAGAAGCGAATCAAGAAGACAGAGTTTATGTAAACGGACTCCTGGAGGATATCCGATTACAGGAGCTTGCTTCTCTGTGGATAGAGGGAGTTGAGTTTGACTGGAGCCTGCTTTATAAAGACCGAGGATGCAAACGGGTTTCATTACCGGCTTATCCTTTTAAAAGAGTGAGATACTGGATAGAATCTAAGGGGGAATGTCCGGTACCATATCATCAAGATATCACATCACAAAACGCAGCGGCGGAGTCTGTACAGAATTGGTTGATTCAGGAGGTTTCATCTCTGTTAAAGGTCACGGCTGATGATATAGATGTAAATGATGAAATCGGTGAATACGGGTTTGATTCTATGTCTTATACGGATTTTGCGGATAGAATCAATGATAAATATCTGACTGATCTCACACCGGCAGTTTTCTTTGAACAATCCAGCATACGGAATATTACGGCATATTTGTGCAGCGAGTATTCAGAAAAAATCAGCAGGTTTTATGAAACGGATCAAAGTAAAGTAACTTCTATAAATGAGATTAGGGCTGAAAAGATAAAGGCAACGGAAACCATCACCAAGAAAACGGAAAGCTGCCGTCAGAAAACAGCATCTAATGGGCAAAATCACCAAGATGAGGAGCCCATAGCCATTATTGGAATGGGTTGCCGCTTCCCGCAATCGGAAGGACCGGATGAATATTGGAACAACCTGATTGCTCAGATGGATATGATTAGCGAGGTGCCTAAAGAAAGGTGGGACTGGCAAGCTTGTTATGGCGATTCCAATACGGAAACCGGCAAGACATATATTAAGTGGGGCGGCTTTTGTAAAGATATAGATTATTTTGATGCTAAATTTTTCGGCATATCACTCCGTGAAGCGGAGTTGATGGATCCGCAGCAGCGGATATTTCTTGAGACTGTATGGGAAACAATAGAGAATGCAGGCTATAGTTCTTCAGAACTATGGGGGAGTGATACGGGAGTATTTGTCGGGGTAGCAACTTCTGACTATTTAGAAGTGCTGAGCAGAAATAAGGAAATTGTTGAAGCACATACCTCGACAGGAATGTTTCATTCGGTTTTAGCCAACAGGGTATCATACTATTATAATTTTCATGGCCCAAGTGAGTCGATTGATACAGCTTGTTCAGGTTCTCTGGTAGCAGTCGGCCGTGCCCTTGAGGCACTGAGAAGCGGCAGATGTATGATGGCTATTGCCGGTGGTGTCAACGCATTATTAACGCCTACGCTATTTGTTTCCTTCAATAAGGCGGGGATGCTGAGCGGGGAGGGCAGATGCCGGACTTTTGATGAGAAAGCCAATGGCTATGTCAGAGGAGAGGGCTGCGGGGCAGTGTTGTTAAAACCGATGAGCAAAGCAATAAAGGATAATGACCATATATACGGGATCATACGCGGCTGCAGCGTGAACCATGGGGGACGGTCGAACTCATTAACCGCGCCGAATTCCAATGCCCAGGCAGATTTACTGATATCAGCATACAGTCAGGCTCGAATCAGTCCTGACCGGATAGGCTATATTGAAACACATGGCACTGGAACGAGCCTGGGAGACCCTATTGAGATAAACAGCCTTAAAAAGGCCTTTGAAGCACTGCATCACGCTTCAAATTCTAGTGACGCAGGGGAAAAACATTGCATACTGGGAGCTGTGAAGACAAATATCGGTCATCTTGAGGCAGCAGCCGGTATGGCAGGTCTGATAAAGGTGCTTCTTTGTCTGAAACACAAAAAGATACCGCCCAACCTTCATTTTAATAAATTAAATCCTTACATAAAGCTTGAAGGAAGCCCCTTTGTAATAGCCGAAAAGTGTTATGACTGGGTTGCCCAAAAGGATGAGTCAGGTGTAGAATATCCGAGAATTGCCGGCATCAGTTCATTTGGGATAGGAGGCGTAAACGCCCATGTAGTGATTGAAGAATATCCCGCCGAAAGAAAACAGCCTTATAGGAAAGATCCGGTATATCTCTTTGTGTTTTCTGCTAAAAAAACGACTTCGCTGGAACGTTATATCGAATCATTTTTGCGGTGGTTGGATTGTGAAGGGGATCAGTATTCAATCGGAGATATGGCATACACGCTGCTTATACGAAGAAACCACTTTAACGTGCGTTGGGCGTTCATTGTGTCCGATAAGGAAGAACTTACCCAAAAGCTTAGCAAAATCTTAAAAAAAGAGCTGCTGAATGAATTTCTGGCCGACAATGCTGAGAAGAAGGGATCGAAGGTCGACGAGCTGTATTTTGAATTTGGAAGCCAAATAATTGAAAAACTGCGGTCAGATGAATTTTATGCCGAAGATGATTTTAAGGAAAAACTATTATTGTTGGGGGATCTGTTTGTCAAAGGATATGAGGCTGACTGGGGCAGGCTATACCAGAAGGAGCACTATAATCATATTCCTATGCCGTCCTATGTCTTTGAAAGAAAACGGTACTGGGCGGAGAAGCCGGAAGACAGCCTCTATAAATATCGAATTGCTGTAAATCCAAGAATCCTTCATCCGCTTATTGACAGCAATGAATCTACATTGGATCGGCAAAGGTTCGGCAAATCTTTGGTTGGAAGGGAATTTTACCTCAAGGAACATGTGATTGGCAAGGAAAGTGTTTTGCCTGCGGCTGTTTATCTGGAGATGGCAATAGCTGCCGGAAATTTATCCAATCCTGTCGCAAAAGTCAGGAAAATAATCAACACCGTATGGATTCATCCGGTTGTACTTGAAGACGCCTCAAAAGAAGTTAAAATAGATCTTTATCCCGGGCCGACCGGTGTGGACTATAAGGTGGTTTCAGTGACTGAAAATAGCAAGCTGCTGGTCCATTCACAAGGGAGCCTGATTTATGCATCTTCCGGAGCGGCCGCAGGAAGGCCAGAGGTTATCGACATTGAGGAAATTAAAAGGAGGTGTACAGATTTAAAAAGCAGTGCCGACTGTTATCGCGGTTTCAGACTGATGCATTTGAATTATGGAGTGTCGTTCCAAACCATTCATGAATTGAAGAGTAATGAATATGAGGCAATTTCGCTGCTGAAACTATCCGTAGAAAATCAAAATGAATTTTCCGATTACCTGCTTTTTCCGACACTTATGGACGGGGCACTGCAAACGGCGGCGGAACTGATAAAAAATCATTCCGGTAATAAAACCTATCTGCCTTTTTCGATCAGAGAGGTGGAAATTATCGGAGCTCTTAAAGAAAGTTGTTACGCGTATGCCAGATTTTCGGATCATGATGATATAGTTTATGCCAATGAAGTATATAAATTTGATATTGATATCGTAGATGAAATGGGAAATTTACTTATCCGAATGAAAGAAGCCACGCTCAAACATCAAGAATCTGTTTTAGAACCGGAAAAGTCAAGTCTTATGTATTACCAAAATGAGTGGGTATTGGCGGAACTGGATACAGATCAAAATAAAAGCGGGCAGTTAAATGATATCATTATTTTTGATGTGGATGAAGCGATTTACACTAGACTTAAGGAAAAGACAGCCGGGCAAGTGAGCCGGATCTTTCTGGTAAAACCGGGTACAGCTTGCCGTTGGACGGGTGATACGATTTATGAAGTCAAACCTGGTAATGAAGAAAGCTTTACGGAGTTAATCCGGCTATTTACTGAAAACGGGATCACCCCAAGCCATATGATTCATTTATGGTCAAAGGACAATGGTAGAGATATTAGTTTCCAACAAGAAGAGCTGCAGCAAAGTTTTTATTCACTCTTTTGGCTAACTAAAGCATTGATGAAAAAAAGGCTCCATACTAAGTTTCAGGTAATTTATGTTTACCCAATGGGGAGCGATGCTACCAACCCTGTTTATGGCGGCATATCAGGTTTTTTTAAAACATTGCCGCTTGAAAATGCTGATTTCAGCTGCAAGACCCTTGGTCTTTTGTCTCCAGATATCCAATCCCTGACAGAAAAAGTCTGGGTCGAAATAAATATGCAGCACTCTGGCTCATGTGACATATGCTATTTAAGAGGCAGACGTCATGTAAAGGTTACTAAGAAATTTAATGTAGCAGGCGACAAGGCTGAGATCCGTAAGCAGGGGGTCTATCTGATAACCGGAGGAAATGGCGGCCTAGGCTTGATTTTTGCCAGATTTCTATTGGAAAGTCACCAAGCAAAGATAGTGCTTGCAAGCCGCTCAAACCTGTCAGAAAGCAGGCGACAAGAGCTGGAGTCGCTGGATGGAGAAGTTTGGCATGTAAAAAGTGATATATCCCAAAAAGAGGAGATAGCTTATTTGATTGAAAGCATTCACAACAGATTTGGACAGTTGAATGGAATCATCCATTGTGCAGGTGTTATAAATGATTCATACATTATAAATAAGCTTCCGGAAGAGCTGGAAAAGGTTATTTCTCCAAAGGTTTACGGCTTGTATTTACTTGACGAAGCGCTCAAGGATGAAAAACTTGACTTTTTTGTGCTATTTTCTTCCATCGTTTCACTCCTTGGTAACGCAGGTCAGGCCGATTATGCCTATGCTAACAGCTATATGGATTGCTATGCTCATTACAGGGAAAACCTATGCAAAGAAGGTAAGCGGTACGGCAAGACATTGTCGATTAACTGGCCGCTCTGGAATGAAGGCGGAATGAGGGTGGATGAAGGGTCAAGGCAATTGCTGATGAAAACTATGGGTGTAAAACCTATCAATAGAAAAGCCGGACTGGAAGCTTTTGAACATGGACTTGCTTTGGGAGTAAGCCAGTTCCTTGTAGCGGAAAGTTATCGCGACGGCCTGTTGCAGCTGATCCCAAAACAGGAAGATAATACCGCCTTTCAAAGCTCTGATCACTATGAATTATCGGCGGACAGTATAGCGGCGGCCTTCCAAAAATGGCTTGTCGGTGAAATATCATCTGTTTTAAAGGTAGAAGTGTCGGATATAAATATGGAAGATGACATAAGTGATTATGGATTTGATTCCATATTGCTTACTGAGCTGGCAAACAGAATTAACGAAGCATATAACTTGGATATCTTACCGCCGGTATTTTTTGAATATTCGTCTATACGCTCGTTTTCAGAGTATGTATGCAGGGAAAATCCGGCTGCCCTAACAGGCCTGTCGGAGCAGCATGCTGAACCGTCAGAGAAGGTAAGCGGAATGAACGAAGCGGAATCCCCAAAAAGCAGCGACTCCTGTTTTACTAAATTTACGTATTTAAATAAATATACAGAAAATGAGGATATTGCAATAATCGGAATGAGTGCGGTGATGCCTCAGTCAGAAGATATCACTGAATTTTGGAGAAATCTGACTGAAGGAAAGGACTTAATCACGGAAATACCAAAAGACCGCTGGGATTGGCGGAATTATTATGGAGATCCGTCGCTTGAGTCTGGAAAAACCGATATAAAATGGGGCGGGTTCATGAGGGAAGTAGATAAATTTGATGCTTCTTTCTTCGATATTTCACCGCGAGAGGCCGAAATCATGGACCCCCAGCATAGAATATTTTTACAGACGGTATGGAAAACGGTAGAGGATGCGGGTTATAAAATGTCCGGTTTATGGGGCAGTAAAACAGGTGTGTTTGTTGGTGTATCAACATCGGAATATGCAGATGCAATGAGGGAAAACGGTATCGCCATTGAAGCGCATACCTCAACCGGCATATGCCATTCCATCCTCTCAAACCGCATATCATATCTTTTTAATTTTCAAGGTCCCAGCGAACCGATAGACACAGCATGTTCCAGCTCATTGGTGGCTGTCCACAGGGCGGCGGAAGCCATCAGGAACGGTTCATGTGATCAGGCCATTGCCGGAGGCGTAAACGTATTGCTGAGTCCTTCCTTGTACATATCTTTTAATAAAGCAGGCATGTTGAGCCGGGACGGCCGATGTAAGACCTTTGATAAAAGAGCGGATGGCTATGTCAGGGGAGAGGGCTGTGGGGCGGTATTGCTGAAGCCTTTAAGCAAAGCTAAAGTAGATGGAGACCATATTTACGGAATCATCAAAGCAACGGCTGTCAATCATCAAGGGAGGTCAAACTCATTAACGGCTCCTAATCCAAACTCGCAGGCTGATTTACTTGTGAATGCATATATGCAGGCAGGCATCCAGCCTAACCGGGTGGGTTATATAGAAGTGCACGGAACGGGAACCAGCCTTGGCGATCCAATTGAAATAAATGGCTTGAAGAAAGCCTTTACTGAGCTTTATGAAAAGCATGGCTTGAAATCCGTTAATCAGCCGTATTGTGCGTTAGGAGCTGTGAAAACAAATATCGGCCATTTAGAGGCGGCGGCGGGAATAGCCGGATTAATAAAAGTATTATTGGCGCTCCGGTATCAAAAAATACCAGTAAATGCTACCTTCCAAGAACTGAATCCCTATATTAAACTGGAAGGATCCCCGTTTTACATTCCCCAAAAGCTGAAGGAGTGGAAAGCATTCAGGGACAGTAGCGGATATGAATTGCCTAGGGTTGCAGGCATTAGTTCCTTTGGTTTTGGAGGAGTAAACGCACATATCGTCATTGAGGAATATCATGGGGTGAATAATAGCAGGAAGGAAAGCGATGCACCGCAGCTTATTACGCTGTCGGCAAAGACCGAAGAACGTCTAAGGTTATATGCGGGACAGTTGCTTGAGTTCGTTGAAACAGCAGATTCGTTGCCAGAAAAAGTTACTTTGCAGCAAATTGCCTATACCTTGCAGGTAGGCAGAGAGGCCATGGAACTAAGATTGGCTTTGCTGGTTTCAAGTGCGGAGGATTTAAAGAAAAAATTAAAACAATACTGGTCCGGACAAGTTCTTGCCGAAGGTGTTGTCAGTGGCGGTACTGGGGAAGATAAACATAGCAACGGATTTATGATTGACGGAGAAGAAGGAAAAGAATATATTAAATCGTTGATACGTAATAGGAGGCTATTGAAGCTTGGCCAATTATGGGTGTCAGGAATTGATATAGACTGGTTTCTATTGTACGAGGAAATATCCGTGAAGACAGCTGCCCTGCCCTCCTATCCTTTTGAGAAACAAAGGCATTGGTTTGACGCTGGCATTCATAATGAAAAACCTAAAAATAATGAAGCCCATAAAGAGGATAAATACTATTTTAAAAATGGTTTGGAAGGAGATAACATGGAAGGAATTAGCATAGAAGGAGTTAGCATGGGAGAGAATGCAACCGGCATAATAAAAAAAGTGAAACTGAAAAAACCGGAATCAGCTATGAATCAGATAAAAGAAGTTGAGTCTGTCATCACGCAGAATATTTTCCCTGCCATAAAGGAGAAACCAAAGGGAAAAATGGATAGTGGTATGCCGATTACTATCTTAAAGCATAAGCTGAAGACATTATTAGCAGAAACACTTCATATATCCGAAAGTATGGTCAATGAAGCAAAATCATTTACAGAACTGGGACTTGATTCAATTCTCACCGTAGATTTTATAAAAAAAATTAATAACGAATTGGGAACAGGGTTGAAAGCTGTAAGAGTTTATGATCATCCGAATATTAACACATTAACACAATATCTGACATCAACAGCAGATTTTAATTCGATAGACTCATTCCATACGGTAAATACGGCAGAAGAAGATACTGATTTAGTTCAAAAAAAAAATCCTTTGACTGAGTGCCACCCGGTATTTGATCGGACAAGCAGTGATATAGCAATTATCGGAATATCAGGAAGGTTTCCCGGGGCTGATAATGTCGAGGAATACTGGAACAACTTAAAAAACGGTATTTCTTCGGTGACGGAGGTATTGCCGGAACGATGGGATGTTAATGAATTTTATAGCCCTGAGCCCCAAGGACCCAATCAGACATATTGTAAATGGGGGGGCTTTTTAAAAGATATTGATCTATTCGACCCGCTATTTTTTAATATCTCACCAACCGAGGCTGAGCTAATGGATCCCCAACAAAGACTGTTCCTAGAGCAGGCATGGCAGGCTCTGGAGGATGCCGGTTACGCTGAGAAGCTTTTTGAAAATATCAAGTGCGGTATATTCGCGGGGGTAATGTCCAATGACTATCATGAACTTTTGGCAAGGGAACGTTCTGTAATGAATCAGGCGCAGGCAATGACCGGTAATGCAAATTCAATTTTAGCTTCAAGGATTGCATATTTATTAAACTTAAAGGGACCGGCTGTTGCGGTCGATACAGCTTGTTCTTCATCGTTAGTCGCAATTCATCTGGCTGGCCAGTGTCTCATCAATGGCGATGCGGATATGATGCTGGCCGGAGGGGTCAGCTTATACTTAACCGAAAACTCCTTCATCAAGATGAGTAATTCGGGTATGTTGTCTAAAGAAGGCCGGTGCAAGAGCTTTGATAACGGTGCGGCAGGATTTGTCCCTGGGGAAGGTGCCGGCGTAGTAGTCTTGAAGCTGTTAAATAATGCCGTACGGGATCATGACCACATCTACGGAATCATAAAGGGATGTGGAATTAACCAAGATGGGAAAACAAACGGAATAACAGCACCGAGCACCGCCGCGCAAAAGGAATTAGAGCTGGATGTATACAGAAAATTTAATATAAACCCCGAAAGTATTAGTTATGTGGAGACGCACGGTACTGGCACAAAACTAGGGGATCCAATAGAGATACAAGCCTTAACGGATGCTTTCCGCTGCTTCACGAATAAGAAAAGCTTTTGTGGCATCGGCTCGGTAAAAACTAATATCGGACATACGTCATCAGCAGCGGGAGTAGCGAGCTTGATAAAGGTGCTTTTATCATTTCGGCATAAACAAATTCCACCATCGCTCAATTTTGACAAAGAAAATGAGCATATTAGCTTCGCAGATACACCTTTTTATGTGAATACACAGCTTAGAGAATGGTCAAGTACCGTGCCGCGGCGGGCGGCGGTAAGTGCTTTCGGATTCAGCGGCACCAATGTTCATATGGTTCTGGAGGAATATGTTGTGCCTCAGGTATATTATGAGGGGGCGACAAGTGAATATCAGATTGTGCCCGTATCAGCCAGAAATGCCGGACAGCTTAATAAATATGCCCAAAATATATTAAAGTTCTTAGAGAACAGCGATTCGGTTTCTTTGGCGGATCTAGCCTATACCCTGCAAGTGGGAAGGGCGGTCATGGAGAAGCGTTTGGCCATTGTGGCTTCAAATATAGCTGAAGTTAAGCAGAAACTGATGGAATTCCTGCAGATGGATGCCAAGATAAGTTTTCTGGGTCTTTATTGTGACAGTATGAATAATATCCACCGGAACGAAGAGCATGATGCCTCCGGGGAGGTTGAATCCGCCATGAAAACCAGAGATATGGACAAATTGGCAACGTTGTGGGTTTCGGGATCAGATGTGGATTGGAAGCTGCTATATGATGCCGAACAGCATATACCCAGACGCATATCACTTCCTACATATCCCTTTACAAAACAGCGCTGCTGGATTAACTCTGGTTTAAATGTTAACAGCATGTCTCCTTCAAGGCTCCATCCCCTGATTGAGAAGATGAACCCCCAGATGAGCCTGGCAGAAGGCGGAGCTGTATTCAACATGACACTGTATGATACAAACAGGATGGTTTCGGATCACAAGGTACACGGGCAGCCGCTTTTTCCCGGTACGGGATTTCTTGAAATGGCTGCCGCTGCCGGACACATCGTCACAGAAGGACTGAATTGTGAAATAAGCAACATTACATGGCTGTCGCCAATGTGGGTAACAGAAGAAAAGAAAGAAATACGGATTATATTAAAAATGCAGGAACAATCGCTTCACTTTCAGATACAGAGCAAGGGCTTCTTGGAAAGTAAATTTGTTACTCACGCCCAAGGAGAGTTATGTCCTGTAGAATCAGGTGCTCAGCCGGCAAAGCAGCATATTTCAATCGAGTCTGTTAAAAAGGGGTGCTTTAATCACTTGAGTCAGGAAGCCTTTTATCGACAGTATGCAGAAATTGGTATTACCTACGGTAAATATCTCCAAGGCGTGCAGGAGATATACAGCAGCGGAGGAGAGGTTCTCGGTAAAATTAATTTGAGTCCTGAATACGAGCAGGAGATATCCCAATATATACTGCATCCGGCACTAGTGGACAGTGCACTGCAATGTATTGCTGCCTTGGAGCATCATGCCGGACAGCCAAGAACTTATGTACCTTTTTCAGTGGAAAGCATAAGGGTAATCAAGAACCTTCCAGCGCGGGGATATTCATATGTAAGATTGAACAATAAAGAGCAGAAACTCTACAATGTCGATATAATTGACGAAAATGGTGCCATTTGTGTCATGATTTGCAATGTGGCGGTAAGACCATTGCCGGATGCTGCTGAAAAGCTTTTCTATATCCCGCAATGGGTTCTCAAACCTTTCGCGGAACAACAAGAAGCAGAACCGATAAATAAAGGTAGTATTTTAATTGTTTATCCGCCCGAAACAATGGGGCTTGAAACAGCACTTGAGCAGGAATTTCGGCATCGGGGAGCCAGTGTACAACTTATTAAACTTGGTACTAAAATTCAGTTTGAAGAAAACCAATGGGAAATAAACGCTGGGAATTCAGATAATTTTAACAAATGTATAGAAAAGCTTGCAGATGTTTCACAGATATTTTTTCTCGGCGGTATCAATGGCTCTGAGAATGAGGCTTTCTTTGATATCAGGCAGATGGAGATATTGAATGAAAGTCAGGAAAAAGGAGTGGTTTCGCTCTTCCGGCTGATAAAAGCACTAAGCAGACATGGTTTTGATTGCCGGCCGGTCCGACTGGATGTAATCACGAATAATACTTATGCAGTGTTGCCTGGCGAGGATATAAATCCCAATGGGGCAAGTTTAATTGGGTTTACGCGTTCACTTGCGGAAGAATTTCATCATTGGTCAGTGAATTGTCTGGATATCAGCCTGAAAGAAAACAAGGATGCGCAGGCTCTTGCCAAAAGCATCCTTAACCAGCCGTTATCTCCAAAACCAGTTGAAGCAGCTATCCGGAATGACAAGCGGTACGAAAGAGTATTGGAGAATATAAAGTTGCCGCCAGCAAGGGAAATCAGAGAAACCTTTAAATATAAAGGAGTATATCTGATAGCGGGCGGTGCAAGCGGCATAGGATATGAATTGGGACGATATCTGGCTCAGAATTATGCGGCAAGGTTGGTACTGATCGGTCGCAGCGGAATGAATGAAAGGCTTAAAAACAAGCTTTCACAGATTGAGTCAATGGGTGGAGAGGCAATATACATACAAGCAGATCTGACTGATTTACAAGGCATGCAGGATGCTGTTAAAAAGGTAAAGCGGCATTTCGGGCATATTAATGGGGCAGTTCATTCAGCGATTGTACTGAATGATAAAACCATCAACAATATGAATGAAGACATCTTATTAGAAGTACTGGCTCCAAAAGTAAAGGGCAGTGTTATATTAGGCTACGTGCTGTGGCAGGAAAAACTGGATTTCATGATGTTTTTCTCTTCAGCACAGTCATTCCTTTGCCAAGCAGGTCAGAGTAATTATGCAGCTGCCTCGACATTTATCGACGCATATGCATGTTACCTTCAACAAAACCAAAGCTACCCGGTAAAAATTATTAACTGGGGATACTGGGGCAGTGTGGGAGTAGTTGCCGACGAAAGATACCGCATACAATTGGCCGCGTCAGGCATATATTCGATTGAGCCAAAACAAGGCATGGAAATAATTGAAAGAGTGCTGGCGCAGGACGGCAATATCCAGCAGGTTGTGGCAGTAAAGGGTGATAATAGCGCATTGCAAAGACTTGGTATCACAAGGGAATCTTCTTTACTTCCTGATTCATATAACTACGATGGCTTCAAGCTTCAACGGAACCAAGCAGCGTTTGATAAGCTTGATGAATGGTGCTGCTATGTGCTGCTCAGTGTTTTTCAACAGATGGGAGTTTTTTTGAAGAGCGGAGAACGCTATGATAAAAATACTTTGCAGCAGCAGCTGAGAATCATTACCCGTTATGGGCGTTTGCTAGATGTACTGCTGGATATATTGGCTCAAGCGGGTTTTCTGACCCTGAGCACCGTCTTGAACGGGTCGGTTATTTCTACTTCCGCTATGCTTGATACCGACGATACAATTAGAAAAATCAGAACCCTTGAAGTAGAAAAGGAACTGTTGGCTGAAGAGTTTCCGCATATAGTTCCTCATGTAAATCTTGTATGGACATGTTTGAAGGAGTATCAGGAAATGCTGACAGGACGCAAAAACCACATGGAGGTCATGTTTCCGAAAGGATCCATGTCACTTGTTGAAGGCATTTATTCTGGATACCCAATTGCGGATTACTTTAATCTAATAGTGGCTGATATTATAAAGAACTATATTGAAAAGCGGCTTAAATATGATCCCAAGTCAGTCATTCATGTTCTTGAACTTGGATCAGGAACTGGTGGTACAAGCAGGATTGTGCTGGAAGCAATAAAGGGGTATCAGAGTAACGTAAGTTTTACTTATTCAGATATTTCAACGGGCTTTGTCAATTATGGGAGAGAAGAATATGGTGCCCAATATCCGTTTGCCATGTTTAAGGTGCTTGATATTGAAAAGCCGTTAGAGTTGCAGGAAATCGAAATTGATTGTGTTGATATTATATTTGCTGCCAATGTGATTCATGTAACCAAAAGGATCGCAGACACTTTAAGTCAAGTAAAGCGTCTATTAAAAGAAAATGGCCTTTTCATAGTCAGCGAAGCAACCACAAGACACAACTTTGTAGACATGACCTTCGGTTTGACTGAAGGATGGTGGCATTATCAAGATGAGGAGAACCGCCTGCAGAACTCGCCTTTGTTGAATACTCTCTTATGGAAAAACATTATGGAAAAAAGTGGAATTAAACATATAAAAACGCTAGGCATTCCGGCTATAGAGGAGGAAAAATCCACCCAATGTGTTATCGTAGGAGAAAACAGCGGGGAAACAAGGGTTAATGTATTAATAACTCATGCTGCCCGGTCACAGTCAGAACTACGCGATAAAGTGCTGGACTATGTAATACAGGTATTTTCAGAGGTTTTAAAAGTAAATAAAACATTGATTGACACTAATGCTACGTTTGAACGCTATGGGGTTGATTCGCTTGTGGGTTTAATGTTAATCAGGCGTTTTGAGAATGACTTTGGTCAACTTCCAACTACTCTTTTGTTTGAACATATGACTGCAAAAAAACTGTCTGATTACTTCGTGTCAGAACATTATGCAAGGTTAAATGAGTTGTTGGGAACAGGAAAGGAAAAAGAAAGTTTTGCCGGGGAACAGCTTAATATTGACGATAATAATTTTGATGATAAGAAATTATTTCAAGCAGAAGGGTTAAAGGAAGATGAGATTGCCATCATCGGTGTCAGCGGGATTTATCCAGGAGCAGATAATCTTGAAGAGTTTTGGGAGAATCTGCGAAATGGAGTTAACAGCATCAGTGAGATACCAAAAGACCGCTGGAACTGGAGAGATTATCCGGATACAATTCATAGCAAATGGGGAGGATTTATCAAAGATGTAGACAAATTTGACCCGCTGTTTTTCCATATAACACCAGAGGATGCTGAAGGTATCGACCCTCAGGCGCGCCTTTTTATGGAGACTGCATGGAACGCCTTTGAAGATGCAGGTTATACCAATAGAGAGTTTGATAGAATCGAGCGGCAGGTCGGTGTCTTCGTTGGAGTAATGAACAGCAATTATGAGTTTTTAAGTGGGGAAGCTTATGGCAGAGGCCATATAACCGGAGCCCATTCATCGCATTGGGCAATACCGAACAGGGTATCTTATCGCTTTGACTTCTACGGTCCAAGCCTTGCGGTAGACACCGCCTGCTCTTCATCTCTTACCGCTCTGCACTTGGCTTGTGAAAGTCTGAAGCGGGGGGATTGCCGGATTGCCGTAGCAGGTGGTGTAAATCTGATCCTTCATCCAATGCATTATCAGAGATTATCCGCCATGAATATGATTACGGAGGATAATAAGTGCAAAAGTTTTGGTGCCGGGGCGGATGGATTTGTTGACGGCGAGGGTGTGGGTGCTGTAATACTGAAGCCGCTTGAACAGGCCATCAGGGATCATGATCGTATTTATGCCGTGATCAAGGGATCAGCCATTAATGCAGGCGGAAAGACCAGCGGATTTACGGTTCCTAACCCGATAGCCCAGTCGAAAGTAATTGAGAGTGTGCTACAAAGAACAGGAACAAATCCTCGTACAATAACTTGTTTGGAAGCACATGGAACAGGAACAAACCTAGGTGATCCGATTGAAATTGCCGGCTTGACTAAAGCCTATGCAAGCCATACAGATGATTCGCAGTATTGTTCCATCGGATCGCTCAAGTCTAATATCGGGCATCTGGAATCAGCGGCAGGCATAGCTGGTTTGACCAAGGTCATTTTACAGATGAAATATAAACAACTGGTTCCTTCCCTTAATGCTGAAGTATTAAATCCCATGATAGAATTTGGAAATACTCCGTTTTATGTACAAAGGGAGTTAAGTGAATGGCAACAGCCAGTCATATTGGCTGACGGTGAGGAAACAAGGTATCCTAGAAGAGCGGCTGTCAGTTCGTTTGGTGCCGGTGGCGCAAATGCCCATTGCATTGTAGAAGAATATATACCTTTGCCAGGATGTGATATTTACCAGAGAGCCGAAACAGATGAACAATCTTTAGAATTAATCGTACTGTCAGCACAGAATGAAGAGAACTTGAAAGCCTATGCTCAAAATATGCTTGCTTATCTGCAAAAGCTTGAAAGTTCAGGAGAAAATTTTGTCTCGCTTACCGATGTCGCATATACGCTTCAGGCAGGCAGGGAACCTATGAAGGAAAGGCTGGCATTCATTTGCGAGAATATTCATAAGCTGTGTAAGACATTGGAGCAATATTGTATGGGTGTAAACGACAGGGTACAATTATACACAGGAAATTCAAAAAGCATGGAAAAGACGCTGAAGGCTCTTATTGGGGGCAGTGAGGGAGCGGAAATTCTAAAGTACATTATTAATGGAGGGAATTTAGATAAAATTGCGCAGCTATGGGTGATGGGTGCGGATATTGACTGGAATCAGTTATATAACAATGACTTACCAATACGGATAGCTTTGCCACCGCGTCCTTTCTTAAAAAGGCGGTATTGGGTTGATAGCAATAGCGGCATAAAACCTGCGGCTGATGGATTCAGTAAACCAGATAAGGAAATCCAACTGTCAAGAGCTGAGAAAAAAATTGTCCGAATGGCAGCAGATATATTAAATGTTGACGAGAAAGAAATTAATATCGAAAAGGAGTTGGATCTGGAATACTATGATAGCATGGAACTTGTTGTGAGAATAACGAAAGAGTTCGGGAATTATCTTGATCCAATGACCATTATTAACTGTAAGTCTATAAAAGCTTTATCCGTCTATCTGGATAGCGTAGGGATAGCAGAAAGAAAAACATCTAGTAGATATAATCTGGTGAAAGAAGAGACTTCTGAAAATCGTATTATAGACAAAGCAACGGTACGCGCTGAAATTGTAGCTATGGTAGCAAGAATATTAAAAACCTTTGAAAGTGAGATAGATATCGATACTGACATCAGCGAATATGGCCTGAATTCTATTAATGTAATGCTCTTGTATTATAAGCTGAATGAAGCCTATGGCAATCAAATAGAACCAATGATGATTGTTAATAGCAGGTCGATACGAGTATTGGCTGATTTCCTGGTCGATAACAAGCTGATATGTGCTTGATGAGCTGTTAATAAAGCAATGATCACTGGAAATTTATCAAAGATGCAGAAAGGTGAGGTTAATTATGACAAAAGAATATATTTTTGAGTTAATTAAAAAGACTATCAACGAGATAGATCCAGATATTGCGACAGATTGTTTAAGAATGGAGCAGAGTCTTAGTGAAATTGGTATTAACTCCATAGACCGTGCAGATATCATAATAATATTATTGGAGGAATTAAATATTAAAATGCCTCTTGTTGAATTTGGCAGATTAAAAAATATAGAAAGTATTGTAGAATTATTATATGAAAAAACCAAGTGAAGATATGGATCATATCGCAGTAACCGGAATCGGTATTATCAGTTCTATTGGAAACAATGTATTGGAATTTAAGCGCTCTTTAAAAAATGGTAAATGTGGAATCGGTGTTCTCGATTCAAATATCGACCACATGAAGCAGATAAAAAGTTTAGGAGCTCTGATACAAAATTATTCATACATAGATGAAGCCGATCGTTATGCAGAAAATAACAAAGAGATAGTTTTGAGAATGAAATCCTGTTTAAGGCGAACAACGGAAAGCATGAGATATGCGAGCGGGGCGGTCCTTGAATCATGGTCAATTGCCGGATTAGGTTCCCAAAACGCCCCTGAGCGGACAGGTATCGTTGTGGCGGGCAGTAATTTATCTTGTGGGCTACAATATAGCTTGCATGATCGGTTTACAAAAGCACCGGAATATCTTTCTCCGTCCTATGCCCTTCAATTTATGGATACAGATTTTGTCGGTACACTTAGTGAAATATTCAATATACAAGGCGAGGGTTTTACTGTCGGCGGAGCTTCTGCCAGCGGAAATGTAGCTATTATTAAAGCTTGCCAGCTTATTAAACTTGGTGTTGCAGACGTTTGTCTAGTGGTTGGTTGCTGCTGTGAACTGTCTCCGATGGAAATCCAGAGTTTTATTAATTTGGGCGGAATGGGGGGACATGGATATATTGAGAGGCCATTGGAAGCATGCCGGCCTTTTGATGTGCAGCATGAAGGTTTTATATATGGACAAGCATCCGGCTGTATTGTTTTAGAATCCAAGGAGCATGCGGTTAAACGGAATGCAAAGATCCTTTCATATATTTGTGGAGGTGCTATCGCTTTAGATGCCAACAGGCTTTCAGACTCTTCTGAAGAAGGGGTCGCGCGAGTGATGGCTGCGGCAATTAGACAAGCAGGGCTGGATGCATCCGATATCTCATACATTAATGCGCATGGAACTTCCACTCCTTTGGGAGATATCACAGAGGTGAAAGCTATAAAGAGAGTATTTGGTAGCAGTGTTGAAAAAGTATGGATTAACTCAACAAAATCCCTTACAGGGCATTGCCTTTTTTCAGCGGGTATTATTGAGGCAATAGCAGTAATCATTCAGATGAATGAGGGGTTTTTACATCCCAATCTGAATCTTTGCAAGTCAATTGACCATGAATGCAGGTTTTGCAAAGAACGAGCTGTTGATGTTGAAATAGAGACTGCCCTAAGCAATTCTATTGGTTTTGGGGGCATCAATACCAGTATTGTTATTTCAAAGAAAAGCTGACTGCAAGATAGCGGTCTTTTCAACTGGATATTTTGTTTCTGCTGTACAGACAGATGAGAGTTAGTACGTAAGAAATAAGTGAGAATAAATGAGTTAAAGGGAGTATGAATGGATATGATGAATTATCAGACGATTCAGGTTCGTTTTCAAGAACCAGTGTGTTATGTACGTATTTATCGGCCGGAGGATAATAATACTATCAATGACCTTTTGGTTGAAGAATTCCGGAAGGTACTGGCTATATGTGAAGAAAGGGTAACCATTGTAGTGATTGAGGGTTTACCAGAAGTCTTTTGTTTCGGGGCGGATTTGCAAGACATTCGTGCCCGGACGCAAGAAAACCAGCTGTCAGGATACAATCCGGAGCCCTTATATGATCTATGGCTGAAAATGACCTGCGGATCGTTCATTACTATTTCTCATGTCAGGGGTAGGGCAAATGCGGGTGGGGTGGGTTTTGTCGCTGCCAGTGATATCACCCTTGCGGATCTGACCGCTCAGTTTAGTTTATCGGAGTTGTTATTTGGATTATTTCCAGCCTGCGTTTTTCCTTTTTTAATCCGTCGAATAGGATTTCAAAAGTCGCATTATATGTCATTGATGACACAACCCATAACCGCCCATCAGGCTCATGAATGGGGTTTGATTGATGTTTGTGAAGCCGATAGCGACAGCTTGCTTCGTAAGCATTTACTGCGGCTTATGCGGCTATCTAAAAGTACGATTTCACGGTATAAACGTTACATAAATGAAGTGGATGATTCTTTATTCAGGCTTAAATCGATGGCGATCAAGTCTAACTACGAAGTATTTACGGATCCCTCAACTCTGGCGAAGATAAACCGTTACGTCGTCACCGGAAAGTTACCTTGGGAAGATTGAGTTAATTAAGCCAAAGGTCTTTTAAATTAAAGAAATTTTAGTCTCCCCGGTCTGACCAGCTTTTCCACTTTTCTTCCTATGTCGGAATAATAAGGAGAGGCCGAAAAACAAAGCCAATATCATCAAAATCAGGGAATCGGACAAAGTGTTATCAAGCTTATGGAAGAAGAGTTCTCAGGTGCGAAAACATGGTTCTTGGATACGCCGTATCTTAGCTTTCGCAATCATCATTTCTACGAAAAAATGGGGTATGTAAAAAAGGGAGAGACCTATTTACTATCAGCAATAATTCTTCCATAATCTGATCTTCCAATCTCAAAATGACGTTTAAATATTTCTCAAAACGATTGTCAAATTTTACAGCTTGTTCTTTTTCATCCTGTCTGATTGCTTTTTCTGCAATACTCCATATAAATGACCAATTTTTAATTTCTTCGTGCAATAGCTTGAGTAAGTTAGCATTGTATGATAAAACTCCGTTTTCAAATGCAGAAGACAAATATTGAAAATAAATATATCGGCTGCCACGAAAAACATGAAAAGCATTATTTAAATATATATTAATATGTTCATTAAAACTAGGCCTCTTTGAGGATTTGATATAACCGGCCTGACAAATGTCAATCAATTTCCTAATTGCTCCACGACCCTGATAAAAAATCTTTCTTTGTTCTATTCTGGGTGACATATAATAGCTTTTAACGGTTTGCTTTAATATTGACAAATTAACGTTATCTATTACAGATTGCGGTATGTCATCCGCATCTACTAATATACAATTAAGATAGTGGCCTATAGCATCTAAAACAGCTGTTTTTTCAACCTTATAAATATCTCTTTCGTGCAAGACCTTTTGATTATTTAGCATCTCATGATCTTCCACATAATAAAAGTAGCGATTGTCGAAATATATAAATAAAATAGCATGACCAGGTTCATAGGTACTTAATTCATGTGGCAGACCAAAATCAGCTGAAAATGGTAATTCTTCATTAATGGTCTGGACAATTACATAATGGTTTTGTTTCAGGAAATTTTCGAGTATATTCAAGGATGCCGCACCTTTTCCCCGATATTCATGCTGTCTGATAATTAATCCTCTGCTATTACTATAAAATGAATTTTCAAAATTAAGATCTAGGCTAATGATGTCCTTATCTTGCATTACCAGATGCAGCGATAAATCATCCAAATAGTAATTAATTAAGTTTTCTTTGTTTGGAAATTTATTTTTCATAATCAGATAAATATGTACCCACATGCAATTACCGCGCATAAAACGGATAAACTCATCATAATTACCTGTTGATTTGGACAGCATATATTCCCGGTTCAGGACATTATAATTCATATTTCAACCTCCGTTCTGATGTAAAAACTATTTGCTTTTCATATAGTCGGTCAGCTTTCGTGTGTTGCAAGATAAGATATAATTTCGTATGCGGTTAAATGATTAGTTCAAAATAATTATATGCTTACCTGCTCTATAAATCAATAGGCATTGTGCAAAGTGTTGAGTAAGGTGGAGAGGGGTAAGTAAAGAAAATGAATATGTTAACAATTCGGCATATGGCTCTACAAATTAACCATTGCTTTTGACATAAAATATGTCAAATAGACAAAAAAACTGTTATTTAGACAATGGTTATTGGAATTAATAATGATATATGGTATGATATTCCATACTTTAAAGGTAAGAAAAACCAAAAAACTTACAATAAAGAATAATATATAAAGTTATTTAGAAAAGGCTCAGATGATGACTAAAATACGATTATTTTACATACCCCACGCCGGCGGATCGGCGGTACTCTGTAAATCGTGGCAAAAAGATCTGGGAAAACAAGTGGAGGTTCAGCCGCTGGAGATGGCGGGAAGGGGAATTCGTTTTCGTGATAACTTCTTTTCTGCCATTCCGGAAATACTTGATGATTTTTATCACAGATTAAAACAATATGAAGGTGAGCCTTACATTATTTATGGCCATAGTTTTGGGGCATTACTTACTTATGAACTGTATTACCGGATTAAAGCGGAGGGGATGCCGTTGCCGGTTCATCTCTTTTTTTCAGGAAGTATTCCTCCCCAGACGCAGTTTATGGAAAAGAAGATATCACATCTGCCTGATGAAACCTTTATCCAGGAGGTCATGGCATATGAAGGATTGGAGCAAGAAATCCTGGAAAACAAAGAATTGATGGAGATTTTCATGCCGGTTCTGCGGGCTGACTTCCGATTACTGGAAGATTACCAGTACCAGGAAAAGCTAGAAAAGATAAAAGTGCCGGCTACAGTACTATACAGTAGCGATATCCAGGAGAAGCGGATTAATGAGTGGGGCAAGCTGATCGAAAGCGCCGTGGATTATCAATTTATTGACGGCGGCCACTTCTTTCTTAAGAAAAACAGCCATACAACGATGGCGGCGGTGATGGCCCGACTGAACCGATATATAGGTGTTTTATAAGGACGTTTTATTATCTGCATGCAAAGGATGAGATCCGGCATTGATAACCGGAGGCATTCGTGCCGGAGGAAGGCTTATGTTAAGTAGTGGAATAGCAATTACCATGCTCATTGTCTCGGTTATTACGGTAATCACCACAGGCTATTATGTCATTACACTGCTTCGTGAGGTATTTATTAAAAAAAGAGTTTTTAACTTCCACGGGAAATCAGGGATCCTGACCCTAGTCTTGGCAGCAATGCTGCTGGTGGGGATTGCTTATTGCCTATACAATGCCCCCTATGTCCTGTTTAGCGGAGTGAGCTGGCTCTATATCATCCAATGGGGGCCGACTACCCTGATCTATGCCGTGCTCTGCTTAGCCGTGGTAGTTCCCTTGATCATCTTGTATTATCTGTTAAATTTCTTCTTCCCTAAGGAAAACGACAAACCTTATTTTATGACCATCGTTCTCAGTATTATCAGTGCCATCGGCAATTCCATCGTGGTATTTCTGGTAAATCATGCGCTCAATATGTCCAACACCAATGAAAGCCGGACGGCGGCAACGGAAAGCGGTATCTACCTTTATTACATACTAGGTATTGCCTTGTTTACTATCTGTGCTTTAGTGGTCAGGAAAAAGCTGATCGACATTACCAGTGATATCATTTACGAAAAAAGAATGGAGATCATTGATAAGATATTAGAGACTTCCTATGAAGAAATAGAAAAGATTGAAGACGGTTCCATCCAGGCCGTCCTCAATAACGATACGGAAGCAATAAGCAGTTTTGTCAACAGCTTTGTCAACGGCTTGACCGGGATATTGACCCTGATCACTTGTTATATCTACCTAGGGACGCAGAATTTCTGGGGGATGTTCTGCTCCCTTTTGATAGTGGCTGTTGCCGTATTCTTGTTTTTGGCGGTCAGCAGCAAGGCAGAGCTTAAGTATCAGCAGAATAGGGATATCCAGAATACATTCTTTAAGCACATAGAAGATATGGTAAGGGGATTTAAGGAACTGTCCATCAGCAGGCGGAAAAAGTGCGAATTTAAAAAGGATATCGCGATAAGCTGTGAAGAATATAAGCAGACTAGGCGGGAAGGGGACACCATGTTTCTGGGCGTCGCCATGATGGGTGAGGTTCTTTATATTGCGGTAATCGGTATCATCCTTTTTATCTTTCCGTTGATCTTTCCTTTGCTGAGCAATGCCACCATGCGCAATTATATCGTCGTATATCTGTATATGGGAGGAATTATCAATCAGGAAGTATATCTGGTGCCGGGACTGATCCGGATTCTCGTCAGCTATAAGCGGATCAACAGTTTTATCAGCGGGCTACATTCGGACGCAGATCACCGGAACGGTGCCGTGGCGGGCTTTGAACCGGAGCTGGCAGCGGTGTCTGATACCGGCATGGATGGAACAGCTGCCGCCGGCATACAGAATCTAGTGATCGAGCTTAAGGATGTCTGCTACCGTTATGAAGGAGATGCGGAAGAAACCTTTGTCATGGGTCCGGTGAACCTGCGTTTTGAATCGGGCGAGATCACTTTCATCTCCGGCGGCAACGGCAGCGGCAAATCCACCCTGGCCAAGATCCTTACCGGACTGTATACTCCCTGTTCGGGAGAAATCCGCCTAAATGAACGTTCCGTGGACAGCAGCGAGCTGCAAAAATACTTTACCGTAATTTTCAGTGATTACTACCTGTTTGACAAAATGTACGGGGTGGATTATGAACAATCCCGTCAGAAAGCGGAGGCCTATCTGGAGAAACTAAAGATACGGAGCCAGGTCCAGATGGAAGACGGGCGGATCAATCCTGGCCAGCTTTCCACCGGACAGCGAAAGCGGCTGGCTTTGGTGATGAGTTATCTCGAGGACCGGGAAATATTTCTTTTTGATGAATGGGCAGCAGATCAGGATCCGGAGTTCCGGCGGTTTTTCTATAAAGACCTCCTGCGGGAACTGAAGGAAGCCGGAAAGATGATAATAGCAATCACTCATGATGAGAAGTACTTTGAGTATGCTGATCAACATATTAAGATGGAATACGGAAATATTGTGGTATGAGTGGTATGAGGAATAAACAGATGAGACTAACATTGCGACAAACATCAAGACAAACATCAAGACAAACATCAAGACAAACATCAAGACAAACATTTAGACAAACATTAAAAAAAATAGCTAACACAACTGACAGAAACATCGGTATCAATATCGGCAAGCTTATGGCGGTGGGGATGTTCCTTATGCTTTTCATCCTCTTTAGTTCCGGCTGCACTATGGCTGAGGTTATGCAGGTCTCGGCTGACGGCCGGCTACAGTATGAAGAGACGGGGGTGCTGATTGAGGATAAAGGCACTCATTATAATGTGGTGCTGGATTATACGGCGGGTCTGAGTAATGAAGAGATGGGACAGGCTTATGCCAGGGGTATTCTTGCCATGGTGCCTGAATTTGAGGCCATCATGGATTCTTATATCAGCTCAAATGTAGTGGAGTATGAATATAGTTTTTGCATCAACCGTTCCTTGGATGTGCGGACGCAGATCCCGACGCCTTATTATGATGAGATCAAAGGGATGGCATCGGTTTTCAGCGGCGGGGAAACAGTCTGGAATGATAACCGGTTATCGGAGGATGAAGTATTTATCTTTAATCTTTTTCCTGACGTCATACGGTTTGCCCAGTGCTGTTATATCTCGGTATACGGCGACCGTTCGGAGACAGGGATGAACATGGCGGCGAGGAATCTGGACTGGTTCCGGGGGGAAGGAAACCAGATGTCACTTTTGCAGGCCATTACGACCATAAAGTATGAGGACCGCTCGGTTTGTCTGATTGGTTACTTGGGATACCAGGCACTTTTAACCGGATTCAATGACAGCCATCTTTTTGCCGGTATCTTGGATTCGGGCACAGGCCAGCCCTATAGCTCAGAAGGGCGGCGTTCGTATACTATGGATTTGCGATATGCCTTGGAAAACTTTGATGATATGAAAACAGCGGCAGACTACCTGCGTGATCCGGGAAAACTGTATACATACAATCATACTATCGGATTCTCTGATCCGGAGTACAGCTTGATCTTGGAGAATAATTTTAGCGGGGAAAGCCGGAACCGCGGCGGCCGTCTGCAAAGAGAGGTCAGGGTGGAGGATTCCCGGCTCAACCAGGGCATCGAATGGGGAATCACGGATGCGGTAGCCTGTGTGAATTCATTCCTTCTCTATGGCAATACCGATAATCATACCGATCAGTCCCATAATATCAAGCGATGGAAAAACATTAAAGAACAGTTGCTTTTAAAAGGCGATACGGTCTCAGTGGAAGAAATGATCGAACTGACTTCTTATTTCCGGGGGAATTCACCGGGAGTATTCTCGGAAAGCGGTGACATCTATAATAAGATGACGGTTCAGATGATGGTATTCGTCCCGGAAACCCTTGAGTTATGGGTTTTCTTTCCGCCTAGGGATTCCGTGGTAAATCCTTCCGACCCGGTTTTTCAGCAGATTACTTTTTTTAATTCATAGGATGAGTTAACAAAGGAGAAGCTTACGATGCAGCGTACATTGGCCGAACTGTTAAAGCTCAGAAGGACAGAGGATAAAAAGGGTGTTACCTTCATTCTCGGCGAAAAGGAAGAGGAATTCCTCTCTTATGCGGCTCTTTATGAGAAGGCAGCCGGCTTGCTTTATGGGCTTCAGGAACAGGGATTCGGATCAGGTGACCAGGTCGTGTTTCAGCTGACGGACAACCGGCAGTTTATATATAGCTTCTGGGCCTGCGTCTTAGGCAAGATGATTCCCGTTCCGGTCACTGCCGGCAGCAATGACGAGCATAGGCTGAAACTGTTCAAGGTGTGGGAGACGCTGACGGCTCCGCGCATGATTGCCTCCGCCCGCTTCATGGAGAGGCTGGCGCAGTATGCCGCGGCGAATGGGCAGGCAGAGCGCCTAGAGGAAATGAAAACCCGTACCTTCTATTATGAAGGGACAGAGTCATCCGGACAGCTTGGCCGGATCTTACCCAGTGAGCCGGATGATCTGACCTTGATACAGTTTTCCTCAGGCTCGACAGGGGATCCCAAGGGTGTGATGATCACCCATAACAATATCTTTGCCAATATTCTGGCCGGAGCCAAGCGGATGAATATGGATGAGCATGACCGCTGCCTGAACTGGATGCCGCTGACCCATGACATGGGCCTGATCGGTAACCATCTAAAAGCTATTATCCTTAATATGAACCAGTATAACATCCATACCGACTTATTTATCCGCCGCCCTTCCCTGTGGATGGAAAAAGCCAGCGAACATCGGATCACCCTGCTCTATTCCCCCAATTTTGGCTATCAATATTTTTTACAGTTTTTCCGGCGCAAAAATCTGGTTAATAAGGATCTGGGCTGGGACTTGTCTACGGTCAGGATGTTCTATAACGGCGCGGAGCCGATTTCCCTGCCCCTGTGTGAAGATTTCCTTACGGTCTTAAAGCCTTACGGACTGTCACCGGATACCATTTATCCGGTTTATGGGCTGGCTGAAGGAACCATAGCCGTGACATTCCCGCCTTGCGGCACGAAGCTGGTAAGGCATGTCTTGGACAGAAGATATCTGCGCCCCGGCGATGCTGTTGTCGAGGCGGAAACGGCGGATGAAAAATACCGCCTTGAATTTGCTGACGAGGGATATCCCGTGGAAGACTCCTATGTGAGAATCTGCGATGCGGACGGCTGCGACCTAGGTGAGAATAAAGTAGGATATATCCACATCAGCGGGAAAAATGTCACAGCAGGATATTTTAACAATAAGAAAGCAACGGAGCGGGTAATTGATCAAGACGGATGGCTGAACACCGAGGACTTGGGTTTCCTTAAGGAAGGCCGGCTGACGGTTACCGGAAGAGCCAAGGACATCCTGTTCGTCCACGGACAGAACTACTATGCCCATGATATTGAGAGGGTGGCGGAACAGCTGCCGGATATCGGGATGGGGGAAGCGGTGGCCGTGGGGGCAAGCGCGGCGGACAATAGCAGCGACGAGATCCTGCTGTTCATCCGTCATAAGGGCGGACCCACAGGCTTCGGGCGGCGCGCCCTTATGATTAAAGAGTATATCTATGAAAAGATGGGCATCAGAGTGGCTCATGTCCTGCCAGTTGCCACGGTCTATAAGACGACCAGCGGGAAGGTGCAGCGATTTAAATACCGGGAAGAATATGTCCGGGGAACCTACGATGCCCTTAAGCAGGAGGTCATAGCGCAATGGGATGACTTCATGGAGCAGCGGGAAATCATCCCGCCGGCGACGGATACGGAGGTTAGCCTGTCCGATATCTGGCGGGATATCTTTGCCTTGGATCAGATCAGCGTAGGGGACGATTTTTATTTACTGGGAGGCGACTCCTTAAAAGCGGCCCGGATGATATCCCGGATCCGGGAAGTTTTTGGAGTGGAAATTGATCACAGCCGGGTATTCGGCAACCCGACGCTGCGGCAGCAGGCGGATTTCATTGACAGCCGGACGGAAGCCTTGCCGGCCGGGGTACAGGACCGTATCGCGCCGGCAGAGCAAAACAACGAAGATAAGCCGCTTTCCTTTGCCCAGCAGCGGATCTGGTTTTTAGATCAGCTCAACGGAAGCAGTCCCCAGTATAACCTGTGCCGGGGCATCCGGATTACCGGCAGTCTCCGGGTCGATATTCTGGAGGAATGTCTGAACCGGTTGATGGACAGGCACCGGATCCTGAAAACCACCTTCCATGAAACGGCGGGCATTCCTATGCAGCGCTATGAAAAAGACCTGCGTCTGACGGTCTCCCGTATCGCCGGCATTTATGACGTAGGCTTATCTGGCCGAGACGAGCTGCTCCGGCAGGCGGCTGAAAAGCCGTTCCGACTTACGGAGGGTCCTTTGCTGCGGGCGGATCTGTTGGAAGAGGGAGCCGGGCAATATATCTTATTACTTTCCGTCCACCATATTGTTTTTGACGGCTGGTCTTATGGGATCTTCTTAAAAGAGCTGATGGAGCTGTACCGGTCCGGCCTGGAAGAGGGCGGGGCGGCCGACCGCCGCCGGGTTCCTGCCCGGTCAGGCGACGATGGCGGGCATGCCCTTACCCGGCTACAGTACGCAGATTACACGCTATGGCAGCGTAGAAGATGGCAGGAAGGTCTTTATCAAGAGGAGCTGGCGGCTCTCCGGGAAAGGCTTTCCGCCGTTTCGGGAACCTTGGAGCTGCCATACGATCAGCCCCGGCCGGCGCTGATGACTTATCATGGCCGTAGTTTGGCGGTTCCGGTACCGGCTGAGACTGCCTCCCGCTTGGAAGCCTATGCCAGGGAGGTTAAGGCCACTCCTTTCATGGTGCTGCTGGCCGCTTTTGCCTTCCTGCTGTCCCGCTACAGCAAGAGCCGTAATTTCCTGATCGGAAGTGCCGCCGCTAACAGAGGCAGGAGCGAGACGGAAGAAATCATCGGGTTCTTTACCAATAATCTGGTAATTCGCGCCGATATCAAGCCTGCTTTCCATTTTCATGAGCTGGTGCGGACAATGAAAAAGGAGACGCTTCTGGCCTATCAAAGTCAGGAGATTCCCTTTGAAAAACTGGTGGAAGAGATGAATGTTCCGCGGGACATGAGTAAGAATCCGTTGTTCCAGGTCTTTTTTTCCATGCTGAACATGCCGGTGCCGGAGCTTACCTTTCCGGGGGCGGAAGCAGAAGTGTTTGAGTTGCCGGGAGCCTATGCCCGCTTTGACCTTGCGGTTGACGTGCAGACGTTAGAAACCGGACTCAGCCTGACTTTTGAGTATAATGCGGATCTGTTCGCGGCAGATACCGTCGCGAGGCTGTCGGAAAATTATCTTTGTACGCTTAACAGAGTCTTACGCGAGCCTTATGTTCTCTTAGATGAAATCCATATCCTTTCCGACGCGGAAGAAGAAATGATCAAGGCGGTGAACTGGGAGGCAGTAAGGCAATATAAGGAGGGGGAAAGCGTAGTCTCTCTCTTTATGGAGCAGGCCGCCAGATACCCAGACAAGACCGCCGTCCGGTGTCAGGAGGAAGAGCTGACATATGGGGAACTGGCGCGGCTATCCGGGGAAATTGCCGGCCTGCTGCGTAAGAAGGGCATCGGAAGGGAAGCTATCGTTGGCCTGTATATGGAGCGCGGCGTGACATTGCCGGCTGCCATCCTAGGGATATTCCGGGCAGGAGCCGCCTACATGCCTATGGATCCGATCTTTCCTAGGGAGCGGCTCCGGTTTATGATACAGGATGCCGGCATCGACTATATTCTATCTGATGACGGCGGAGAGGATTTGGCCGGCAGCGGAGCTGCCATCCTGCGGCTGCCCCGGCAGCGGGAAGCCGGTGAAGCCCATGTTGCGGCGGCGTCCTTTGCCGCGGCTTTGCCTGAACAGGAGGAGGGCGGCGGAAAGGCTTCCGATCTGGCCTATGTTCTTTATACCTCCGGATCCACCGGCAAGCCCAAGGGCGTGCTGATTGAGCAGGGAGCCTTGGTGAATTTCTTGCGATCTATGGCAGAGATCTTGAAGATTACAGCCGATGACCGCCTGCTGGCCATTACCACCGTCTCCTTTGACATCTCGCTTCTGGAACTCCTCCTGCCGCTGGTGACCGGCGGCTATGTGCGGATCGGGATGTGGGAAGATGCCATAGACGGAAAACGGCTCAATACCTTGGTGGAGAAGGAAGATATTACTTATCTCCAGGCAACCCCCGCCACTTGGCAGTTAATGCTGGCGGCCGGACTTTCCCGACGCGCCGGCCTGAACATCCTGTGTGGCGGCGAAGCCCTTCCCAAGAGTCTAGGTGAAGCTTTGGCGGCCAGAGGTAAGGCGCTCTACAATATGTACGGTCCGACCGAAACGACGGTCTGGTCGACCTATAAAAAATACGAAGGTCAGGTGGAAACTGTCACCATCGGCAAGCCTTTGGCCAATACAAGTGTTTATGTCTTGGATGCCGGCCAGATGCCGGTGCCGGCGGGCACCGTAGGGGAATTGTACATCGGCGGTGCCGGTCTGGCCAGGGGCTATCTGCATCAGGAGGAACTGACGGCGGACAGATTCATTATCGGCGCTTTTCCCGGCACCCGCCTTTACCGGACCGGCGATCTGGCTAGACTGCGTCCGGATCTTGAGCTGGAATGTCTGGGCCGGGAGGACCATCAGGTAAAGATCAGAGGCTTCCGGATCGAACTGGAGGAGATCCGCAATATCCTTTCCGCCCACCCGGCTGTCAAGGAAAGCGTGGTAGCCGCCAAAGAGGACCGCCACGGCAACAAGTTCATCGCCGCCTACTGCCTTCCCGCCGAAGGTTCCGGCGAAAGCCGTCCGGCGGAAATACCGGAAAGTGAGCTGCGGACGTTCCTCAGAGCAAAACTGCCGGAATACATGGTTCCTTCCGCCTTTATTACGATGGCGGCTTTTCCGCTGACCAGTAACGGAAAGGTGGATTACAAGGCCTTGCCGCATCCGAAAACCTTAAGACTCGCGCCGGAGACAGTCGCGGCCGGTCTGACTGAGCCTGTGGCGACAGTTCCGACTGATCTGACCGTGCCTGTGGCGACAGTACCGGCTGGTCTGATTGAGCCTATGGCGACGGCTGGAACGGCTGCCGGCAAGGATGAAGCAGCGGTCATGGCCATTTTGACTGATATCTGGAAAGAAGCGCTTTCCCGGCCGCAGATCCGGCCGACAGATAACTTCTTTGATCTGGGGGGACATTCCCTGCTTTTATCTATGGTGCGTAACCGGATAAAGGAGCAGCTGTCCCGTGATGTTCCTATGATCAGGCTGTTTCAGTATCCTACGGTCAAGGAGCTGGCGGCCTATCTGGTAGGGATGCCGGCTAAGGAGCCGGGAGAGAGCCGGGAAGGCGCGTCGTGCCCGGTTTCCGGCCACACCGGGGATATCGCCGTCATCGGCATGAGCGGGCGTTTTCCGGGGAGCAGGGATATCGACGAGTTCTGGATGAATTTATCCGGCGGCATCGAGGGCATCTCACATTTTGACGAGCAGACCGCCTTGGCGAACGGTGGGGACGTAGAAGAGGTCAGGAAGACGGAATATGTAAAGGCCTGGGGCGCCTTGACGGACGTGGACCGGTTTGATGCCGAATTCTTCGGATACAGCCCCCGGGAGGCAACAGTCCTAGATCCTCAGCAGCGGATATTTCTCGAAGAGGTCTGGAAGGCTTTTGAACATGCCGGGGTGAATCCGGAGAATGGTTCTGTGACCATCGGCCTGTATGCCGGGGTGGGGATGAACTCCTATATGGAGCTTCTGAAGCAGGCCGGTTTCTGGGGAACCTTATCCGGCGATTACCAGCTGATGACCGGTAACGACAAGGATTTTCTAGCTACCAGAGCGGCTTATAAGCTCAATCTCACCGGCCCGGCCGTGACGGTTCAGACTGCCTGCTCATCTTCGCTAGTGGCCGTGCACCAGGCCTGTGCCAGCCTACGGTCAGGAGAATGTGACGTGGCGGCGGCCGGCGGCGTCAGTATCCGGCTGCCGGAAAAGCAAGGCTACCTCTATCAGGAGGGCATGATCCTTTCTCCCGACGGCCATTGCCGAGCCTTTGATAAGAATGCCGCCGGTACGGTGGGGGGCAACGGTGCTGGGGTGGTTATCTTAAAGCGGCTGGAAGACGCGGCGGCAGACAAGGATCATATCTTGGCGGTCATCAGAGCCAGTGCGGTCAACAATGACGGCAGTGATAAGATCGGCTATACCGCTCCTGGTGTGTCCGGCCAGTGCCGGGTGATCGTCCAGGCTATGAAGCAGGCCGGCCTCGGCACAGAGCAGATTGCCTATGTAGAAACCCACGGAACCGGCACCCCGCTGGGGGATCCGATCGAAATTGAGGGTCTGAAGCAGGCTTATCAGATTATCGGCGGCAAGGATATTGCCGACCCAAAGGACATTGCCGGCGAAAAAGATATTGCTGACCCAAAGAATCTGCCGGGTCAAAATCCTTCTTGTGCCTTAGGCTCGGTCAAGACTAATATCGGGCATCTGGATGCCGCCGCCGGGGTTGCCGGTTTGATTAAGACGATCCTGTGTATCCGCCATCGCCGGCTGGTACCCAGCCTGCATTATCATGAAGCCAACCCGGAAATAGATTTTACGGACAGCCCTTTTTATATCAATACAGAGAACCGGGAGCTTATGGTACCGGAGGGAGCATTATATATGGGCGTCAGTTCCTTCGGAATCGGCGGAACCAATGCCCATCTCATCCTTTCGGATGCGCCCCCGGTTTCCGGCACCGCTATCGGTGAGCAGGCAAAGACTTTCCGGTTCCCGGTCTGGGCAAGAAACCGGCAGGCGCTTGCCGTAAAGTGCCGGGAGCTCCGTGCTTATCTGGAACAGCATCCGGAAACAGCGCCGGAGGACTTGGCTTATACCCTTCAGACCGGCAGGAAAGCAATGGAGGAGCAGTATCTGTTTTATGCATCTTCACGGGAAGAGATAATGGAAAAACTGGCTTCTTTCCCGGCTTTTGGCGCGGAAGCCTCGGCCGCCCCGATTTCTGTTGCCAAGCCGCTAAACGGCAGGAAGATCCCCCTTCCGGTTTATCCCTTGGCCGGAAAAAGTTACTGGCCGGCGGCCGGAAAACAAGAAGATAGCAAGAAGACAGCCGTTTCCCGGGATTTTCGGGACTATCTCTATGCCCCTGTCTGGGAGGAGGCTCCGGAGCCGGCCAAGCAGCAAGAAGAGCTTGGCGGGACGACTGAGGCAGTACTCTTACTATACGACACCGCCCCGGACGAAGGCTTCCGGGTCGCGGGACTGATCGCCGCACTGGCGGAAAAAAACGCCCGCGTGACCGTGGCTGCCTACGGATCGTCTTTTAAGGAGAAAGCTCCGGGCGAGTATGAACTGGATCTGTATGACAATAAAGACTACCCGCTCCTGTTAAAGGCGGTGATGGCCGTGCCCGTAAAAAGCCTGACCGTGGTCTATTTATTTTACCCGCCGGCGTCAGACGCGGCAGAGCTTCCCAGCGGCCGGAACTGGGAAACCTATGAAAACTGTTATTTTGCCCTGATGGGCATGGCTCAGGCCATTGGCAGCCTTGCCGACCGGCCACCTATCACCATTAAGGCTGTAACCGGGGGTATGCACCGGATTCTGGGTAACGAAGTCCGGCGGCCGGAGACAGCCCTTTATCTGGGGGCACTGAAAGGGATTGCCGTCGAGTATCCGGATATCACATGTGTCAGCGTTGATGCCGTGAACGATGATCCCAAGGACGAGGAAAGCTTCGCGCTGGACTTGGCCGCCGAACTGCTTTCCGGTACCCGCGAACCCGAAGTGGCCTACCGGTGCCGCCGCCGTCTGGCTAAAAGATACAAGCCGGTTTTCTTTCAGGAGATCGGCCCGGGAGGAATCGGCATCGAACCGGCCGGCGTCTATCTGTTTACTGGCGGTCTGGGCGGGGTAGGCCGGCATATTGCGGAAGAACTGACAAGGCATGGACCGGTTACCCTGATCTTCTTAAAAAGGGAGCCCTTTCCCCCGGAAGTACAGTGGGAAGATGAAAAATTCCTAGAGACGCTGGATCCCCAGACCAGTGACACCTTAAAGCAGTTGCGAAAATGGAAAGCAGTCGGCTGTCAGATTCTGATCTTGGCAGCAGATGTGGGAAACCGGCAGGATATGCTTGGCGTACGGGAAGTTATCCGGAACCGCTTCGGAAAGCTGACCGGCATCCTGCACGCCGCCGGAAGCTCTGGCGGGGGAATGTTGCAGGGCAGGCGGAAAGAGGACGTCCGTAAGGTATTCCATGCCAAGGTAAAGGGAACGTTCCTGCTCTACCAGCTGTTCTTGCCGGAACAGCCTCGCTTCATGCTCCTTTTTTCTTCCCTCAACGCTGTGACCGGCGGCTTCGGGCAGTCCGATTACAGTGGCGCCAATGCCTGGTTGGATGCCTTTGCCCAGGCTTATGACGGAAGCGGCGGCATCCGGATGTTAAGCATCGGATGGGAACGCTGGCCGGGAGTGGGCATGGCCGGAGAACGGAAGGCTGGTTTATTAGCACCGGGGCATCCTTACCCCCATCCCCTGCTAGGGGTGCAGATACCGGCAGAAGAAGGCCGTTTTCTGTTTTCCCGGATCTTTGATGGCGAACAAGACTGGGTGTTAAGCGAGCATCAGGTATACGGAACCCCTACCGCCGCCGGGACCGTATTCCTAGAAATGGCCAGAGCCGCTTATGAGCAGATATCCGGCCAGGCAAGATGTTTTCTTAAGGATGTGGCGTTCCTGACTCCGCTGTCCATACCGGTAAGCGGGGAGGATGGCCGGAAAATGCCAAGAAGAACCGTGACCATCTTGAAAGAAACAGCAAGCGGTTACGACTTCCTCATCGCTTCCCAGCCTGTGTCCGCCGGCACCATCGCCGGATCCGCCGCGGCTGAGGGATGGAACGGTACAGAAGGGACGGAACACGCTCCCCTGACTGAAGAATGGGACAGTACAGAATGGACGGAACACGCCAGAGGACGGATCGGGGAACTGGCTGAAGCAGAACAAGATAAAATCAGGAATCATCAACCGTTCCCATCTAGGGAAAGCGATGCGGAAGTTTATCCGGAGACCTGGGATCAGGCCGCCTTAATGGAAATGAATAAAAATGAGTTCATCTATTTCGGCGACCGATGGAAGAGCCTTCTTTGCCTGCATAGCGGAAGCCGCACGGCTTGGGGAGAGATCAGGCTGGATCAGCGCTTTGGCGCCGAACTGGAAAAACTTCCGCTGCACCCGGCTTTGCTGGATGTGGCCACGGGAGCGCTGCGGATGATTAACGGAGGTAACTACCTGCCGTTTTCCTATGGCTCGCTGTCCATAGAAGCTCCCCTTACCGCCGCCCTCCATAGCCGCCTGGAATTCCGTGGCAGCATGGCCGGGACGCCGGATTTTATCAGCGCCGACATCACTTTATATGATCAAGAAGGTAGCTGCCTAGTGATGATCCATGATTTCTCCATGCGCCTAGTGGCGGCAGCGGATCAATTGCCGAAAGCCGCCGCGTCCCGAACCGTAAGCCAGGAACTGGCCGGGCTCATCGGAAGGACAGCGGGAAGCAATAACATTCTGACGGAAGGATTGACCCCGGCAGAAGGGCAGCGTATTTTTACCCACTTGCTCCGCTTTAGCCACTTACCTTTCGTGGCGGTATCCCGGCTTGAGATCCAGGATGCCATCCGACAGGCGGATTATCGCTTACCGGCTAAGATGATGACTAAGGCGGCTATCCAGAAGATGCATGAGCGGCCGGAACTGTCCAATGCTTATGCCCCGCCCCGGACCGCCCGGGAAGCCATGATCAGGGATATCTGGCAGCCGCTGCTGGGAATCACCGGGATCGGCATCCACGATGAGTTCTTTGCCTTAGGCGGCGACTCCTTGTTGCTGTTACAGTTACATGTCAGTCTGAAAGAAGCTTCCGGGCAGGATTTTTCCGCAGTGGATCTTTATCAATATAATACCATTGCCCTTCAGGCCAGACTTCTTGACAAGGAGGCGGCCGAGACCCGCCCGGCCTTTGGGCAAGTCAACCAAAGAGCAAAAGAACAGCAGCGGCGCCAGCAGCAAAGACGCAGCCAGCTGAGGCAGACACATAAGCCCCGGACATAACTAATGGCAACTATTGTTTTTTTTGTCCGCCCGGCGGACATGGGGGATGACAATGAGCAAAGCGGACTTTACTGATATTAATGACTATCCTGATTTTAATAATGATATCGCCATCATCGGCATGAACGGCCGTTTCCCCGGCGCCGCTAATCTCACGGATTTTTGGGACAACCTGGAACGGGGCGTAGAATCGGTTAAGTTTTTTAAATATGAAGAATTAAAGCAGCTGGGCATTGACGCCCATCTTCTGGACAACCCCCATTTCGTGGCGGCCGATGCCGTTCTGGCGGACATGGACATGTTTGACGCAGAATTTTTCGACTACTCTGTGCGGGAAGCGGAAATCATGGATCCTCAGCACCGCCTTTTTCTGGAAAGTGCCTGGGAAGTGATGGAGCAGGCAGGATACTGTGCCGACCACTATGACGGCAAGATATCCGTCTACGGCAGCGCCAACCTGAGCGGCTATATGACCCGGAACCTGCTGTCCAACCCGGGCTTGGCAGAACGGTTAGGCACTTTCAAGATCATGATTGCCAACGGGCAGGATTTTCTGGCCACCAAGGTGTCCTATAAGATGAATCTGACCGGCAGCAGCGTCAATGTCAATACGCTGTGCTCTTCCTCCATGGTAGCGCTTCATTATGCCTGCCAGGAGCTGTTGAATTATGGGTGTGATATTGCACTGGCCGGCGGAGTCAGCTTCCAGATATCACGTAATGAGGCCTTTTTTTACCAAGAGGGCGGGATCGGCTCCGCCGACGGGCACTGCCGGGCCTTTGATAAAAGAGCAAACGGTACGGTCAGCGGCAGCGGGCTGGCGATGGTGGTGTTAAAGCGGTTGGAAGATGCTTTGGCGGACGGCGACCAGATCTATGCCGTAGTCAAAGGAACCGGCATCAACAATGACGGAGCTAAGAAAAACAGCTTTACTGCTCCCAATGTGGACGGGCAGGCGGAATGTATCGCACAGGCTCTGGCTATGTCCGGGGTGGATCCGGAAACCATATCTTATATCGAGGCACACGGAACCGGGACTGACTTGGGGGATCCCATTGAGATCGCGGCTCTGACCAAGGCCTTTCGGGCCTATACGGATAAAAAGCAGTTCTGCGGGATCGGTTCCGTTAAAACCAATATCGGCCATCTGGTCAATGCGGGCGGGATGGCCAGCTTGATTAAAACGGTTCTATCCATGAGCCATGGCATCCTGCCGGCATCCCTTAACTTTGCTGAGCCCAATCCCAAAATAGACTTTATCCGTTCCCCCTTCTTTGTCAACAAGGAGCGGAGTGAATGGAAAACCGCCGCCGGGGTAAAAAGAAGGGCCGGTGTCAGTTCCTTTGGAATCGGCGGAACCAATGTCCATACGGTCATCGAAGAAGCGCCGCCGGTGTCACCTGCCGCTCCCAGCGCAAGGCCATGCCAGCTGATTTGTCTGTCAGCCAAGACAGAAAGCGCGCTGACGGCGATTAAAGAAAACTTGCTTCATTTTTTGGTACAGAGTGTTGACGATAAAAGGGAGATTGAGCTGGCCGACGCCGCTTTCACCCTCCAGGTCGGCCGCCGCCGTTTTCCTTGGATGGCCGTCATGGCCGCCGCCGATATCAAAGAGCTGATCGGCCTGCTCCGCCAGCCTGGCCAGCCCGGCTGTCTGACAGTAAATCAGAAACAAAAAGAGACCGAAGCGGTCTTCCGGCTCGTGGAACAAGATGCCTGGGGGACGGAGGGGCAGTTTCGCCGACATGACCGGGTCTTCGATAAAGCTTACCGGGAAGCCGGTGAAGTCGCTTCAGACTCCGGCCGGCAGTTTGCCGCCCTATACGCCCTGGCAACATGGTGGAAAAGCTTCGGGATAGAACCCGGCGGTTTCATCGCCACCGGCGTCGGTGTCTATGCCGCCGCCGCCGTAAAAGGGCTAATAAGCCCGGCGGCAGGACTGGCTCTTTCCCAAGGGAAGGGGGGAGACTTTGCGGTACCGCCGGAGCTGGTGCTATATGAAAATGAGGAGGCCGGTATCGGGCAGTTCCTCTTCCGCCCCCGTTCCTCCTATCAGGAGCAAATGGAAGAAGTCGGAACCTGGTGGACGGAGTGGGGACGGATCGACTGGCCGGGCTTTTACCGGGCGCAAGGTGAAAAGCGGAACCGTATCTTGCTTCCCACCTATCCCTTTGAAAGAAAGCGGTTCTGGATCGAGGAGTATAAACAAACCGGTCGGGAACAGCTGCCGGAAAACCGCCTGACCCAAACGCCCCGTCCCGCTCTGGACTCAGAATATGCCGCGCCCCGGAATGAAACGGAAGAAATCATCGTAGCCAAGTGGGAAGAAGTGCTGGGGTATGAACAGATCGGAATACATGACAATTTCTTTGAACTGGGAGGGCACTCGCTGATTGCCGCGGCAGTGGCCGGGGATCTCTCCAAGATATTCGGTGTCCAGATACCTATGCAGGTCTTATTTGAAGCTACGACCGTTGCGGAAATCGCCGAAATGATCCACACCTATCAGTGGGCCGCGGCGGGAGAAGGCGGGATGGCGGGCGCCGACGAAGCAGATTATGAAAGCGGCAGCATAATGTAAGATGTAAGTAATGATGATAAAGATAATGTTGTAAAAGCGTTTTAGAACAGGCAGACCGGAAAGGAGCGAGGATATGGCAGAAATAGAAGAGCTCATGGGCAGGCTTCGTCAGAAGGGCATCACTTTATGGCTTGATGAGGATGAACTTCGTTTTAAGGCCGCCAAAGGAGCCATGTCCCCGGAACTCATGGGAGAAATAAAGGAACACCGGCAGGCGGTTATCTGGTTCTTGCGGCGGCTTAGGTATTTACAGGAAGCGGAGGATGAATTTGGAGACCAGAGGGAGCGGCCGGCCCGCGGCGGCCCGCTATCCTATACGCAGCAGTCCATGTGGTTCTTCGAAAGCATGAATCCGGGCAATACGCTCTACCATATCTCCAATGGGGTCCATGTGGAAGGTAAGCTGCGGGAGGACATCCTGACAGCGGCGATGAATGAGCTGGCAAAGCGGCATGAGTCCCTACGGACGGTCTTCGTTCAGGAAGGGGAGCGGCCAGAACGCCGGGTCATGGCCGCCGCCCGCTTTCAGCCGGACATCATTGACCTGACCATGATGAACCGGGAGAGCCAGGATGAAGTTACGGCACAAGCCATCCGGGAAAGCGCCGCGGAAACCTTTACAATGGCGACAGATCCGCCCTGGCGGCTTACCCTGATCCGGCAAAGCCACAGCCGGCATACCCTCGTACTGACCATACACCATATTATTGCCGATGCGTGGTCTAACCGCCTGTTATTCAGCGAACTATTTGAGCTATATCAAGGCAAAGCCGATCCTGCCCATGGTTCCGGGCGGCCGCCGCAGCCGGCTCCTATCTATGATTATTCGGACTTTGTCTTATGGCAGCGCCGGCATTTTTCCCGGGCGGCGGTACGAAACCCTCTACTTGCCTATTGGAAGAATAAAATGGCAGGCTATGAAACCGTAACCCTACCGCCGGACATGGAGCGGCCGGCGATCAAAAGCTATGACGGTAAGTCGGTGACGCATGTCATAAAGAAGACTACCAGCACCAGGATATTAAATCAATGCCGGGAAAGGGATATCACTCCTTATATGTACCTGCTGGCCGGCCTGGAGATCCTGCTGAGCCGATATACCGGGCAGACAGATATCGTGCTAGGAACGGTCATCGCCAACCGGGCCAGGGAGGAAGTCCGGGACATGGCCGGCCTGCTTATCAACACCCTAGTGATCCGTGATGATCTGTCCGGCGATCCCAGTGTGTCACAGATGCTTGATCGGGTAAAAAAGACCACCTTGGAGAGCTATACCTGGCAGGAACTGCCCTTTGACCTCCTGCTTCAGGAGCTGAAGCCGAAGCGGGATGCGGCGCGGACACCGGTGTTTCAGATCATGTATATCCATCAGAGCGTGGATGAAACTATCCCGGCTCCCCCGGGTCTCCGGCTCAAGAAGGTGGATATCCCGGACCGGATTGCCCCCTTTGACCTGCGACTTTCCACCAGTGAAAGCAAGGACGGCATCGGCTGTGTGCTGGACTACAGCACGCAACTGTATCATGGGCAGACGGTCAGGTTGTTTTTAAGGCAATTTGAAGCTATCCTGGACCATATGAGCTGCCAACCGGAGACCGCCATCAGCAAGCTTAAGCGGGTCAGCGACAAAGAACAAGAACAGATCTTGACACAGTTCAACCGGACCGCAACCGGTTATTCCCTGAATCGGCCTGTCCACCGGCTGTTTGAGGACTGGGCCAGGGAGCAGGGGGAGCGGACGGCCCTAGTCTTTGAAGACCGGAAGCTTAATTACCGGGAATTGAACCAAGCCGCCAACCGGCTGGCCGGCTGGCTCCGGCAGAAAGGGGTGGGCAGGAATGTTCCCGTGGGACTGTCGATGAACCGGTCCTTAGCGATGGTGACAGCTATCCTAGGGATCCTGAAAGCCGGCGGTGCTTACATCCCTATTGACCCGGACTACCCCGGAGAGCGGATTGCCCACATCCTTGCCGATGCCCGGGCCGGCCTGCTGCTGGTAGACGAGGCGGGGAGACAGGGATGGCCGGCAAGGACGGAGCCGGATAAGGATGGCGCTACGGTCGTCTGCCTGCCGGAGATCGAGCAGGAACTGGCTGCTTGCGGCGGTGAAGATCAGGATGTGGAAAACGATCCGGAGGATATTTCCTATATCATCTATACCTCCGGTTCCACCGGTAAGCCCAAAGGTGCCATGAACACCCATAAAGGCTGTCTCAACCATAAGCTGTGGATGAAGGAAACCTTTGCGGTGACCCCTGACGATGTTTTTTTACAGAAGACTACCATCAGTTTTGATGTATCCGTCTGGGAATTTTTCCTGCCCCTTATCACCGGAGCCAGGCTGGTCATTGCCAGGCCGGGAGGGCACCGGGACCCGGACTATCTGGCCGGGCTGATCAGGGAGCAGGGGGTGACGATGATCCATTTTGTCCCGTCCATGCTGCAGATGTTCATCGAAGCGGCAGACCTAGCCGCCTGCCCTAAGCTGCGGATGTTCTTTGTCAGCGGCGAAGCGCTGAGCTGGCACCTGTTAGCTAGGACCAAGGAGAGATTTCCGGTACCGGTAATCAATGAGTACGGGCCAGCCGAATGTTCAGATATCTGTACAGCTTGGGAATGCCGGACAGATTACACCGGCCGGGAAGTGCCCATCGGCAAGCCCATCGCCAATGCCAGAAACTATATTCTGGATGCCGGCCAGAACCTTCTTCCGGTAGGGGTTAGCGGAGAAATCTATATCGGCGGAGCTGGGGTAGGGAAAGGCTACCTGAATAATCCGGAACTGACAAGGGAACGCTTTTGGCCTGATCCTTTTTATCCCGGCGGCCTGATGTACCGGACAGGAGATCTGGGAAGATTTGCCGAAGACGGCAATATCCTTTACGAAGGTAGGTGTGACTTCCAGGTCAAGATAAGGGGCATGCGGGTTGAAACCGGCGAAATCGAAAAAGTGATCCTGGAATACGGGGGAATAAAAAACTGCACGGTTATCTTGTGGGAAAGCCAAAACAAAAGGAAGCACCTTGCCGCTTACTATATTAATGATAATGAAGCGGAGAAAACGGATCCGGCCAAGCTGCGCCAAGAATTAAAAAGACGGCTTCCCGAATATATGGTTCCGGATTATTACACGGAGCTTACCGAGTTTCCGGTCAATCCCAACGGCAAGCTGGAGCGGAGGCTGCTTCCGGAACCGGTCAGGGAAAGCCCGCTAGGACAGACCGGCGGTATGACCCATGAGCCGGCCGAGCGCGCAGACAATGGACCACAGGACGAAGCGGAACAGATGGTCATGAAGGTATGGCAGGATGTCCTGGGCCTTTCCCACATTGACAGGCAGGATGATTTCTTTGAGATAGGCGGGGAATCCCTGCTGCTGATCAATCTTTACCGCAAGCTCAAGGAGCTGTTTCCCGGAGAATACTCCCTGATGGAACTGGCTTCCCATGAGGATATAAGATCTCAGGCAGAATTTCTGACCGGAGTCCGTGACCGGGCGGGCAAGGTTACTGGAGAGGAGAATGAAGATGAATGAGACGGCGGCCCTTTTCCCAGGGCAGGGTTCACAATATCGGGGGATGGCAGGTTCCCTATACCGGGAACATGAAGAAGTCCGCGCCCTGTACCGGCAGAGTTCGGAGATATTAGGATATGACCTGTATCGCATGTGCGAAGAAGGTGCGGAAGCTGACCTGACGCAGACAGAGGTGGCTCAGCCGGCCATCCTGACGGCCAGCGTGGCGGCTTATACCGTTTTCCGGAAGGAGGGCGGGCGGCGGCCGGCTTATGGGGCGGGACACAGTCTGGGTGAGCTGTCGGCTCTTTGCTGTGCCGGCGTGATCGGCTTTCCGGAAGCAGTCCGGATCGCCAAGGAAAGGGGACGGCTGATGCAGCAGGCGCTTACTTCCGGGGCGGGCACCATGGCGGCGGTAAGCGGCGTCGATGCCACCTGGCTCAGACAGATCTGCGAAGACAGTTCCGATACCGAGCATATGGCAGTCATCGCCAATTATAATGCCCCGACGCAAATCGTGATCTCAGGTCATACAAAGGCAGTGCAAGAAGCGGAAAAAAGGATAAAAGCAAACGGCGGAAGGCTGGCTTACCTCAAGGTCAGCAGCCCTTTCCACAGCCCGCTGATGAAGCCCTGCGCCGAAGGGCTGAAAGGTATTTTGGCGGAATGTACTTATCGGGAACCGGAGTTTCCGGTGATTTCCAACGTTACCGCCCGCCCTTACCCGGACAGCAGCCAGGTTCCGCAATATCTGTATCAGCAGATCACCAGTCCGGTATTATGGCAGGATATCATTGCCTATCTGTTAAACAAGGGCGTGGAAAACAGCGTGGAGTTTGGGCCGGGAGCGGTACTTAAGGGTTTGATGATAAAAAACACCCCTTTTATCAAGGCCTTTTGCTTTGAACAGGACCGGGAGATGATCAGCCGGCTGAACGTTGCCCCGGAAGAGCTTTTCCATAACCGGCAGAACCTGCAGACCATCATTGCCTGTATAGCTGCGGCCGTATCCACAAGGAACCGGAACTGGAACGATGAAGAGTACCGGCTCGGAGTAGAAGAGCCCTATGAGCAGTTATGTATTATCCGTGACCGGGCACAGAACGGTTTGATCCCGGTCAGCGCCGCAGACGCCGACAAAGGTAAAGAACTGCTTCGCCGGATTCTTGCTGCTAAGCAGCTGCCTGCTGAAGAATGTCGGCAGATCATGGCTGAACTTTAGAAGGGGTTTATACAAGGAGGGTTATTATGAGAGAAGAAACGGCCAAAAAAACTTTGGATCTTTTTCAGAAGAATTTTGAACTGACTCCGGAGGAAATTATTATGGACAAGCCGGTCAGGGAACTTGGTTTAAACTCGCTAGGCTTCATTAAACTGGTGGTGGATCTAGAAAACGAATTTGATGTGGACTTCGACGACGATGACTTGGAAGCAGGCGATAAATCCATAAACGACTTGATCGACTTTTTGGAGAGCATGGGAGGAGAGGCATAAAATGAAACTTGGCATCTATTACATGGATCAGGTATATTACGATGATTTTGAAGGTCGCTGTGAGAACAATTGTGACCTGCAAGTCATGAAGTATTATGGGATAAAACATCCCGAGTTATATCTGAATGCCGCTCCGAACCTGCATCTGTTTGAAAGTGATGAGAATGTCACCGGTTTTGATGTCCGGTTCAATGAAGAGAGGCTGGTACCGGATTATCAGAAGAAACTGCATGCCGGCATAGTAGATGGTAAAAAGGCGGAAGTGATCGCCCATGAGATCAGGGATAAGATCAAGGCAGGGCTCCCTGTTATGGTCACGGTGGACATTTTTTATCTGCCTTATAATCCTCATTATCAGATATATAATGCCCTTCACTGTATCATCCTGTCCGACGATTCGGCAGCAAGCAGCGAGATCCCGGTAATTGACTGGTATCAATGGAAATACAAAGGAACAGTACCACAGGAACTGTTTTATGAAGCAAGGAATTCCTTATGCCCGAACGGCGAATCTCCCTACAGCGGCCGTCCGGCGGGAAATGAATGGTCATGGCTGGATCCTTCGGACTGGCGGGGAGAAGCCCCGGAACTGCTACGGGCTACGGTCAGCAATGCTATATCACAGTTTTATGAAGGCGAACAGATCAGCACAGACGGGAATTATTACGGCATTGCCGCGATGAAGAAAATAGCTGAAGTGCTCCGGGAGCGGAAAGAAGACAAGCAGGAAAACAGGGTTTTTATGGTGGCGGAGCTCCGAAAAGCCTTTGAATTATTATATACCCGGCATAAAATGTTCCGCCACTATATCGGTGAATCGTCCCAGAGCATCGCGTTGCCGTTGCTCACAGAAGTGTATCAGGGGCTTGACCAGGATATGGCCGCTTGGGGGAAGACGGGGTCGGCGCTACTTAAATTTACAGTCAATCCCACCGAAAAAGGGTATGAAAAAATCCCGGAAAGATTTACCGAACTGATCCGGATGGAAGAGCAACGGCATGAGATACTGGCCCGGCTGAGCAGTATGTTGTAAAACGGAAAGGATGCACCGATGGGTGAAAGCCACTATTTAGACTATATAACATCATCTAATGATACCGATTATCCTTATGATAAGCAGCTTGCCGTTCATCAGCTTATTGAAGAACAGGCGGCTAGGACGCCGGGAGCGGTTGCGGCAGTTTTCCATCAGGAATCAATCACCTATGCCGCTTTGAATAACCGCGCCAATCAGCTGGCTTGGGAGCTAAGGGCACAGGGGGTTAAACCCAATGACATCGTCGGGCTGATGGTGCGAAGATCCCTTGACATGCTGACGGGGATGCTGGGAATCATGAAGGCCGGCGGCTGTTATCTCCCGCTGGATCCCCAGTTTCCGGAAGCCAGGATTGCCTATATGCTTGAAGATTCTCACGCAAAAGTGCTGCTATCTGAGAGCATGCTCATGGAGAAAGGCAGCAAGACGTTTCCCGGCAGTGGAGCGGCCATCCTAATTGACCGTGAGCTTGCCGCCGTGCCTGACGGCAGGAAGGATAATCCGGATAACGTCAATAAAGGAAGCGACTTAATTTATGTCATCTATACCTCGGGTTCCACCGGAAACCCCAAGGGAGTAATGATAGAGCACCGTAATGTCCATAATTTTATCGTAGGTATGAAGCAGGTGATAGATTTTGCGGAATATAAAGCCATGCTGAGCCTGACTACCATTTCTTTCGATATATTTGTTTTGGAAAGCCTGCTGCCCCTGACCCTAGGGATGAAGATTGTCATTGCCGATCCGATGACCTTTGCCGATGATATGGCCGGGCACAGGATCGAGATGCTGCAGACCACCCCATCCACGATCCGTATGATCCTGAATGACGAAAGAAACCATGCTTTATTTCAAGGCATCACGGCAGTGATTCTGGGCGGCGAGCCCTTCCCTCCCATGCTGATGGAGATGCTGAGAAACCTAGATGTCTTCCGTAATGCCCGGCTGTATAATGTCTATGGCCCTACGGAAACCACGGTATGGTCTACGGCGGCAGAGCTGACGGATAAAAACCGGATTACCATCGGCCGGCCCATAGCCAATACCCAGATCATTATCATGGATGAAAACCGCCGGCCCGCCCTTCCGGGAGAGATTGGTGAAATATGCATTGCCGGCGACGGTGTGGCAAGAGGCTACCTGTTCCGCCCTGAGCTTACCGAGGAGCGTTTTATCATAGGGCAAACCGCGGAACAGGATATCAGGATGTATTGTACGGGAGACTTGGGAAGATGGCTCCCCGATGGTGAGCTGGAATGTCTGGGACGGATTGACGCGCAAGTAAAAATCAGAGGTTTCCGGATCGAACTGGGAGAGATTGAAGCCGCCCTTCTCAAAGCGGAAGGAATCGAAGACTGCGTGGCGGCTGTCAAGGAAAATGACCAGGGAGAAATGTATCTGGCGGCCTACTATGTGGCAGCCCGGCCGCTTATCGTCCCCGACCTGATCTTGGAACTGCGGGAACAGCTGCCGGAATATGAAATACCGGGCATCTATATGAAGATTGATAAGGTTCCCCTTACCCCCAACGGCAAGGTTGACCGGCGCGCCCTCCCCGAGCCTCAGTTTAAGCGTTCCGGGCTTCAGACACCATATATGGAGCCCAGATCAGCAGAACACCGGGAACTGGCTCAGATATGGAAGCAGATACTTAACTACGACAGGGTAGGTGTCCGCGACAATTTCTTTGATCTGGGAGGCAATTCGGTTCTGGTTTCCCGGCTGCACTTTCTGTTGGAAAAGCAATACCGGGTTTCCTTGGATGTAGCTGACCTGTTTACTATGGTGACCATAGAACAGCAGAGCGGACTTCTGAAGGAGCGGAAGCGGCCGGAAGGCCACGGACAAATTAAGGAGCAACGGCTTACGCCTTTCTGTTTTAATGAAGCTTGGTATCTGGCGGAGCACGGGCAGCCCGGCCGGGTTGTCTGTCTAAGCCTGCCGCTGGAGGAGGAGAAAGCGGGCATCGAACGTCTTGCGGCCGCCCTGCATGAGGAGCCGGAGTGGCTCTGCCTAGGTGCTTACCTATATCTGCTGGATCAATACGGCCTGCCCCAAGAAGAACTTCCGGACATCGGTGTCATGGCCTTCAGCGGGGCAGATATCGCCACCGTCAGGATGGCCAGGCCGGTCTCCGGCGATCTGGCCCAGCTGGGGCCGGCTGCCGCCCAGAGCCGGACGAGGTTGTTTTTTTTGCTACAGCCTTTGTCTTTGATAGCATTTACAGGCTGTTCAAAATTTTGTCCGAAATATTGGCACAGAGATTGCTGAATACACTTGCAGGCGGTCATGAAAATTGAACCGCTGTTCTACCAAAAAAGTTTAATCTCCTTGTTGCAAAAAACCGAAACTCGCCCAA
>DBDG01000001.1 GCA_002293475.1 Lachnospiraceae bacterium UBA938
AACCAGACAGTAGCCCGCTATAAGGGAACGGACGGCGAACTGATCATTACATCGGATTATGGCTATGCAATCTGGGAAGCGGAATATGACGAGCGTGGAAACCAGATAGAGGGCCGCCATAAAGGAACGGACGGCGAACTGATTCGGCTCTCTGATTATGGCTATGCAGTCTGGGAGTCAGAATATGACGAACGCGGAAACCAGACCGTGGTTCGGTATAAAGGAAGCAATGGCGAACTGATCTTAAGGTCAGATATCGGTTGCGCAATATGGGAGTTTGAGTACGATGAGAGGGGAAATAAGATAGTAGAACGCCATAAAGGAACCGATGGCGAACTGATCCTGCGATCAGATACCGACTATGCAATCTGGGAGGCGGAGTATGATAATAAGGGGAACCAGATAGCCATACGCCATTTTGATACAGATGGAAATCTAATATATGAACATATAGAAAGATGATATTAAGTTACATGTTAATAATGACCATTACCAGCATCATAGATGCTGGTTTTTTAATTAGTAACTATATTTATTCGTTTTTCCTTATTAATAATCTTATTTTGTAGAAGAAAATAAGAAAAATCTTGATATATAAACATATGAATGATATATTAAATGTTAAGAGAGAAGATGTTAGTAATTACAAAAAGGAGGATAAAAAATGAATCAGCAGCACACGAATAAGCCTGATAAAAACTTCAACAAGATATTGTCCAAAGTAATCGTACTATTAGTACTGATATCCGTTTTTGCCCTTCCGGCTCAGGCGGAAACCGTATCGCCTTGGACACCGGGTACTTATTATGCGATCAATGATCTGGCATCCTATGACGGCAACAACTACCGGTGCATCCAGAGCCATACAGCCCTGTCGGGATGGGAGCCGGTTAATGTTCCGGCCCTATGGGTCTTCCACAGCATCGGCGAACCGGTCATAGAAACCGTAGCAACACCGGGTTTCAACCCGCGGGGCGGAACCTATGCCGTGTCACAGCTGGTCACTATAGCCAGCACAACGTCCGATGCGCTTATCCGTTATACGACCGACGGCAGTGATCCGACGGCCCTATCCTCGCTTTATACCGGCCCAGTGAGCATAACGTCCGATACCACGTTAAAGGCCAGGGCATATAAGGACGGGATGACGGAATCGGCAGTTGCTACCGCAGTCTATATTATTTCAGATGACCCCGTGCCGGTAACCGGTGAAAAACTCTTGGTCGGATACTGGCATAATTTTGACAACGGTCTAGTTCCGGTCATGGAACTGGGCGACGTCGATTCCGACTGGGATGTGATTCATGTGGCCTTTGCTGACATCACCAGCGGCGGAACGGTTTCATTTACGCCGTTTAATGCCACAGAGCAGGAGTTCATTGCCGACGTGGCCTATTTAAAGAGCCTAGGCAAAGAAGTGGTGCTTTCTCTGGGCGGTCAGAATGGTGCGGTCAGCCTGACGAATGGAACGATAACCGCGGAATTTACCCGGTCACTGATTGCGACCATTAACAAGTACCAATTTACCGGAGTGGATGTGGATATCGAAACCGGTATTTACCTAGGAGCCGGCGATACCGATCTCGACAATCCGACAACCCCGAACATTGTTAATATGATTACGGCATTACAGGACGTGTGCAGTAATTACGGGCCTGATTTCCTGCTGACGATGGCACCGGAAATCGCCTATGTCCAAGGCGGTATAACCGCATATGCCGGCCCTTGGGGCGCATATCTGCCTATCATCCATGCGATGAGAGATGAGTTGACCTACTTGCATGTACAGCATTATAACTGCGGCGGTAATGCCGCTTTGGACGGCAGGACATATAATCAGGGAACGGCTGATTTTCAGGTGGCCATGGCTGAAATGCTGCTAAACGGCTTTCCGATTGCCAACGGTTCCGGCACCATGTTTGAACCCCTGTGCGAGAACCAGGTGATGATCGGTATCCCGGCCGCTGTAGCGGCGGCACCGAGCGGCGGCTATACGCCCCCGGCCGAGGTCAAAAAGGCTTTGAACTATCTGATCAACGGCATCCCTTACGGCGGCCAGTACCAGCTGCGGAATCCGGACGGTTATCCGTGTTTTGCCGGCATTATGACCTGGTCTGTCAACTGGGATGCCCAGAACAATTATGAGTTTACGAATCAATATAGCGCCTTCTTTGATAGTCTGAACTGACAAGGCGATATGTAGGGCAAAACATATAGTGGTATTTTCATAAGGACTAGACAATATATGTAATTTATAAGCAGCAGCCGCATTGATTATTGTGCGGCAGCTGTTTTTTTAAGATATTACCATTTTTTGCAGAATAGTAATAAGTATCATAAAGTATAGTTTAACAATTTGTTCCACATAATGATAATTAACATAAAATAAAGCTACGGATTGACAGACTAGATCTAAAGATATATAATTAGTTGTATAAATATGAGAAAAACGCAAAAAGCGATCAAGTAAATTTGCTTATAACATTATATAGTTTAAATATTTANNGCCGGGACCCTACCAAAATACAAAAAATAAATAAATAATTAAACAAATAAGTAATTAAACAATAAAATAATAAAATAAATAATGAATACAACCAATTAACCAAACAAATAATCTTTTAAGGAGGTGGTTTTTATGAGGGTTGCGTAGAACTGTGGGAGTGAGTTATACAATTTTAATCTTGAACTAAATATATAATCATGAGCAAATCATTTTATTTGACAGAAAGGAAGAAAAACGATGAAAAAAAGACGTATTATATCTCTTATTCTGACGATGGCTTTGGTGCTGTCCGTGCATAGCTTTAGTAGTATTGCCGCGACAGATCCGACACATATCGTCATTAAGAACTTAGCCTATCCTGTTACTTTAGAGGAACTTAATCTGAATTATCTGAATCTTACCAACGCTGACATACAAGTCCTTTCTCATATGAAAAATCTGAAAAGACTACATATTAGGGGCAATAATATCACAGATCTTTCCTGTGTGAACAATCTGCCCAATTTGGAATATATTCAAGCAGTTGGCTGTAATCTTACGAGTCTTAATTCGTTCAGGAATTTGACAAAGTTAAAATTCTTAGGTGTGGCCTTTAATAATATCAGTGATATTTCTGCGGTAAGCAATTTCCGTAATTTAGAAGAATTCCATGCAAACGGTAACAATATTACCAATGTTTCAGCGTTAAGATACTGCACCGCCCTGACAAATCTGAATGTCGATGGCAATAATATCACCGATATTTCAGCATTTAGCCAATTGTACAATCTGACATATTTGGGTGTACATAATAATAGAATAACGGGCGGGGTTAATTTCCTCATTAATTTAAGAAATCTGAGGTGGCTGGAAATTTATAATAACCCGATTAACCGAGAAGTATTGGAATTGATCAGCATGGTTTTATCAATGCAGGGTTGCGATGTTGATTATTAAATTTTTCCCCTAATGACCTTGTGAGATTACCAAACCATACCGATAATAAGATTAAGGATAATTATATCCGGAAGAACAGGAGGTTCTTTCTGTCTTAATACTAAGGCAAAACATGCTAAGGAGGGCATAATATGGCAGGTAATCTATCGATTGCGGCAACCGGATTGGGCGGAAGCGGTCAGGTGCAACAGGTCGGGTCGGGAAAGGATCTCAAGCTTCAGCGTATTATCAACAAGTTTAAAGCCGGCAAGAAGCTGACCTCAGGCGAACTGACCTATCTTGCGGAAAAAGCACCGGAAATGTATCAGAAAGTGCTTCGTATCATGCAGAAACGGGAACAGTTGGAAAAGCGCTTGGAGGAGGCTGATTCCAAAGAAGAAGTCCAGTCGATCATGATGCAGGAGATGCAATCAATCGAGAATTTCTGTGCGAGCAGCGATGATGATTTTGAGAAAACCGCGCTGGTCAACCAGATGATGGACGCCTATGGCAAGGCAGTGCAGTCATCATCTTACAAGGAGAAACCGGATACTGAATTCACCTTTGAAGAAGAGTTCATGAATAAGGATATGCCGGGACAGGCAAAGCCAGAGCAAGAAAAGCTAGAGCAAGAAAATCCAGAGCAAGAAAAGCTGAAAAAGGAAAGGAATCTATCGGAGCGGCCGCAAGGCGGGGTTCCGGCCGAAACAATGTCGGCAGGGAACGGCATTTTCCCAGAAGAAGGAACGGATCCCGTCAGCACCGACGACAGTCTTGTCGCTGGCTGGGATAACCAGAGCCCGACCGCTACTAAAACCGGCACATTTGAAGCTGTGGCCTATAACTCAAAGGGAAACAAGAAAAGAGCCTTCGGCTCGTCAGGTTCAATAGGTGCCAAAGTGAATATCGCAATATAATAAACCAACGACAAACATCAGCAGGCCTTGCGAAACGCGCTGCTGATGTTTTAATGTTTCTATTATCCATAGGCTATCACTCTTCGGCCATCATTCTTCCAGCATAATTTCTTTCAGCGACATCCGTTTCAGTTTACCGCTGAACACCTTCATGAATATTTCGTATATCATGACAAAGGATATCAAGGCAAATAGGAAGGCCGGCACTGGAAAGTTGTATTCCGGTGTCCCTAGGAGACTGTTGCCGAAATAAAGTTGTATCATCAACTGCATCAGGCCGAACTGATAGGCCGTCCCCAGCGCAAAACCAATATAGGTCACTGGGCGGTAGCCGTTAAGGATTGCCATGGAACACTCCCGGTCGGAATAACCCATTACCCGCATCAAGGCGATTGTCTTTGCGTTCCCTTTTATCAGTGTCATAACCGCGATGAACAGCGTTGTGACCGCCAGAACCAGTCCGATCCCGGCCATCATGACCGCCATCATCTCGCCGCCGCCCAGATCCGTTATGCTGAAGGACATAACGACCGTGGCAGCATAGCAAAAGCTGGCAAAGCCGATAAAGAAAACCAATGATAATCGGCTTCTTACCGTGCTTCTCTTAAGCTCCTTTAAAAAGCTCAGATCTTTGTCACGGTATTGGTGTTTCGGTTTACTTCTTCGGCGGCTGTTCCGGTTTTTCCCGGTCATCAGTTCCAGCGCGGGACGCTTTAATTTGCGCCACCCGTAAAGGATGCTAAGTATAGAAAAAACAAGCGTGGGCAGGACAATCAGATATATCATCAGTTCCGGATTGAAGCGCAACGTAAGCTCGGCCAAGTGACCGTCGCTTCTCATATCCTTATAGAAAGCCGGCATAAAAGCAAAGGCACCGGCAAACCCCAGAGAAGTCCCTAAGCAGACACTCAGCCCGAATACCCAGAAATTCGCAGCAATCCTCAGCTCTGAATACCCTAGGGCCTTTAGGATGCCCAGTTCCGGCTTATGGGTGTCGATATAATGTTTGATATAAAATAACAGCATAATCACCGTAGTCAGCCCCAGCGCGCCGCCGGTCACCGCACAGGTCATGTTGGCAGAAGATATGGTCAGATCATACAGCAACAAGGCATCAGGATCGGTGAACATATGACTAATCCGTGCCAGATCAAGATTGGAGTTTAGGAATAAAGTGCAGACCAGCACCGCACAGGCACACATGATAACAATACCGGTCAGTCTTACAGCGTCTTTTGTCCGGATTATCATAGGCTCACCATCCGATCTCATACGCAGTTTTTTGGCTGGCGTTGGGGAATTTTTCTACTATTTTCCCGCTGTTCATTTTGATGACAGTACTGGCCATGTCCGCAATGTTGGCATTATGTGTCACCATGACAAGGGAAAAGTTCAGCTCTTTTTGCAGGATGCTGATATAGTCCAGCACCGACCGGCCGGTTTCTTCATCCAAGGCACCGGTAGGCTCGTCCAGAAACAGGACCTGCGGTTTTTTGGCCAAGGCACGGGCGATGGAAACCCGTTGCTGTTCGCCGCCGCTAAGTTCGGACGGAAAACGGTTCAGCTTGTTATCCAGACCCAGAGCTCCAATGATCGGCTGATAATCACGGTTCCCGGCCAGATCGGCACCCATCTTCACATTTTGCTTCACCGTCATCTGCGGCAACAGATAGTACTGCTGAAAGATAAAGCCCACTTTTTCTTTGCGGAAAGCCGTAAGTTCCCGGTCGGACAGGGCCGTGATATCAACGCCGTCATAGATGACCGCGCCGCTGTCCGGCCGCTCCAGGCCTGACGCAATATGTAGAAGCGTTGACTTGCCCGAACCGGATGCGCCTAGGATGACGGCATAGTCACCGTCCGCCACCGTGACGGAAACATTCTTCAGGGCAGCCGTCATGCTCTCCCCAAAACCATAGTTTTTTGTTCCATTCTTAATCTCAATCATTCCTATACTCCTCCCTGTTCCTACGTTAATTCGTTAGATCGTTATTTACATCGCGTTCTCTATGAATCTTATTAAAACACATGTTGTACAACACTGGTTGCATTATAATACAAATCGTACTATCCGTAAATATTATTCATAAAAAGATAATTAAAATATTATTAAAATATTATTATCGTGGATTCTGCGATAGAGCAATACTTGCAGCCGGACAGTAACATAGCCCTAGAATAGATTTTCAATCAGATATTGGTAGATTTCTTGGTTTTTTTCTTGCCAGTTCTCGCAGATACAGGCGGCAGTTTCCGGTGCCGGCACCGACAAAGTTATATCGACCAGGCGGATACCGTTATCCTTCGCGATCAGATGGGCTTCGTATTCCCCGCTGGTAGATTTGTAATAATCAGCCAAGACAGACACCTCGTTCCGGAGTTCCAGTTCATTCTGCTTAAAATATTCGTCGATCTCCGCCCGAACACCTTCTCCGATGCGGTTCCCGAAGTATGCCAGGGTCTCGGCACCGTCAGGAGTGAGCACCAGATGGGTGCGGTTACGTATGGACTCTGCCTTGACCAGTGAAGAATCGATCAGTTCACCGATCGCCTGCTGCAGATTAATGAAGTTCGTATAATCCCGGGTCAAAATAAAATCCCCGACCTGTGCCTTGGTCAAAGGAAAATTCACCCGGTTCAGCATGTATAAGATAATCAATTTATATAAAGTCAAAGGATCGTGAATCATAATATACCCCATGTATTTTGCCAAGTAAAGCCTTTTGAGCTGATCATTCTGTTTCCGCCTATATCCTTTATCATATAGTATTTGATTAGAGGCCGCAATATAAACTTTGAAAGAATTATCTTGAAGAAATAAAAAAAATATATAAAAAACAAAAATTAAATATAAATAAATACATTTTACCTTTACAACAATAACAAGCTGTGTTATGATAAGTGGTAATAAAAACCAGATGTAACGGTTAATGAAGACCGGGAGGTAATAAATGAGTTATAAGATCGTTGTAGACAGTTGCTGTGAACTGCCGGCCAATTTAAAGAACGACCCCCGTTTTGAAAGAGTGCCGCTGCGGCTGGAAGTAGGCAGTCATCATATCATGGATGACGAACAGTTCAATCAGCAGGAATTCTTAAGGCTTGTGGCATCTTGCCCTACCTGTCCCAAATCCTCCTGCCCGTCTCCAGAAAAATATATGGAGGCCTACGATACCGAAGCGGAAGACGTCTATGTCGTGACGCTATCTTCCAAATTAAGCGGCAGCTATAACAGCGCCGAGCTAGGAAAACAACTTTTCTTAGAAAAAAAAGCCAAAAACATCTATATCTGCGACTCAGAGTCGGCCAGCTGCGGGGAAGCGCAGATCGCCTTAAAAGCGATGGAATATGCCGATGCCGGCTATACTTTTGCGGAAGTATCAAAGCGGCTGGGTGAATTCCGGGATGCCATGAGGACTTATTTTGTTCTGGATAATCTGGAAACGCTCCGTAAAAACGGTCGCCTGACCGGCGTGAAAGCTTTAGTGGCATCTACATTAAGCATCAAACCGGTGATGGGAGCTGATAAGGGCATAATCGTCCAAAAGAGCCAGGCCATCGGGATCAAGAAAGCACTGGTCAAATTGGTGGACACAATCATCAAAGAGAATACGAACACTACCAAGACCCGTCTCATGATTGCGCACTGTAACTGTATCGAACGTGCCGAAGAAGTAAAGAGAATGTTGCTGGAAAAAGCCAAGGCTCTGGAAATCATTATAACGGATACCGCCGGAATCAGTTCCATGTATGCCAATGACGGCGGCGTTATCATAGCTTTCTGAGCCGGCTGCTACAATAAGCATCGGGATCAGACCACTGTCACGGCTCCTCTTCCGTTTCCGGTACCCAGCGCCTGATAAACTTCTGCATCGAGAAGTAATAACCCGGCGACAGGGGAAGCGATATCCCGTTTTGCATGCTGACTCTAAAAAAAGAGCATTTGTCAATATAATTTATATTGATAAATGCTCTTTGTGACAGTAACAGAAAAGAAGGATGCTCGGCAACCTGGCCGTACAGGTGCCAAAGATCTCCGGTCATGGTTATGACCCGGCCGTCAGCCAGCGAGACGCTGACATAATGGTTCTCCGTCCGCGCGCAGACAATATCATCTTCTTTAAGGTAAAAGGTTTCTTTATCCGTCCGCAGTTCGATCGCGGGCGATTTATCTGCCGTCAGGGTGACAGCATGATTCAGCAGCGACCGGAGCGCGTCGATCTTGATCGGTTTTTCCAGAAAGGAGATATTGGACGGCGCGTTTTTCGTCTGCCGGTAAAGCGTGCGGTAATCAATAGAGGATATGCACAAGACAATCGGAGCGCTGACACCTGCCCCGATCAGTTCCAAAGCAAAAGCTAAACCGTCAGGTTCACCACTCACCATGTCAATGAAAAAAAGATCGTATTGCATCGGCGCTTTTCCCAGCACTTCAGAATTGCCAAAAGAATTTACGTAAAACCCCCCGCTGTCAGCTTTACGTCGGTCTGATTCCCGGGCAAGCAGACGTTCCATCTGCTTACGGTCGGCAATGTTATCATCACAAATAGCTATATGCATATTCACCCCATCCTTTTAATGCAAACTATATTATCCTGAAATCAATCGGAGCAAAAAACAGCAGTACCCACACAATAATCAGCTGTATGATCAGTATCCCCGGCATTCCTACGGTAAAATACCAGTGCCTGGTCTTATGCCGGAATGCATACATGCCGATCAAGGTGCCGATACTGCCGCCGATGATGGCAATGGTAAAAAGAGTAGCTTCCGGTATCCGGAAGGTCCTCTTCTTCGCTTTGTGTTTGTCGATGCCCATAAAGAGCAGTCCCAATATATTGACCAGTAATAAATACGCCCCGATATAAGTAAATACGCCTATCATATTATTTCCTCACGGCTTTGGCGTCCCGTTCTCCTGCATCTTCATGGCGCGCACTTTTAAGGAAAGGCCAAACAGATTGATGAAGCCTTCGGCATCATGGTGGTCATATAACTCCCCGGTAGTAAAGGAAGCAATGCTTTCATTATAAAGAGAATAAGGCGAAGCGGTACCGGCCTTGATAATATTGCCTTTATAAAGCTTAAACCTTACCTCGCCGGTAACGAACTGCTGCGTGGACGTGATAAAAGCCTGGATCGCTTCGCGGAGCGGGGTAAACCATTTTCCTTCATAGACAAGCTGGGCCAGTTTATTGCCCATGTCAATCTTCACCGCATAGGTGTCACGGTCGAGGATCAGTTCTTCCAGCTGCTGGTGGGCTTCCATCAAAATCGTTCCGCCCGGTGTCTCATAGACGCCGCGGGACTTCATGCCCACCACCCGGTTCTCGACGATGTCAATAATGCCGATGCCGTGCCGGCCACCCAGCCGGTTCAGTTCACTGATGATATCAGCCACCTTCATTTTCTTGCCGTTTAGGGACACGGGGATGCCTTTTTCAAATGTCATGGCCACTTCTTCACCTGCGTCAGGGGCTTTTTCCGGCCTTGTGCTCAGCACCAGCAGATGGTCGTAATCAGGGGCATTGGCCGGATCCTCCAGTTCCAGCCCCTCATGGCTGATGTGCCACAGGTTGCGGTCGCGGCTGTAGCTTGAGTCGGCGGAAAAGGGCAGGTCGATGCCGTGAGCCTTACAGTAGGCAATTTCCGATTCGCGGGAATCCATGGTCCATTTCTCGTGACGCCAAGGGGCGATTATCTTCAGGTCAGGAGCCAGTGCTTTGATCGTCAGCTCAAAGCGGATCTGATCGTTGCCTTTGCCGGTGGCTCCGTGGCAGATAGCGGAAGCGCCTTCGGCTCGGGCTATTTCTACCAGTCTTTTGGCGATGACGGGCCGGGCCATTGAGGTCCCTAGCAGGTACTTGTTTTCATATACGGAATGTCCCTGGACGCAGGGCATGATGAAATCGTCGCAGAATTCATCGATGACATCTTCGATGAATAGTTTTTCTGCGCCGCAGGACTTTGCTCTTGCTTCAAGGCCGTCCAGCTCCTCGCCTTGGCCGCAGTTTACGCAGACACAGATTACTTCCATGTCAAAATTTTCTTTTAGCCAAGGGATGATGGCGGTGGTGTCTAGGCCGCCGGAATAGGCTAGGATGACTTTTTCTTTCATTGGTTTTCCTCCGGAGTTGTCAGTGCTGTGCTAGGTTTTTGCGCACTCTAAAAATAATATACCGCAACGACATCTAAAATGCAAGAAAAATATATACATAAAAACGGAAAGAAATTGCATAATATTAAAAAAAATAAATATACTCTTGCATTTTATAAAAGAATAGTGTATAAATATACATATTGAATTAATGATGTGTCACCAATGTTAATTAATACTAGTTTATAGAATTAATACTAGTTTATAGAAATAAGGCAGAAGGTGGAGCTTGGCAGCGAATAGAATAGTGGCTTGGCAGCGAATCGTGGAATGGCGGCGGGGTCAGTTGGGAGGAAGATGATGGTCAGGGAAATGACAATTGCGGATTATGATGAGGTTTTTTCCTTATGGAAGACAATTAAGCGGTTTGTTATTAACAGCAAAGATGACTCACGGGAAGGTGTGGAAGCATTCTTGAAAAGAAATCCGGGGATCAGCGTGGTGGCAGTACTGGATGGCAGGATAGTGGGTAGTATACTGGGGGGGCATGACGGCAGACGGGGCTGCCTTTACCATGTATGTGTGTCGGAAGGCTGCCGGATGATGGGGATCGGCAAGGATATGGTGGTTTTTTGTATGGAGGCGCTGAAAAGGGAAGGGATTAACAAGGTATCTTTGATTGCCTTTACCAAGAATGATATCGGGAACGCTTTCTGGAACAGGATCGGATGGACGAAGCGAGAGGATCTGAACTATTATGATTTCGTCCTTAATGAAGAAAATAGCGTTTAAAGAAATTCTAGGTCTCTAAAGTACAGAGACTAAGAATTACTTTATTACACACGGAAGAACGTAGAAAGCCGTTCTTCTCACTGATTGTTTGTGCCGCGCAGCGGCATGTTTGGAAGTGTGAAGATAATCTAAATCAAAAATACCCTATATTGTATAGGAGAAGCTCTTTTGGGAGATTTTATGAATAATGAGTGACAGTCAGTGTTCATAGGCTTGGAGTGTCGGATAACATATTAAGACACGTTCCGGGCAGAATCAGGAGGAGCTTTATGGATATGAAAATGGGAGATGCCGCAGTCAGCGGACAGAATATCGCGGGAAGCGGGCAGAGTAAGATAGGCGGCCTGGCAGTGATGGTTATTGACGATTTCCGGAATAAGATTATTGCTGATAATCGCGTGTGTATCATGATAGACGGGAAGCGGATGGATTTTACAGAGAAGAATAATGGCTGCTATTATGTGAACATGAAGTCAGGCTTACATGATTTGACGGTGGGGGGGAGCATGTTTCAGCAGCAGGACATGGTAATCGACCCGGATGAGGAGAAGGAAATCGGAAAAGGGATATTAAAGATTCGTTTGCAGCCGGATCATCAATATTTGTCCGGCAAAGGCGTGACCGTACTTAGCGGCTGGACGGAGCCCCGGAGTGAAATACACTTTGTTTTTATTCATCTGAATGAGCCTTATCGGCTTTGTTGGGATTATAAGAAGGGCGAAAAAGAGATATTGATATATCATCAGTCGGAGGTGTTTCTGGACGGGACGCAGTTTTGCCTGCAGAAAGCGGACGGACAGATCGAGGAGTTCTGGATTGAAGCGGGGATGGCGGAAGTGGGCAGATATGAGCTGCGTTATCCGCTGCGGGATTCTTACGAAAGTGAGAAGTGTATATTGCGCCGGGTGTATGCGGTGACTTCAGATGATGAAGGGCGGTTCTACCTGCCGGTTCCGGCCGGGGAGAAACAGTGTGAAGAGTACCGGTATTATAATCCGGTCGATAAGCAGGATATCCGGACAGGGAAGCTTGACGGGGAGCAGTATGTTGAGCTGGTGAGATGAAGATAGCGATATTGATCGTGATGCTGACTAATTTAGGATTGCTGTTTTTATTAGAGAAGTGGTATACTTAGGCGAGTAATGGATGTTTTTGGCTCTTGATCCACTTAACTGGCATTAATCATGAGCCTGGGCATATCACATTACATAATTATCACTAGGTATTTAAGTTACCGAAGACTGCCGGGAGGGCAGCAGAAAGGTAAGGGGCTATGCTGGAAATAATAACGGGGGGCGTGACGGCAGCAGTAGGGTTTGAAGCGGCGGGTGCGGCAGCCGGCATTAAGTATGCGGGCCGTATGGATATGGCAATGATTTATAGTGCGGAGTCTTGTCGGGTTGCCGGTACCTTTACCTCTAATGTGGTAAAGGCGGCGCCGGTGATCTGGGATCAGAGAATCGTTGCCAAAGAACAGCCGGTACATTGCGTCATCGTCAATGCCGGTATTGCGAATGCCGCCACGGGACGGCAGGGCATGGAGTATTGCGAACAGGCGGCACGGAAGGCGGCGGTTTGCTTAGGGATCGGAGAAGAGGCCGTGCTGATCGGATCGACAGGAGTGATCGGCAAGCAGCTTCCGATCGACCGGATCGAGCGCGGGATTGAGATACTGGCCGAGTCAAAGGCGGGCAGCCTACAAGCGGGAACCTTGGCGGCAGAAGCTATTATGACGACAGATACCCGTTCTAAGGAGGCAGCGGTGCGGATCAGTCTGGGCGGGACTGCCGTGACAGTGGGCGGGATGTGCAAGGGCTCGGGGATGATCCATCCCGATATGTGTACGATGCTGGGCTATGTAACTACGGATGCGGCGATATCCACAAAGATGCTGACCAAGATGGTCAAGGAAGATGTGAAAGATACGTTTAACATGATATCGGTGGATGGGGATACTTCCACCAATGACACTTTGCTGGTCTTGGCGAACGGCCTGGCCGGGAATATAGAAATAACCGAGGAAGGGGAAGCCTATCAGCTGCTGGCGGAAGCGCTGCGTTATGTCAATGAAAGCCTTGCGAAAATGATGGCGGGGGACGGCGAGGGTGCCACCGCGCTGTTTGAAACTAAGGTGGTCAATGCGGCTTCGAAGGAAGATGCAAGATTACTTGCAAAAGCGGTGATCGGTTCCAGCCTGACCAAGGCGGCGATATTTGGCCATGACGCAAACTGGGGACGGATCCTGTGTGCCTTGGGCTATTCGGGCGCGGGATTTGATCCGGAGCGGGTGGATCTTTATTTTCAAAGCCGGGCCGGCCGGATCGCGATCTGTCGGAACGGCGAGGCTTGTGAATATAGCGAGGAAGAGGCGACGACAGTGCTGTCGGAACCGGAAGTGACTGTTTGGGTCGATATGAAAATGGGGGAAGCTTCGGCGACGGCATGGGGATGTGACCTTACTTATGACTATGTCAGGATAAATGCGGATTACCGTAGCTAGTAGTACGTTCGGCAATTCCTTGTGCGAACGCACTACTAGGAAGAGAAAATATAATAAAGGAAGGAAAAAGATGAGCGAGGTGTTAAGAAAAGCGGAGGTGCTGATTGAAGCCCTCCCATATATCCAGCAGTTTAACCGTAAGGTGATCGTGGTTAAATACGGCGGCAGCGCTATGAGCAACGTGGAACTGCAGAAAAATGTGATAAAGGACGTTACTTTATTAAAGCTGGTCGGCTTTAAGCCGATAATCGTGCATGGCGGCGGCAAGGAAATCAGCAGATGGGTGGCGATAACAGGAAAAGAAGCCGAATTTGTCGGCGGGCTGCGGGTGACCGACAAGGAGACCATGGAGATTGCCGAAATGGTTCTGGGGAAGGTCAACAAAGATCTGGTCAACATGGTACAGGAGCTGAAAGTAAATGCCGTCGGCATCAGCGGCAAGGACGGCGGCCTCTTGCAGGTGACAAAGAAATACCACAGCGGGCAGGACATCGGCTTTGTCGGGGAGGTCAGCCAGGTAAATCCCAAGATATTGTGGGATCTTCTGGAAAAAGACTTTCTTCCGATCGTGTCGCCGGTCGGATATGATGAGAAATTTCAGACATATAATGTCAATGCGGATGATGCCGCCTGTGCCATAGCCAAGGCAATGGGAGCCGACAAACTGGTCTTTTTAACTGATATCGAGGGACTTTACCGGGACATTCATGATAAGTCGTCCTTTATCTCCCGGATTACCGTAAGCGCGGCGGAAGAACTGATAACTGACGGGATGATCGGCGGCGGCATGCTTCCCAAATTAAGCAACTGCACTGACGCGATCCACAGCGGGGTCAACCGGGTTCATATCCTGGACGGCCGGAGCCCGCACAGTCTGTTGCTTGAGATATTTACCAAGGAAGGGATTGGCACTGCCATTATCAAGGACATGGATGAAAGTGCTTTTGGATTATAAGCTTCTAAGATCATGATGAGATTATGAACGATTAGTTATAATTTTGACATTATAAAGAATATATGATATTTTACATAGATATATCAAATAGCAATATCAAATAGCAATATGGACCTAGATATAGAAATCCGGTAGGAACCTAGAAATAGGAACCTGGTAATAGGAAGCTAGTAATAGGAAGCTAGTAATAGGAAGCTAGAAATAGAAAGGCACACTTATGAAAAAATACATTGATGAGGCAGAGCAATATCTGCTTCACACATATAACCGTTATCAGATTATCTGGGACCGTGGCGAAGGTGTTTATCTTTATGACTTGGACGGTAAGCGATATCTTGACTTTGTTTCCGGCATCGGGGTATTTGCGCTCGGCTACGGAAATAGTGAATATAACCAGGCGTTAAAAGATCAGATCGAGAAGATAACCCATACTTCCAACTATTATTATAATCTGCCGGCCATTGAGGCGGTACGGCGGCTGGCCGGGATATCCGGGATGGACAGGGTATTCTTTACGAACAGCGGGACGGAAGCGGTGGAAGGCGCCATCAAGGCGGCCAGAAAATATGCTTATATGAAAGACGGCCATACCGGCCATGAGATTATTTCCCTTAACCGTTCTTTCCATGGGCGGACCATGGGGGCGCTTTCGGTGACGGGAACGCCCAAATACCGGGAAGCCTTTGAACCGCTGATCGGCCATATCCGGTTTGCGGATATGAATGATTTTGACAGTGTCCTAGCCAATGTGACCAATCAGACCTGTGCAGTCATAATTGAGACGGTCCAGGGCGAAGGCGGCATTCATCCGGCCGAGGAAGGTTTTTTGAAGCAGGTGAGAAAGCTCTGTGATGAAAAGGACATCCTGCTTATCCTGGATGAGATCCAATGCGGCATGGGACGGACGGGCACGATGTTTGCCTGGCAGAAGTTCGGCGTGAAGCCGGATATCATGACGACCGCCAAAGCTCTGGGCAGTGGCGTGCCAGTAGGTGCCTTTCTGATGACGGAGAAAGTGGCGGAGCAGTCCTTGCAGGCCGGGGATCATGGTTCTACCTATGGCGGCAATCCGCTGGCAGCGGCGGCGGTCAATAAGGTGTTGGATCTGTTCGAGGAGAAAGCGGTACTCCGGCACGTAAACGAAGTGGCGCCTCTGCTGGAAGCCGGCTTAGATGCGATTGTGCGTCAGTATGATTATGCGGTGGCAAGAAGAGGTTCTGGCCTGCTCCAGGGGCTGGAATGTCAGGGTCCGGTGGGAGGTATTATTGAAAAAGCCTTGGCGGAGGGGCTGGTAATCATTAATGCCGGAGCGAATGTCATCCGTTTTATACCGCCGCTGATCATTACGGCGGAGCATATAGAGCAGATGTTGTCGGTTTTACATCAATGTTTTATGGATGAGGAGTCGCTATGAGTCTTAGGAGCAGGTTGACTGCGGTGGCGGTTATCATGATAGCGGTAATGCTTGCCATGGTGTTTGCGGGCACTGAGCTGCCGGACTGGGAACAGCGTCAGGAAGAACTGCTGGCAGAAGCTGTAAAGGGGAAGGAAACGGTCCTGATCTGGTATACGGATGAGGCGCTTTCTGATTTTATTAGTAGTGCCGCCGTTGCTTTTAATGAAGAGCCGGAAAACCAGGAAGTGCGGGTGCTGCCGGTGCTGGTATCCGGCCTAGAGTATCTGGAAAGCATTAATGCCGCCTCGATTGAGAACGGCACCCCTGACCTGTATGTAATCGGCCATGATTCCTTGGAAAAGGCCTATCTCGCCGGCCTAGCGGCCGAAATAGATCTGTCGGCCAAGCTGGACTTTGCCGCCATCTATCCGGATGCCGGGCTGAATGCGGTTACTTATGACGGAAAGATCGTAGGTTATCCATTTTATTTTGAGACCAGTGCTTTGCTATATAATAAGACTTATCTGCAGGACATGGCCCGGCTGATGCTGGAGGCGGAGGCGGACCAGGCCGCAGCCTTGGAGGCGCAGCAGGAACTGGAAGAAAACGGGCCGCAGGAAGAGTATATTATTGATGATGACGAGGACAGCGGAACCGATGGGGATAGCAGTATCGGCGAGGGTGGCGGATCAAGCGAAGAAGCGGATAGTGCCGCCGGTGATGGCGGTGGAGAGGACGGCGCTGCCAGGGACGGCGAAGATGGCGGCCACTCATTGCAGGATCTGATGGTGATTGAGAACCGGGTGGCGACCCTGCTGCCCCGGACGCTGGCTGATATGAAAAGCTTCGGCGAAACTTATGACGCGCCGGAGCAAGTCGAAGCGATATTTAAGTGGGATGTGACGGACATCTTTTACAATTACTTTTTTGTCGGCAATTCTATGGTAGTGGGCGGCGAAGCGGGCGACGATGTATCAAGTATTGATATCTACAATGCCGATGCTATAAGCAGTATGAAAATGTATCAGAACCTGAATCAGTTTTTTGCTATTGATACCGGGGAAGTGGAGTATAAGGATATCTTAGCAGATTTTATAGACGGAAAGCTGGTTTTTACTGTTGTCACGACGGATGCCGTAGCCAGTCTGGAACAGGCGGCGGAAGCAGGCTTGTTTCCTTATGAGTACGGGATAATGCGGACGCCCGATATTGATGAAAATACGCCGACACGATCCTTGTCGATGACCAACTGTGTGGCCGTGAACGGCTACTCTGATCATCAGGAGGAAGCAAACCGCTTTGCCCGTTACCTGACAGAAGAATGGGCGGACGAGCTCTATGCTAGGACAGGTAAAGCAGCGGCAGTGACCGGTGTTGAATATGAAAACGACAATCTGGACAGGTTTGCCGAGGAATATGCCAGATCTGTTCCGTTGCCGAAAATGATTGAAACCAGTAATTTCTGGGTGCAGCTGGAGATCGTGTTTGCCCGCATATGGGACGGAGCCAATGCCAACCAGGAGCTTAAGCAGCTGTCGGAACAGATCATGACTCAGGTCACCGGCGCACCTTATGTCGAAGAAATAATCGAAGAAGCCGAGGAGGAGACGGAGGTCGAGTATCTGGATGAGGAGAGCTTGATTCAGGAGGCTTTGGGGGAATAGTTATTGTACCTACGTATAGTTTACGTGAAAACTGCCATTTATTTTCAGAGAAGTCACATATTGAATATGATATCCTGTTGATAAGGAGACTTTTAAGGAGGAGAATTCTGATGGCTGATAAGAATAAACGCCATATTGAAGATATGCATACAGATCCCTTCGCCGAATACTTTATATCGGGGAAAACGAACAGAGCAGATAAGGCGTATGCATGGCAGACGGCTATCGGCTTGCAGGACGTTGATCATCTCCGGCCTTCCCAGTATCTCCTGAATACGGCCAAGGATAACATTGAAGGCGACATCAGCATTGAGGAAGCCAGAAAACGGATTGAAAACTACTATGAAGAGAATAAGCACCATCAGCCGGAGCGGACGGAGGAGGCTGACAAGGTTTCCGTTAGGGTTGCGGAGATCATTGCGGAGAATTCCTTTGTGTTCTCCCCTGCTCAGTATATCGCTATTCATAGGCGGCTGTTTCAAGGGATTTATTCACATGCCGGAAGGATAAGGGATTACAACATCTCCAAGAAGGAATGGGTGCTTGGCGGTGCGTCAGTTATGTACGGAGGTGCAGCGGAGCTCCGGGAGACACTGGATTATGACTTCCAGACAGAGCGGGAGTTCAGTTATGCTGACCTTTCGATGAGCGAGATTATAAAACACCTTGCCCGTTTCCTGTCGAGGCTGTGGCAGATCCATATCTTCGGAGAGGGCAACACCCGTACAACTGCCGTGTTCTTTATTAAATATATCCGTTCGGTGGGCTTTCGTGCAACAAATGATGTCTTTGCAAAGAATGCATGGTATTTTCGCAATGCACTCGTCAGGGCGAATTACTCCGATCTTGGCGCCGGGATACATGAGGACTTGTCCTATCTTGAAAACTTCCTCCGAAACCTGCTCATGGGTGAGAAGCACGAGCTTAAGAACAGGTATCTCCATATCGCATGGAATGAATCAGCCTGTTCGGATGAAAAACAGCCCATTGAACAGCCCATTGAACAGCCCATTGGTGAAAACAGCCTTTTGAGTATTTTTGAAACAAAGACAGTGTCATCGCGGATGAAGGCTAACATAATCAGACTGCATGATGAATTCAGAAATGAAAAGATATTTGGTCGCGGGGATGTTATGAAAGTATTGGGAATCACCGAGCGGCCGGCATCAGTCTTTATGGCCAAGATGTATGAACTTGAGCTTACGGAACGTATAACAGGTGCCGGAAAAGGGAAATACCGTTTTACCATTTGAAGGTGTCTTTCTCCCCATACCCCCAAATATCAGAAGCCCAGCCTACAGCACACGACATATTATGCCGGTGCTGTTTTTTAGTATTTTATCTCATTGCCGATGAACTGGTGATTCAGACAACGCTGACGCACTTTTGGAATAGGATTCAAGATATTGCTAAAGCATGAGATAGGAGAATAATGCAGATTTCAAGCAAGAGTATTCAAAAAGCTTTAATTTAGTAGAGAAAGTATTTTGCTGATTTTTGTGGGTAGAAAGTATGTTAAAGCAGTTACAAATTAATGGTTTTATGGTATAATATGGTATCTATAATATTATTTACGTTATTATGTTGATAATAACTATTAATATTATAAAAATACTATTGATTTTCCTTTTATTGAAGAAATTACCTAATAAGATAATAAATAAGAGTTCATAAGGAGAGTGCGAAAATGCACAGAAAAATACGAAAAGCATTGGCGGTTTTGCTGGCGGTGACGATGGCGCTTATACCCACGGCGGTTTTTGCGGCAGAGGACGATGACGCTGTAACAGCCGGGTCGCCGAGCGCTGAGATTACGGCCTTGGATGAACCGGAGGTCGTGGACGAGAAAGAAGCTACAGATAGAAGAATCGAGGGCGAGGAGGCTGAGACATCTGACGATGAGCCGGAATCGACCGCGCCAGCGAACCTCGTCCCTGTGGTTCATCCCGCTTTTAGGAAAACGTTGCTTGCGATTTCATCGTTGGGAAACAACACAGGACTGTCTTGGGAATTTGACAGCAACGACGGTACGCTCACGATCGCTTATGATGAAAATAGCAATGGCTCAGGCATTATGCCGGATTATACAGAAACCAGTCGTCCGTGGTATTCACATATTAACGATATCAGCTCCTTGGTAATCGAGGAGGGCGTGAAACACATAGGCGAATTTGCGTTTTACGATCTCCCAAACTTAAGCGGTGCATTGATAATCCCAGAAGGGGTGACAAGTATCGGTAGCTACGCGTTTGGAAGTTGCTACGGGTTGACCGGTGTGCTGACGATTCCGGACTCCGTGACAAGCATCGATATAGGCGCGTTTGAAAATTGCTCCGGTTTTAACGGCAATCTTACGATATCGAGCGGTTTGATCGCAATCCCTGACTCCGCGTTTAGAGGATGCTCCGGCCTAATCAGTGTGACGATCCCGGACGGTATAACAAGCATCGGCACATATGCGTTTAGCGGCTGCGCAAATACAGAAGTAATAACTTTTGAAACACTTAGTCCCGATACAATTACCACGCTTGGCTCGACCTCATTTGGTAGCTTAAAATCAGTCGGTAAGGTTTACTATCCTGAAGGTGCAGTTATCGCGGAATATGAGACTTTTTTAACTAAATTGAAGTCATCAGCGGGCATGCCTTCCGGTTGGATACTCGCCGTTACAGCCACTACCTACACCATATCATACAGCGCAGGCGGCGGCAGTGGCACAATGGAAGACAGTGTAGCGACAGATGGCATGGCTTTTACCCTGCCAGCCTGCACTTTCATCGCGCCAGCTGGCAAGGAGTTCAAGGCGTGGGAGATAGACGGGACAGAATACGCCGTGGGCGATACCTGCAACTTCACCGCTGACACCACCGTTACGGCGGTTTGGATGCCGGCAACCTACACCGTGAGCTACGTCGGCGGCAGCGGCAGCGGCTCGATGACTCCCGGTAAGGCAACAGCCGGCGTGGCTTTTACCCTGCCAGCCTGCACCTTCACCGCGCCCACTGGCAAGGAGTTCAAGGCATGGGAGATTGGCGGCAGCGAATACGCTGCCGGCGCAAGTTATACCTTCACCGCTGACACCGCCGTTACGGCGGTTTGGGTGTCGGCAACCTACACTGTGAGCTACGTCGCCGGCGGCGGCAGCGGCTCGATGGCTCCCGGTAAAGCAACAGCCGGCGTGGCTTTTACCCTGCCAGCCTGCACCTTCACCGCGCCCGCTGGCAAGGAGTTCAAGGCATGGAAGATTGGCAGCAACGAATACGCCGCTGGCGCAAGCTATACCTTCACCGCAAACACCACCGTTACGGCGGTGTGGAAAAATAAGACAACAGTAACCTACACGGTGAGCTATGCCGGCGGCAGCGGCAGCGGCTCGATGGCTCCCGGTAAGGCAACAGCCGGCGTGGCTTTTACCCTGCCAGCCTGCACCTTCACTGCACCCGCCGGCATGGAGTTCAAGGCGTGGAAGATTGGCAGCAACGAATATGCCGTTGGCGCAAAATATACCTTCACCGCAAACACCACCGTTACGGCGGTGTGGAAAAATAAGACAGCGGCAACCTACATCGTGACTTATGCCGCCGGCGGCGGCAGCGGCTCGATGGCCAACGGTAAGGCAACAGCTGGCGTGGCTTTTACCCTGCCAGCCTGCACCTTCACTGCACCCACCGGCATGGAGTTTAAGGCGTGGAAGATTGGTAGCAACGAATATGCCGTTGGCGCAAAATATACCTTCACCGCAAACACCACCGTTACGGCAGTGTGGAAGGATAAGGCGACGGCGGCACCTCCAGAGAATCGCGGCAGCGTGGGCGGCAGCATCTACAAGGAGGACGGCGGCACGCTTGCGGGTGTCAACGTAAAGGTTATGCATGGCGGTTCACACGGTACTGTGATTGACTTAACCACCACCAATGGAAGCGGTGAATACCGCTTTGCCAGTTTGCCTTATGGCATATACAGCCTTGTCGCGGAATATGACGGCGTAACAGTCACCAAGCGTATTACGGTCGATAGGGACAGCATAACGCAGAATATCACCATGTTCAGCGGTAAGCACCATACGGTAGTGGAGGTGGTGGCGGGCACGCCATCCACGGCGGCGGATAATCTGGATGACATGTTTACATCGGGCGACCATGCCATTATGGACAACAATGGCTCAGTGGCATTAACGCTCAAGGTTCAGGAGCAATCCCAGTCGGCGGTGTCGGCCGACGCTACTCTGATAGAGGGTGCGGCCAGTGATATGTCTATCGGGATGTACCTTGATTTGGCACTACTGAAAACTATCACGGACACGGCCGCTCAAGACGTCGCTAACCAGCCGATCACGCAAACGGAAACGATGCTGACTATTGTGATTGAATTGCCGGAAGCCCTATGGGGAAAAACAGCTTACTCTATTATCCGTGTACATAATGGCAACGCGGAGAAACTTGCAGCTGACTATAACGATACGTTCCATACGCTGACATTCCAAACCGACAGATTTTCCACCTATGCCGTTGCGTATACGGAAAGCGGCGGTACGCCAACGTCGGCAACCACCAACCCGCAAACGGGTGACAATAGCAACATGGCGGGCTGGCTGATGATTCTGGTGGCCTCGGCGGCGGGTCTGACGGCTCTTGCGGCATGTCGCTGGCGGCAACAAGCAGGGAAACAATAAAACCACACATGTAAACGGGCAGGCTCTCCCGCCTGCCCGTTTACTGTCCGCTTCTCACCGCCACGACTACAAGCCGCCCGTCATCCTGTGAATACTCGCAAGTGGAAAGCGTAATCAGCTTATCGCCGTAGCTGGCCATAGCGCCGGTGTCGTATAAGGAAAGTTCCCGGCACTGCCGCACATAGGTGTCAAACGCGGCCTCATCGGCAGCGTCTACAAACTCATGGTAGGCAAACTCGGTTGGTGTAGTCTTGAACACCGCCAGCACCACATACTCCCCAAAGCCCGCGTAGGTGTCAAAGCGGATAATCGGATGCTCCCGACAAAACTCTTGGTCGGTGTAGCCGTCCAGCGAACCAAACAGCTTACCGCTTTTCATGTGGTGACCGTAAATGGTGATGTTGTCACTGGCAGGGTCAATCGAACAGGCTTCGGCGGCATAAGGCACACCGTAGTCACTGTACTCCCCATTAAAACCGCGCTGCAAGTAATAGTTTGGCTCGCTCGCTGTTTGCATCACAGGGTAGTCAAGCGGCGTACCCTCAATAGAAATCCAGCCTACCATGTCGGCGTTTTGCTCAAAGAGTGTACCGTACTGGTCTTGCACTGTCCAGTCATCGGATATTCCGGACGGCACTTCACCGGGCTTCCCCGGCATAGGCGATGCCAGCGCCGGCGGCATTTTAATCAAATCCGCCAAACTGCTGTAATTATCCTCGGCCTCTTTTTCAGCGGCAAGATGGTGCCAAAGCTGAAAGCACGAAAACAGCATGAGGGCGGCCATAAAGGCCATCGCCACAGTCATCAACCGATTCTTGCTTCTCTCGCTCATATGCCATATCCCTCATCTTCTCTCAGTTCGTGGTCATCAGTTTGTGTTGCTTTTCGTGGCGCGCAACTATGTCTTGGAATGACATTGGCGCTACGCTGGCTTGCTAACGGTAAATTTTGTTAATATTATAACATGGGTTTTTCAGATAGTAAAACCATTTTCCGATTCGTTACCCACCACTCCGCCAGCCAGCTGATGGCAAAGATCACGGTAGTCGCAATTTAACAGATATGTGTACCAGTACTTTAAGAAATGCCGTATTTCCGCCATAGTTACTGGCGATTTATTTTATAGGCTATCCCTCAGTCCGCCATTCATCGGCTTCTCGGACAGCGAAATTAATTCAAAAATTATTTTTAGAGCTGGCTTTAAAAGGTGCTATACCGTTTGCGGGATTTTCATTTTTTTGTTGCGGGCCCATCCCGGGTCAAAAAGGCCGATTTCTAATGGAACTTCTAACGGATTTGAGAATCATTCTGACCACTTTGGTCATTAGCAGGCTCTTAATGTCCATCCCGGCATCCGCCATGTTGGTGCAGAAGGTGTGACGGAATACGTGTGGGGTTACAAAAAAAATCATAAAACTGCCAAATCATCCCGATAAAATAGTAATTCGCAATATCTTAAGAAGGATTTATAGCATGATGAATAGCTACATACAAATGTAAACAAGATTGTTTTTCATTACTCACGTACTTAAAGCAGTGGTCATTAGAATTGACAATACTCTCATTTATATATATAATTTTTTTATAATAACAACTTAAGCAATGGATACAATTCAATAAATCAATAATGATAAATATCATATTAGCAGAGGTGTAAAATATGGATATCGAACTGAAAATCAAAATGTACTCCACGACATTGGACTGCAATGAACCTTATGAACTGGCGAAATTCTATGCGGAACTGCTCCACTGGGAAATAGTGCCGATTCAGGGGGAAGAATACGCGATTATCGCCCCACCGGCTACAAACCAAGGAGCATATCCCGGCATCACATTTCAAAAGAATCCTGATTACAAACCGCCCATATGGCCGGAAGAAGCGGAAGCACAACAACAGATGGCCCATCTCGACTTTGTCGTCAATGATCTGGATAAAGCGGTTCAACATGCAATCCGCTGCGGAGCAACCGTCGCCGGTAAGCAATTTTCTGACGGTTGGACCGTTATGTTTGACCCTGCCGGACATCCTTTCTGTTTATGCAATATGGCGCACATTTTTGAAAGCCCTGATTTTGCCTTGCGATAGAAAACATACATGACCGGCTTGCCGGTCTCCACCGCTTATGAAAGCACGGAACGTATGGCCATCAGTACTATATAAGCGGAGCTTACATAGTAAATTATATGGGTATATACTATGAGTACAACACAAATCGTTCTATCAATAATTATATTTTTACTGTCGGTAGGAGCCTTTACGATTGCGTACCAACAATTCAAAGAAAAAGGGGCTTGCATTAATAATGCGTATCTTTATGCTTCTAAAGTCGAGCGCGAAAAAATGAATAAAAGCCCATATTATAGACAATCAGCAACCGTGTTTCTTGGTGTTGGAATCATTTTTTGCATGAGCGCCCTGAACATCATTATAAGCTTAAAATGGTTGCTTTTTATCAGAATCGGAATAGTGGTTCTTTTAGTACTTTACGCAATTCTATCAACCGTTCATATTGAAAGAAAACACCGGCAACATTCAAAATAAAAACAATGCTAGCCACGGAAAAAGTCTGGTTTCCCGACGGAAGGTGGTTTAATCTCTTCGAGCGGAGAAAGTCTATTTATATTTAAACGGAACATCCTATAAGGCAGTTGTTAGAATTTTACGAGCTAGATTCCATATTAAAAGACAGTCCTGATGCTGTTGAAAAAATTGAGAATTGATATAGAAATAGAATTAAATCATATCATGAGGAATTAGACCAATGCTTTGACAGTTATACTGAAATTGCTAATATGTCACTTATAGAATTTCGATGTAAGATATATAACAAAAATATGTGCAGATAAAGCCAAGTTGCATACTTTCAATAATGAAAGATATAAAACATGAAGAAAAATGTAATAAATAATATGCAAGATACAAGCATAGTAATGTGATAACTGCGCTAATCAGAAGAGGTGATGAATGATGAACAAATGCGGAATTGCAATAACTATACTGATGGTTTTGTTTATGGCCGGCTGCGGCTCCGATCCTGCGAATTCGGTCTCGGAAGAAAACGGGCCGGTTACATATATAGCAGAGGACATGCACTTACCCCACGAAGCCATAATTGATGAGGCGGTCTATCAGAATACTTTATACTATCTGAATATGGAGTCGGAAACTGAAAACGATATTGCAAAGAATGTCATCTACCGGTTGGATCTGTCACAAGAGGGAGCAGAACCGGTGGCGCTTCCCGTAAGCTTTGATGACTTCGGGGAGTTAGACAGTATTGCGGATATGAAAGTTGATGAAGAGGGGCGGCTGAATCTCCTTATTTGCCGATATGAAGGCGATATGATGAACCCCCGGATTACAGATGTATCATGGATGCGGCTGGATGATGCCGGTGAGGTGGCCGATTCTCGTCCTTTCAAGGAAATCTTTGCGGGATCGGGGGATTCGTATATAGTGGGATTCGAGACCGATGCCAAGGGGAATGTCTATATTGCCAGCGATCGCAGGGTCAGCGTCATTAATCCAGAAGGTCAGTTGATCTATCAGACGGATATCGATGGAAGCGTCAGTACGTTGTGCCGGGACCGGGAGGGCCGGGTGTACGTGATCTGGTATGAAAGCCAGGGCATGACCATCATGGCCGAGGTGGACAGTTCGATGAAAAGTCTCGGGACGAGGCATGAGCTTTCCTTTGTGGTGGTCCCGATCGGAACCGGGCCGGGGACTGACGGTAATATCATGATTGCTAGTGACAGAGGTCTGTATGAATATGATGTAGAAGCGAAGAATTATACGGAACGGATTCAATGGTCATCGCTTGATCTGTCGGCAGATTTTAACGTCAATATCTTACAACTGGATGACGGAAGGGTATTGTGGGCCAAATTGGAATTCTCAGAAACGGAAATGAAGTCTTCCTTATTCATGATACGTCCACAGAAAGCCGGCGAGCAGGGACAGGATGAAAAAAAGACCTTGACCTTTGGCGGGGTTTCCTTGTTTATTGAATCGAATGTCAGGGAGGCGATTGCCGAGTTTAACCGTTCTAACAACGAATACCGGATTGAGATCATAGAATACGGAGTTGACGATGTGCAGGCGGGAGTGGAACATCTGAACATGGATGTTATCAGCGGTGACGCACCGGATATTCTGATCCTGCCGGTATACCTTTCGATGAAGACCTATGCCGAAAAGGGAGTCTTGGAGAATATCTATTCTTATATAGACCAGGATGAGACGATGCAACGGGAAGATTTTCAGGAAAACATCCTGCAGGCCTTTGCGGTGGACGGGAAATTATACGGGATACCGCTTACTTTTACTGTCTCAGGGCTGTCCGGGTCTAAATCCCTGCTGGGAGAGCGGAAAAGCTGGAATATGGATGAAATGACGGCTTTTATTGATGGTCTGGATACAGAGGGGCAGGTATTCTGGTACGCTTCCAAGTCGAATGTACTGGATCTGTGCATGAAGGCAAACGGGGAAAGCCTGATCATGCAGTCAGACGGTGCCAGTCAGTTTAACAGAGACTTTTATTTAAAGATACTGGAGTTCTCCGATCGCTTTATTGATGATGATCAGTATAACATCGAAGAAGATGTTGAAGATATCCAGCGGCTGGTTAGAGAGAAACAGATTTACCTGCGGGAGACCAATGTGAACGGATTTTCTAATTATCAGTTAGACCGGGTGATACTGGGTGAAGAAGTCACTTATATAGGTTTTCCTTCAGAAGAAGGCGGCGGTTTCCTGACCTATTCCTTGAATACCATGGCGATCAACAGTAAGTGTGAGAACAAAGAGATCGCGTGGCAGTTTATCAGCAGTTTGCTGACCGAGGAATTTCAGTCGGATCCGGAATCCTTTGATCTGCCGATATTAAAAAGTGCCTTAGATAAAAGCGCGGAAAGAGCCATGGAGAAGACTTATACGACCGATGAAGATGGCAATCAACAGGAGATACCCAAGGGAACGATTAGCATGGATGATTTCCGGATGGATATGATGGCCGCCGGCGAGACAGATGTGCAGGAGATCCAAAAGATGATTGAGTCTGTGGATAAGCTCAGAGAGAGCATGGATGTGCAGATCCTGAGTATCATCAGAGAGGAATCCCAAGCCTATTTCAATAAAGCCAAGTCAGCCGAGGAAGTGGCTGATCTGGTAGAGAACCGGATCCAGCTGTATCTGAATGAATCAGGGAAATAGATATCAATATCAAAGAGAATTTGTATCAGTATCAATGAGAATTTATAGATGGCCGATTCCCCAGGTTAGCACTTATATACGGATTGCCGGTACTTCTCGGCCGGCAGATACAGTTAAGATAAGAGAGTTGGAGATGGAGGGAGTTAATTTATCTTGGGATGAATTGACTTGTGTCGGCTATAAGGTTACTGATGATGCAGTGAATCTATTATGTAAGGATATGAAACGATATATGGTGGAATCCGCATCAACCGAGGAAGATAAAAAGGCAGTGTGGGATGTTACCTTGGAGCATTTGCTGAACTGGAAAGTTCTGGAGCGAACGGAGGGGGAAATATTTGCGACCAATTCTTTTGTGCTGCTTACCGGTGATTATTTTAGTTTCTCATAAATTCAATGTGCTTTATTCACAGGAACAGTTTCAGGATCATTTCTGCAACCGCAGCGCCTGCCCCCGGTGTTTATAAATAAATGCGAACGCAAGTAGCTTTTTGTCATTCCAGAGTTTTCACTCATAGACGATAGTTGCCATTATTTAATCTGAGGAAGAGCGGCTTCAGCCGACATTCCCATATACTTCGCTTGACGCCCCCCTGTCGCTCAGATAAAAAAAGATAAGGAAGAAGGCCAATAAGGCCTCTCTTTCTGCTCCATTCACAACTAATAAATCTATAATACATCCAAGTTCTTAAGGTAGTCTTGTATTCTATTTACGAATCTTTCGGCGTTGGCGACCTGCTCCATCGCTTCTTGAGCGGAAGCAATATAAAAATCCTTATAGTCGGCCAGTTCCCGTAATTCCGATGCACTCTTAATTATCTTTGATGTATCTTTTGGAAAATCCCCGGTCTTGACATGATGTTGATTAAAGTGTGCAATGATGCCACTATGTTTACTGCTATCAAAGTCATCTAAAACAGTAACCGCACGCATAGCATGAAAAATTGCATAATATGATCGGTTGAGCGTCAATTTATACTGCTTTGCCTCAAGCATGGTTTTGGCATTATCCATATCCTCTATGGCGCGTTCAAAGCGATATTTTGATAGGGTTTTTATGCGGCTGTCCATAAAACAATCCCTTCTCTCTTGACATTCTTATAGAAAGGCATATAATCCTCCCATTGTTGAAATTCATTATAATCAATTTGTAAAACAGAGATAACTTTATTATATTCCAGTTCCAAATCAACGACATGATCTAGCATTTTATCATGCATTTCCCTGGTTTGTTCGTTTTTTAACAACATTGCAATATCAATATCCGATTCTTCAGTTTGTGTCCCTCGGGCGACAGAGCCATACAGAACGATACTGACGATTAATTCGCCATAAATCCTTCGCAGCCCATTAACCAAGTGCTCAAGTATTTCATTATAAGCCTCCATAAATTTCACCTCCGGTCAAATATCCTGCTCATATTTTACCCCATTTTGCTGGTAAATACAACAAATAATAATGCAAGCTCCAAATTCCTAGGTGATATATACAATGTGGCAACAGGTAAAAATATTGGAAATGATAGTATTATATTTATCTATGATTATGAAATGAACAAAGGTAGATGGGATAAAAATATAATTCCTTTTTATGGAATTGGCAATGGTGATTATTTTTGTCTAAGTACAAAAGAATGTCCTAATTCAAGAGTGTATTATTACTACCATGAAAATGCAAGGATAGAAAAAACTAATGATAGTTTTGATATCTGGATTAAAGATTTACCTGACTTTTTTAAGTTAGGACTATTCCAGAAAAAGAAGTGAACTGACGGAGATTATTTTTTAAATAGATTCTGAAAGTAAGACTGGCTGGAAAGGCACAGGTAATTGCTGATTTCAGCAAGGCTCTTAAATTCTATGCTGGTACTTGAAGGGTTAATATGGTAAGATTG
>DBDG01000039.1 GCA_002293475.1 Lachnospiraceae bacterium UBA938
CGGAGCAGCTGGCTGGCCTTCTACCGGCGGCGGGACTGCGGGCGGCGCCGGCGGCGGTAACTGTGCTTGCAAAGCTGCCGCTACAGCAGCAATATAATCAATATTATTGGTCGCTATCGCAGCTGTAATCTGCTCTGATACAATGGGATTGTCGGTCGCTATGCCGACGGTTGCACTTCTGGGCGAAGCCATATAAGAACTGCTGTTAACTTCTTCCCGGCTGACTTCCACCCCATTTTCTGTAACCACTTTCCACAGCCGCGCCCGATATCCGACATGGGCCGACTGAATGGATATATAACCTACCGGATGACCGGCGCTCGGATATACAGCCTCGCTTTCAGGTTCTCTTCTTTCCAAGATTTCACTGACATATTCTACCGTGCGGCCCGCAGGACGCTCGTCAATACCATATATGGTAAAAGTAATGGTTCTCTCAGGTGTGGTAACTCCCTCAATATAAATCGGGTGCGCCAGATTATTAATAAACTTAAAATCCTTTCCGGATGATTCGGCAATGGCCGCATCCGCTGAACGGTCCACATAAGTAACGATCATCGAATGGTTATGCCTTTCGGTAACCTCCAGTTCAGCAAGCAGCACAGCATTATAAAGCGTAGTTGAGACCTGACAGATACCGCCTCCCAGACTGTCAACCACCTGGCCGTTCAAATAAGAAGCAGCCATGAAATAACCATTGTCTTCGGTAAAGGGCAATACGGCGGCATAGGTAGTAAACTCTTCTCCCGGATACACCAAGCTTCCGCTGATCAGCTTGCATCCATTGATTACATTGGAACTTCGGGATTTATTGGAAGTCGAAAAATCCGTACTGAAAGTACCAAGCACATCAGTAAGCTGACTCAGTTCTTCCTCGTTTCCTCTGGGCTCCTCTTCTATCACTGCCAGCGCTATTGTACAATCCTCTTTATTCCAGTCATTCTGTAAATAGTCATAAATAATATCTACTGAAGCACTGGTATCTATCACGTAACCCGCCTGCCCTTCCGTGACATTTATCTCCCCATCTGTCCTAGTCATAGTAGCGTCAACAGCCGGCATATTAAAGATAGAACATTTTTCTGTTATAATATCAGTAATCAAAGCCGTATCTAAGGAAAACTCTACTTCAAATACCTGATCCCTGTTTTCTAGATCCTTCAGCGCTTTATATCTTTGAATTACATTGCCTTTTCTACCCATAGCCGCCGCTGCCTCGACAACATCGGGATTGTTCCAGCTAAAGCCGATATCCGCCGGAGTAATGGATACTGTATTGTCACCGATCGTCAGCAAAGTAATATTCCTCTTTTCCAGCTCTGCCACATATTCACTTACCAAGATCTGGGCTTCTGCTTCGGTTTTTCCTCCTAATGCAATGCTATCCACATAGACGCCATCTAGGATCTTATCATCCTTGGCGCTTGCCGGAATCGCCGTAAACAGCGTCAGCAGTACTGTTATCATCAGTAAACGGCTTATCTTCTTGATCGTTCGCATATACATATACATTGCCTCCTTTCCGCTTTTTTCACGTGTCAAATTCCATATGGTCTAGATAAGGTTATTGCCTTTGTCATATTGTCTTAACTAATAAAATATGATAAAGTTGGAATTAACAAGGCAAGCACCAGAATAAGAATAATAATGGAGGAGATTACCCTTTTGGTCTTTTTACTGTGCATATTTATCATCTTATTACCTCCATCCGCACGCTTTGACATGCTTTGACATTTATCTTCTTGAAAGGATATTATATATGAATTTAGCTTTTTTTGCAAGTTTTATTATATTCTGCATCTGGCTCACCTATCAGCTGAACAAAAGCCGGCGACGGGAAGCCCAACAACAAAGGATCTTCTGGGATCGTGAGAAGGAAGCCGACAATACGAGCCGCAAACCGCTTGATGACCTGCAATATATCACCATTCCGTTTGATGCTTTACCCATGGAAATCATGGCTGATGATCCCGCAATAGCAGAATGTCAGGAAACCCTGCATACTTTAGCTGAAAGCCCCATTGTCAATTTCACCTGCATCTCCAACACCGACCTGAAACTACAATATGGCGCGGCCAACCTTCATCTTCTGTCCCGATACGACCAAAGCTACACCATACTGGCCAGAACCCTTCAGAAATGGGCGAAGACCCTTTATAGCTCCGGTTATCATCAGGAAGCCTGTACCATATTGGAATTTGCTATGGCTACCGGCACCGATGTCAGCCATTCCTACTTTTTACTGGCCGAAATATACCAAAAAGCCGGCACTCCAGAAAAAGTAAAGGATCTGATTCCTACTGCGGAACGGCTTAATTCAACCCTAAGCGGCCATATTACCCGGCGGCTGAAAGAAATATGCAGTTAATCGGCTTATATCAGTTTATGCCGGCTGTTTAGTTATTATGACATTTATTATTATAATAATCACCGAAGCTGCTTGTCTTTCTGATAATAACTACAAAGTGTCTGTAAAAAACAGCTCCCGCACCTAGGTACGGGAGCCTTACATATCTCCCTGCCAAGGTTAATGATCTGGATATTATAGCAGATCCAGTGATCTTCCGGCAGTATTTTCATTAAATCCATCTCAATTTTAACCGGATCCTCTTCCGCGGTCAGACCTAGCTTATTAGATACCCTCTTGACATGAGTATCTACCACGACACTGGCATCATTAAATATATTCCCGCGGATTACATTGGCTGTCTTTCTGCCCACTCCCGGAAGTGAGGTCAGCTCTGCCAATGACCGCGGAACCTCTCCGTCAAACCGTAACAGAAGTTCGCGGCAGCAGGCAATGATATTCTTTGCCTTATTATGATAAAATCCGGCGGAACGGATATCCTGTTCCAGTTCTTCCAAGCCTGCCCCCGCCAGTGACTCAACCGTCGGATATTTATCAAACAGCTTCGCGGTTATGATGTTCACGCGGGCGTCTGTACATTGGGCACTCAGGATAGTAGCAACCAGCAGCTGCCAAGCATTTTCATGGTGTAAAAAACACTTCAAGTCCGTTCCATAATGTTCATCCAGCAGTTTCAATACCGCCCTGACGTGTTCTTGCTTATACTCTTTCTTATGCTCCCTCTTCATTCCTTCTTAACTTCCTTTTTATTTTCATATTCACTTACCCGCATCAAATAAAATATCTATACGTAAAACCGTTGCTTCTTTCGTCAAAGCATTCCTTTTATGGTAATCAAATAATATATAGATGGGGCTTTCACTTTTATTCGTCTTATCCTTGCCTGCCTCGGCATCTACCGGATAGCGGAACACCTCCAGATGTGTCATCCTGACCATCTGCTTGGCATTATACCCTTCATAATGGGGCAGAAGCTTTCGGTTTTCTGCTTCTTCTTTATAAAAACCCCATATCTGATCCTGATAAAGCGACAGATCCAAGGCATAATCGGGCCTGCTTTTACAGTTTTCTCTCAGATACAAATCATAGGTAAGCAGCTCCCGATAACAGTCCGCATTAGCCCCATCATAAGCAAGGGCAAAATCAAGCAGCACCTCATATCGGTAGCTTCTTGCCGGACTGACAAGATAATACCCTTTCTTTTCATAAAATTCCGCAAGCTCTTCATACATTTGGAACGAACTGCTAAAAGCCGTTTCCAATACCTTCAGGGTATTCATGAACTGATTGCTGTTATAATACAGCTCTACCATCATTTCCATCTTATGCAGCCGGCACAGCTCTTCATAACTGAGCCACTGGGTGAACAGCACCTGATACGGCGGGGATTCTTCATATGCGATTCCATACTCCGTGGCCTGATGTCTGACAGGCGTGCCAGGAAGTATTTTCAAAAATCCCAGCTGCAGCTGCTCTGGCCGACAGCTGTAAACCTGGTCAAAAGAAGCTCTAAATGTACCATAGTCTTCATAAGGAAGACCGGCAATCAAATCTAGATGGATATGAATGTTATTGTTTTCCCGTAATTCTGCCACTACAGCCTTTACCCGGTCAAAATCCATCTTGCGGCAGACACTGTCAAGAGCAGCCTGATGGGTAGACTGAATGCCGATTTCCAGCTGAATCAAGCCCGGCCGCATGCTCTTTAGCAGATTAATTTCTGTTTCTGTCATGAGATCCGCCGCTATTTCAAAATGGAAGCCGGTTATCCCGTTGTCCTTCTCCTTTATAAACTTCCAGATTTCCAAAGCATGGACATGATTACAGTTAAATGTCCGATCAACAAACTTAACCTGAGCCACCCGGCCCTCTAGTAAAACTGTCAATTCTTCTTGTACTTTTGCCAGTTCCTTAAACCTAAGCGACTTATCAATTGATGATAGGCAATAGCTGCACCGGAACGGACAGCCCCGGGAAGACTCATAATAAATGATTCGATTTTGGAAACGGTTCAATACACCGACATAAGGAAAAGGAAGCCGGTTAAGATCAGTCCTTTCCCTTTCCCCCGTCTTCACAAGCTTCCCTTCCTTTTCCCGATATAGGATTCCCTTTATCAGAGCAAGCTCATATTCCCGCATCGATGCATCCCGACTGCATAAATAACAGTCTAAAATATCTTTACAAGTAACCTCCCCTTCGCCCAGCATAATACCGGTTACTGAAGGAAATCTTCCCATAATAGCTTCTCCGTCATAGGACACCTCCGGTCCGCCTAACCAGACCGGTATATCAGGTAATATTTTATTTAACTCGGGCAAGAGTTTCCCAATTATTTCCCAATTCCATATATAACAGGAAAAAGCAATAACATCCGGCTTCTTGCTATAGATATCCGCCAGAATATCTGCCGCCGTCTGGTTGATTGTATATTCCGTAATTTCCATATGTTGCCTGCCGGCTTCTTCCGCAAAGCTTTGCAGGCTGTAGACCGCCGGATTGGAATGGATATATTTCGCATTAACTGCTATCAATAAAAATTTCATTGAATCTTACCCTGTAGTTGTTTATTTCCACAATAGATGTTATCAAGCCGTTCTCTTATAATTCGGCAACAACTATCTTGTTTCTGACAGCATGCTGTCAATATATCCCCCGTCCCAAAGCAGAATTTTTAATCTATCAGCCGCTTCCACGGCAGGTGCCGTAAAATACTGATTGGTCATCACTACGCCGACCATCCGGTCATAATAATCCCTTCCCGCATAAACTTCCTGGACGGCTTTGACACCTACCGGGCTGTTATATCGCTTACACTGAATCGCGTAGGTGACCCCTTCTTTTTCTGCCAGAATGTCTATTCCATAGTCACCGCTTGCCTTGGTAACCTCTACTTCAATAAACCCTCTTTTTTTCAAAAGATCGGCACAAAACAGCTCAAATTCCCGGCCTTCCATTTCCTCCCAACGTCTGCCTGCCGCACTGTGCCGGCCTTTTATGTCCAGAAAAGCAAGAACAAAAAGCAACAAACCGATAGCGGCAATTATGATAATCCACTCCATTTCGACCCCCGTGATGTCAAGCCCCGACAAACTGGCTCCGATACATCTCCCAGTAGAATCCCTTCAGCGCCATCAGTTCTTCATGGCCGCCTTGCTCGATGATACACCCGTCCTTCATAACCAGAATCACGTCCGCATTACGTACCGTAGACAGCCGATGGGCCACTATAAAGCTGGTCCTTCCTTCCATCATCAAAGTAAACGCTTCCTGAATCCGCATTTCCGTGCGGGTATCAATAGAAGAGGTCGCTTCATCTAGGATCAGCATCGGCGGCAGGTTGATCATGACTCTAGTAATACATAATAGCTGTTTTTCACCTTGCGAAAGACTGCCGCCGTCCTCGCCTATCATGGTATCATAGCCTTCCGGAAGCCGTTTGATAAAGCTGTCTGCCCGGCTTCTTTTAGCCGCCGCAATGACTTCTTCTTTTGTGGCCGCCGGTTTTCCAAAGGTTATATTCTCCCATATCGTCCCGTTGCGAAGCCATGTCTCCTGTAGAACCATACCATAAGCCGCCCGCAAGGAACTGCGGGTCAGCTCCCGGATATCCTTGCCCTCCAACACAATCCGGCCGCTGTCTACATCATAAAAGCGCATCAGTAGGTTAATCACTGTTGTCTTACCGCAGCCGGTAGGGCCAACGACAGCCACCCGCTGCCCGGCTCTGATCCGCAAATCTAAATCTTCAATCAGTTTCTGACCGCGCCGGTAGGTAAAATATACATGGTCAAGCTCTACGTTGCCTGCCGTAGCCGCCAGCCTTACGGCTTCCGCCCCGTCCGCCGCTTCCGGTTCTGCTTCTATCAGCTCCAATACCCGCGACGCACAGGCAAGGGCATTCTGTAACTCGGCAATCACTTCGGATATCTCATTAAAAGGCTTGGTATATTGATTGGCATAGGATAAAAATATCGTCAGCTGCCCTATTGTCAGCCCCCCCGATAAGGCATACAATGCTCCCGCCAGACCGACCCCCGCATAAACCAAGTTATTGACAAAGCGTGTTGCCGGATTTGTCAAAGAAGAATAAAATATAGCCCGGAGGGAATACTTCCCCAACCGTTCATTAATCTCATCAAACTGCTTCTGCACCTTCTTTTCTTGGGAAAAAGCCTGCACTACCTTTTGATTCCCGATCATCTCATTAATAAGTGCGGTTTGTTCGCCCCGCGCCTCAGACTGTAGCTGAAACATCCCAAAAGTCCGCTTAGCGATAAAATTGGCCGTAAACAGTGACAGCGGCGTAAGAATTACCACCACAGCCGTAACCGTTACATTGACACTGAGCATAAACAGTAGTGTCCCTGCTATCGTGATAATCCCGGTAAATGCCTGAGTAAAACCAATCAGCAGCCCGTCCGCAAACTGGTCCACATCCGTAATAATCCGGCTCAAGACATCTCCGTGTGTATGACCGTCCAGATAAGTAAACGGCAGCTCGGCTACTTTACCAAAAGCTTGCTTACGGATGTCCCGGACCACATAAAACACAATCCGGTTATTCGACAGATTTAAGATCCACTGGGTCAAAGCTCCGGTTCCCGCCACACCTGCCATAGCTATTAAAAGCGTAAGCAATTCCTCCTTACTGCCCGTTTCCTTTATCCTGCCGATCAAGTCAACAGCCCTTCCTATCAGAATCGGCAGATACAAGCTAAGAACAACCGTAAATAAAGCCATCAAAATAGAAACCAAAAGACGGTTCTTATATGGTTCAATAAAATACAGCACACTACGCAAGGTTTTTATGCGCTCATCAGCCTTCATTTGTTCTGCTTTCATATATCCTGTCTCACCCGCTCTGCTTTCTCCCGTCACTTATTACGACTGTGCCATGCTACTTTCAAACTGAGTGCTGTAAATCTCTTGATAGATCTGACAGCTATTTAGCAGCTCCTGATGACTACCCGTTCCGACAATCCTGCCGTCATCCAGTACCAGTATCTTGTCGGCATGCATAACCGAGGATGCCCGCTGCGATACGATCAATACTGTTGTATCCCGGCAGGCTTCTCTGACCGCCGTCCGTAACTTGGCTTCCGTCAGATAATCGAGCGCTGATGCACTGTCATCCAAGATTAATATTTCTGGCCTTCTTACCAATGCCCTGGCAATATTTAGCCTTTGTCGCTGGCCGCCGGAAAAATTCCGGCCCTCCTGCTCTACCTTGGCATCCAGCACTCCTTCTTTATTGCCGACAAATTCATCGGCTTGGGCAATACGCAGTGCCTCCCACAGCTCATCATCCGTGGCATTTTCTTTGCCCCATAGCAGATTATTGCGGATGGTTCCTTTGAATAAGACTGCCTCTTGCATAACGATACCGATCCGGTTTCGCAAGGCCTTGACCGGTAATGTCCGGATATCCTGGCCGTTTATCGCTATCGTGCCCTTTTCCGCTTCATAGAACCGAGGCAGCAAATGGATCAAAGACGATTTCCCTGATCCGGTTCCGCCGATAATTCCTATGGTATCTCCCTTACTCGCTGTAAAATTGATATCATATAGTACTTCTTCTCCAGCATCAGCATAGCGGAAAGTTACATCACTGAACTGTATGTGATATTCCGGCACATTACTTCCTTGCTGCTCACCGTCCTCTTCATTCTCTGGCTGTAAAGGTAATTCATCCTCAGTCTGCCTGTCACTGTTAATAGCAAATACCGCTTCAATACGACTGCCCGAGGCAAAAGACTTGGTCATTGTTATAATAAGGTTCGCCAGCTTTACCAGCTCCACTAGGATCTGTGACATATAGTTTACCAAGGCAATCACCGCCCCTTGGGTCAGGACTCCGTCGGCCACTCTTCCTGCTCCGGTATTGAGCAAGATAATGATAGCTATGTTAACTATTACCATACTAAGCGGATTTAAGAGTCCGGTAATCCGTCCAGTAGCTACCTGCATATTCATCAACGCATCAATACTTTCCTGAAATAAAGTCTTTTCCTCTGCTTCCCGGCGGAAGGCCCTGATTACCCGCACCCCGGTCAGATTCTCTCTGGTAATCCGCATCGCTCGGTCCAGACCCGCCTGGATCTTCCGGAACAGTGGTATCCCAATAAGAAGAATGGCAAATACCGTCACCGCCAGTACCGGGATCAGCACAGTAAAAATAAGTGCTGCCCTGACATCTACCGTAAATGCCATCACCATTGCTCCAAAAACGATAAAGGGGGAACGTAAGAATATACGTAAGACCAGATTTACCCCTGACTGTACTTGATTGACATCTCCCGTCATCCTAGTAATCAAGGTCGCCGTTCCCATTTTATCAGAATCGGCAAAAGAATATCCCTGAATGTGGGAGAACAATGCTTTGCGGATCCCGGTTGCAAAACCTACCGCGGCTTTAGCGGCAAAAAACTGCGCTGAAACTGAACAGATCAGCCCGATTACTCCCAGCGCCACCAGCAACAGACAATGGGTTATAATAAAGCGCTGATCATCATTTTTAATGCCCTGATCCACGACAGCCGCCACCACCAAAGGCACCGCTAACTCAAAGGAAGCCTCCAGAAGCTTAAACAGCGGCCCCAAAAGGCTTTCCTTTTTATATTCCTTTAAGTATACCAGCAAGCTCTTCATCTGTCCCCTTCCAGTAACTTATTGTATATGCTATCCGACAATATCATTACCGCTTATTCCTGGAGTAAAAATTCCCTGATTTCTTGAATCATCCTCAATACCCCTTCCGATAGCACATTAACCTCATCTACCGACTTGCTGATCTCCCGGCCATTTACCATTGCACTGCGGACACTTCCTTTAGTTTCCTCCGCCGTATGTAATAGTTCCGCAATATGGCTGTTCAGCTCACTGGTCACCTGATTAATCGCCGCGATTGCCTCCTGAATATCTTTATCGTTGGCTTTAGCACTGCCGACCGACTGCCGCGAGTCGTCAGATAGCATCCTGATATTAGATGCCACGACTGCAAAACCTCTTCCGGCCTCTCCTGCCCTAGCGGCTTCAATGGAAGCATTGAGGGACAACAGGTTAATGCTACTGGCGATGTTTTCCACATCGGTTGTCATCTGGTTATAATTGGCCACACTGGTATTGATATTGTTAACCGAATGGGAAATGCTGTCCTTAAGTGCTTCCAGATCCTGCATCCGCCTAGCAATCTGTTCCATTTCTGAATAGCTGGCGTTGCCTGATCTGTCAATATCCCCTGCCTGAACTTTAACATCTTCAATGTTACCTGTCAAGCTATTAAATGCTTCTTCCAGCTGCGCCGTCAGGGTCAATACTTTCTCATTGATATCGGCAATCCGCTGTTTTTCCTCCTGAACCTTATTCATGACAAACCGGTTACAGTTATCCACGACATTTAAACCACAGGCAATGGCAATCGCCATATCATTACAGCTCTTAAAGCCACAGGCATGACAGTCATAATTCTTCTCCACTTCAGTCTTTTTCCCCATCCGCATAAATACTTCATTGATTTCCTTGACTCCAGGCTGTCTGATTTTCTGACCGGACACTTGATATTTACGCATGAAATCTTCCAGTTTTAACTCCTTGTCAAAGCCTTGGAACTGGATATCCTGGCCCTTGCGGGTCTTATTTTTCTGACGTTCGCTTCTGGTATAGGTTTCTACATCATACATAATCTTACTCATCCAAAAACAGTCATAATCCTGCCCCACGGCCGGACCGCCGTTACAGCCGAATTCACAGTTAAGCACATCAAATACCTGAGGCAGATTCTCTTTCTTGCTTTTAGCATAATCATCAAAATCAGTATAAACCTTATGGGTTCCCTCGGAATTAATTACCAGTAGATCGGGAGCATGGATCAGCAGATTCTCCCGCAGTCCGCCCGGCCGGGGATAAACAGATCCCTCCAGTCCCTGTGCCTTGTCAAATTCAAACTCCGAATAAATCTTAATATCCGGCAAGTGGATGCCCTTCTTGACGAAGTACTTTCTTAATTCATTCATCGTAACGTTATAATCAACCAGCCCGGTTTCCTGAAACTCGTCCTTTTTCGCAATACAAGGAGAAATTGATGCTATTTTTCCTGTAATCCCTAAATATTTCCGCATATACACGACAGTACAAAGCATCGGGCTATGTATAGGAGATAGATCAGGTACCAGTTCATGCTTGTATTTGGCAATATAATTCACAATCGCGGCGCAGGGCTGGGTGATAATTTTGGCGCTGGGATTCTTTTGTAGCAGCCTTAGATGAGCCCAAGTACAGATATCCGCCCCGTAACTGACATCATAGATCCCCCTGACCCCGGAATTTTTAAGCCACTGTAGCACATGACGCCAGTTACCGTCAAAGGCAATCTTGATAGCTGGTGCCACTATAATGGTAATCTTCTCCCCTGCTTGCAGATCCTTAAGGAACTGCTCGGTGTCGTCCACATAATAACGGGCACCGTGAGCACATGCTTTGATGCATGCCCCGCATTTGATACATCTTTCGTCATTAATGGTAATAATCAGATTCCCATCCTGGTCGTGTTTGGCAATGTTGGCTTCTTTGGCAGGACATTCCCGTACGCATGAGTTACATCCTACGCATTTCTCAACATTGATTCTTACTGTACTTTCCACTGTTATCCTCCTTATCTCCGCTCCCCCGCATTTACTATATAATTTAATAGTTTTATCAAATAATATGATTATTCTTACAATTATTATAATGGCATATCTGTTTTAAGTCAAACATATTATAAGGTATCCCATGTAATAAATTTGTTCACGACATCAAAATCCCGATGATACCATCCATCGGGATAATAGATTGTGAATTTTGAGAGGCTAGATACAAGGTATGGCAGAAGTATTAAAGAACAAACTAATAACTGCCAACACTTATTTTGCCTTTATCTTTACCGATTAGCGTCAGCCCTACAGCGGTTATAAGAGCTCCTGTCACCAGCAAGGCCGCCCCCATGGGCAATCTCAGTTCTTCTGTTCCCGCCAATATTCCTATCAAGGGGACATTGTTCAGCTCATCGGGATATTTCATGCCGATTACCGAATATAAGTTATTTATCAGATGGATAAATACCCCCACGAAAATAGTCCCGCTCCTTTGCACCGCTAGAACTATAAAAAAGCCCAATATGTAAGTCGGTAGTATTTTAACAAGGCTCATATGGAATAATGAGAATATCCCGGCAGTTATCAGCATGGCCGTCATTGGCCGTATTTTTTCCTTTAACGTCCCGAATATAAAGCCACGAAATAAGAGTTCCTCCCCGATGGCCGGCATCAAAGCCATCAACAGGCACAGGACGATGAACGGCTGATCAATCAGGATTTCAAAGCTGCTCTCTAAAGCATCCGTGCTTTCCGGCATAAGCGGTATAAGGACAGAACTGAGAACCATATTAATAAACAACTGCCCGATACATAACACCGCTGCCCCCGCTAAATGCCGTACTCTGGGCACTTTTACAGAAAAAAGACGCTTCCAGTCGTTTTTCAGATACCACGCATATAGAACCGGTACTATCAGGATAATCGCCTGATTCACCGCTAATGCACCGAATCCAAATTTGAGCGCTGCCGCATTTCCGATATAAAACAGTGCCAAAAAGATGACACAGATCAGCAAGACCACATCCCCGAAACCGGGCATCTGACCCTTTTCCATCTCACTGCGCCGCGTAAACAGCTTAACCCCTGAGAACCCTTCCCCGAACAGAACCGCTTCACTGCGATAGACCTTGGCCAACAGCCACATCATCAGAACACTGTAAACCGCATTGCTGGCCAGCACGATTCCGAACAGGGCATAATCATACTGTAGCTGAAACAGCTGCTTAACCATCAGTGTTATATTGATAATCGGAATACCGGCTGTCACTGCCGACAGCTCTAGATCGGGAAGCGCACCCATAAAAGCGACCAGCATAAATACCAACATAATCGGGGTAGCATAGTTATTGGCCTCTTTAAAACTCTTCGCAAACAAGCAGAAAAACAGACAGACTGCCGTAACAAAAAGCGCAAAAAACAGCATCGCCACAATAGTGACCAGTACCGCCGGAAGAAAAGTAGCCAGGTTCAGCCCGTCACTACCCAGACCGCCAATCAACATATTTCCCAAAAAGCCTAGGGCGGCACCCATAGAAACAATATTTAATACAGAGGACACACAGGCTACTAGGGCAACCGCCAAAAACTTGCTCATGATCATTTCAAAACTAGTAACCGGCAAGGTTATTAATGTTTCTAGGGTTCCCCGTTCTTTTTCTCCGGCCGTTACATCAATAGCCGGATAGATTGCTGCCAATAGAATCGTCACCACCATCATAACCGGAATCACGCCGCCCAAGGCATTACCCATGGTTTCTTCGGTGGTAGACAGGTCCCGGTTCTCAAAGGAAATCGGTTCCAATATTTCCTCCCGGTCAAATCCTAGGCTTTCCACCCGTTCAATTCGCAGTTCATCCAGATAGATTGTCAAGGCATCCATAACCATGCCCATTACCTTCAGAGAATCACTTTTTGCCGATAAATAGGTAACGGATATATCCGCATCCGTAGATGTAGAAAGAAAAACATGTATATCCTCTGCGTTCAGTGCTGCTTCACCGCCCGTCGCTTCAACAACCGAATATTCAAACTGTAATTCATCGTTTTCCTTTTCGACGATATCCTTTATCGCCTGTATATCCTCTGCCTTAATATCCACAAAAGCAATTTTATAGACCTTATCCACGGAGGTATCTAATATCGCCGACATAATAAATGACATAAAAAACATCATAAGGGGATATAAAAAAATCGGAATTACTACCATCATAATCAGTGTTTTCCGATCCCTGAGAACATCGATAATTTCTCTTTTTAATAATGCCTTGATTCTTCTTGTATTCATACCTCTCCTGTCCGCCGCGTCCGGCAACATTGTGTACCTGATATTAGCTTTTGTAACGAAATAGTAATTTCATGGTGAATGTATCATGTCTTCATAACGACGTGAAAAGCTTCCCGTAAATTAGCTGTGGCCGTCTGCGCCATGATTTCTTCGGGCGTTCCCTGAGCAATAACCTTTCCCTCAAATATCATCATAATACGGTCACATAAAAATTGTGCTTCCTCCATATAGTGCGTAGAATATAAAACCGTCTTACCCGCTTCTTTCTGTAACTTCATAAAATCAATAATAGCTTCCGCACTTAAGATATCCAGCCCCAGCGTCGGCTCGTCGAATATATAAATAGACGGGGAGTGAATCAGGCATCTGGCTATTGAAGCGCGCTGCGTCTGTCCAGTGGAAAGACGTTCAATCCGGTTATCACCGAAATCTTTCATATCTAGCATCGTAAAGATATTCTCGACTCGCTTCTCACATTCTTCTTTATCTAGGCCGTAGATATCTCCCAGCATATGTAACATCTCCCTTGTACTCAGACGATGATATAGCTTAGTATTTTCAGAAAGATAACCGATCACCCGCTTCTTTTCCACGATATCCGTAATCTCACCGCCGGTACTATCTGTTATAATGACTTCCCCGGCAGTAGGTTCCATCAGATTGCCCAGCATCCGCAGCAGTGTCGTTTTACCCGCCCCGTTAGGCCCTAGTATGCCCATGATTTCGCCTTCTTTAACATTAAAAGAGATCCTGTCTACCGCAAAAAACTCTTCCTTTAGGCTTTTCTTTCTCCGGTTCCTTTTTCTGTTCCGCTTATTCTCTTCTCCATCCGGCAGCACCGTCCTGACAAAAGCTTTTCTCAGTTCCTTTGCCTGTATCACAGCATATCCTCCTTAAATACGATCTTTCTTCTGTTCCAGTATATCTTTCTCTGCTTGTCGGTTAAAGATGCTATAAAGCGTCTTTTTAATATGATAATATCTTCCAGATCCATCAGAATATGATAAAGGATCGCCCGCCCTTCAAATTCTTCCACCGTAGCTGGAAGCGGTTCCTGTCCAATGAAACTTATCACTTTCTCCAGCTCCTTTATCTGACTGGTCGGTTCATTATGCTCATAGATGTAGTTTCTTAAATATTCAATAAAATCAGCAACTACTTCGGCCTGATCCGGTAATTTTCTGATTTTAATTATCTCATAATGAAGGTTATGTAAGATATTACACTGTCTGCTTCGCATCTCCATATACTGAATATAGTACCCCGTATGGGAAGCAAATGTATTTCCTTGATAATCATGGGCAAATTCAATAGAAAAATTCAGATGCTTTTCCAATTCCACGATATCTTGCCAGACATTTTTATCCTTTTCTTCTTTGCGTAGATAATCCGCCAGATCATCCATGATCTTTCGTAGCCGGTCTTCCACATAAAAGATATCTTCCAGCAGCTTCTTTTTCTGGCTTTGATTTCCGTTAATCATATTCACGACCACGGCCATTGATGTCCCAATCAGAACCAGCATGAACTCATTCCCGATAAACCGAAAGCTATGATCGCTGGATATCAGGAAATGCGTGCCGATTACCGCATTGGTTGATATCGTGCTCTGAATCCCGAACATATGGCTGAGCAGTACCGTTACAAAAATAAAAACCCCGTAGGCAATCCAGTCGTTGTTGAGCAGCGGATATGTAGCAAAGGCCAGCACGACCACAGCAAAAAAAGAAAAAAAACGTTCCGCTGTCAGCCTCAGGGTGTCCCACTTGTTGCTGACTACTGATAAAAGCGTTATGATTCCTGCCGATGTGGCGTGCTCCAGTCCCAGAAACGATGCGATGACAATAGCTGCCGAGCTACCCACCGCAATTTTAAGCGACATGACAATCAGCTTGATAATTCTCAATTTGTGATGTGACATCTATACCTCAAACTTTCTGATATCTATTGTTCCTTTATAAATAATAATATCGGCAACTCTTTTTGTTGTCAACTATTGTTCTTTAAACCATTATTAGTTTAAGCCATGAGCGCCATGAGCGTTCTCATAAGAATTAATTTCGCTGTCCGAG
>DBDG01000015.1:0-74579 GCA_002293475.1 Lachnospiraceae bacterium UBA938
TAATTATATTTTGCTCAAGTATCAACTTTATAAATAATTTATAATTACCCATATATTATCAATCACAATTATAAATTTTACACAATTAACACATATACTGTTTTATGCAATGTGTACTAAACATCATAAACATCCATCCAATACACTATATATAGCATCCTGATTATTAAAAATCTCTAAATATTGTATATATCTGTTGACATATGTAATTATAGGTGGTATAGTGATATTAAACATTACTCTGGTAATGTATAAACATATTATGTCAGGAATTCTAAGCCTGGCAGCACAATCGCAGAGTTCTTCTTATAGCCGATGGTCATTGGCATGATCCCCTAAGATATGCACATTAATGTGCAATGTACTTGGATGCGGAGATAACTGGATATTAGATTCATGGTGAAACGGAGGTGGTTTTATTTAGTTTGGTTTGCTTATTGTAAGATTAGTAATTAGTAACTGGGTAGTATGTGTGATTAATTATATTATTATATTATGTTGGAGTTTTATTATATTTAATTAATTACTGAAATTATTGTTTGGGAAATAATTATTTTTAGTGTGTTTGGATGTGTGTTTTTGTACCTTGAAAATTGAATAATGTGAAAGTGTTTTTAAACCTGTGGCGGAACTGCCCTAGAGCTAGAGAAGAGAGGATGAAACAAACAAATCGAATGAATTATAAAAGAAATGACAATGAAGAATTAGATATGTACATCAAAAATCATGAGAGCTGCCATCTTGAAATTGATGTTTTGGGAGCCAATGAAGAGATGAAGTTGTTTGAAATAAGAAGTCGTTATTTAGATGGCGATAGGGATGCAATTAATGAAGTGTTCGACTGGTCGGATAATGGACTAGTAATAAAATCTGTAAGTATTAATCAACATATTAAGAATGCAATAGATGCATTTGGACGTAATGAAAAAAATACTGATAAAAAAGCAAGATGGAGAAAAAGCTTTGCTTCACCAGTTCCAAAAGATGAAATAGAAATGATATGTCAAATTTGCCTAGAATTAATGTTAACCCGAAACCAGTTTGTGATAAAATCCAATGGTGACATATCTGATATAAACAGTGTTGAGAAAAAATCAGACAAGATTATTCCACAAAATCCTGATGCAGTCACATCCGAATTAGAATTTTTCAAGAACTGGAAGTATGCAATTATTTTGTTAATAAATCGGAAATGGGAATGTAAGGCCATTGAGTGTGCCATACCCGATGAAAGCAGCTCTAGTAAAAATGAAGGCGATTACAATTATTTTGATAATAGAAAGAGGAAATATGAACGAGCATTATGCTTTGAAGAACCTAAGTTTACTTCAGAAAGAGCCAGCGGATATCAATATGCTAATCGCAAAAGACTGAACGAGATAGTAAGAGGGGACTATTTGAATTCAGGTTTCTTTACAAAAAATCAGCAGTCTTTCTTAAAACAGCTAAGTACTCTTATTCAAAATAATAGAACAGAGACACTTGATAGGTTTTTTTACAATGGTATTGAAACATTATATATCTGTCCAGATTGCGGAAATAAAATGTACGAAGATAAAAGAAGTATATTTGTTTGTAGTAAGTGCGGAGTAACTAAATCAGAATCAGAGTGTGTCAAAGACTCATTGAACAAAAAGGAAATCGTTCACCCAGATTACTTCACATTCAATAAAGAAAATGCATATAGGTATTTGGGATGCAGTATTAGTAAATTACGTAGTATGCTTAAACAGTTACAAAAGCAATTTGACATTTACTTAGGTTTAACAGACGATCAGTTTACATATAAAACGCAATATCTAGCAACAGCAGCTCAAGCAATATATGAAGCAGGAATGTCATTTGTTTTCACCTTGAATAAAGATAGTAAGACCGATTTGGCAAAATCCAAGTATTTTAAACTCTATGTCAGAAATAAGAATAGGTATGTTTATGATACAGTGGTTGATTATTGTTCCTGCGTGGATTCGGATAGTAATGCCAAGTATAAAGAACTATTTTACCAAGCAGCACAAAATAAAAGCTGTGTGGTTACTAGGAAAGATACTCATGAAGTAATGATTTATATTGCGCGTTGTTTGGCATGGTATCTATGTGATATGGAAAATAAGGCAGGTCTTTACTTAGATAATTTGAGAAATAAGATTGAAGTGATTGACGAATATAAGGATTACACTATTCTTGATTTTGTAAATAATAAAAAGGAAATTTATAAAAGAGTACCGGATTCATACAAAAAATATGTCATGCGTCCTTGGGATAGTAGAGAAAATAAGCAGGTTTGGTTTTCATATTATTGGGAATGGAAGATAGAGGATGAAAGCGACCAGCTTATTATTTATAAATGGGTTGCAAATAACGGTCCGGTAAGCTCTCTGCCCCATGAATTTACCAGTGAGAGACTGAAGAAGGCGAAAGAGGTAAAAAAGGAATATTCTTTGGGGAAGAATTATACATTGAAAAGAATGATGTTCAAACCGTTCGACACCTTGATATTCATTTCCGAGGAGACAAGGCTGAAGGTATCGCTTTATAGGGAGAACCGAGTGACATCTGAATCTACCAAAAATGGCAGGATGATTTATCCTTATATGGGTTCTGATTAAAGCGGAATTGAAAATATTTTCGGATTAGAGCTTATTATGTGAAAAATCTACGGTAAATCTGAAAACCAAAACCATATATAAGTAGAGAGGCAAGTGACCGCACAAAATGTACACTTTGACCTCTCATATACCTCTTCATTCATAAAAATAAGGATTGTCTTAGTGGCTACGGGTTGCGAACGTAATCATTACGGCGATCCTTGTTTTTAATTGATAATGAGGTTGAATTATTACAATTAAAAAATTAAGGAGGAAAAATTTTATGAAACCTGAACAGGTAAAAGAGTTTATCAAAAGTAATGGTCTAAAAAAAGGATGGGCAGCAAATCAAGTGAAAATTCATCCAACTATTTTCTCAGATTATCTCTGCAACAGGAGAATTTTAAATGAAGAGCAGATTGACCGGCTAAGAGAATTCATCCAGAAGTATCCAAGTCCTAGCAGTGTTTCCGACACAGGGGGTTAAATTGATGGTAGGTTGTCTCGCTCGCTTTATTCTGTCTCTGCCGAGGGGAACGGTAGGTGCTATCGCACCTTTGACGCTACGGCTATCGCCTACGCGCCAATTATATAATTATTAAAAAAGAAAGGATTTTATTACTTGAAGAAAGATAAGACACAAGAAACAGAAATTGAATTAGAAAATGAAGATGAAGTAAATGAGCCGGTTGCACTGGTAGTTTCTCCGGAAACCGGAGAGGTCACAAATGAAATTTATGAGGGTGATCGGATTATTAGAAAGAAAACCACAGATTTTTTAGTGGAGACTATTGAAATTGGGAAAAACGAGAAATTCACAAAGATATTTGATAATACTCTTCTGGCATTGAGTGATGAAAATATGACGGGTAAACAATGGAAAATTCTAATATTGTTTATTAACTATTTTAAATATGATAGCGGATTAATTGCTTTTGATAATGGTAATCCGGTTGGCGCAGAAGATGTAATTGAATTAACCGGAATGAGCCGCAAGACGGTTTTCGATGCTATAAATAAATTATGTGAAAAGAAAATTATATCAAAAACCAAAGTTGGCTTTGATATCAAATATTATGGGAATCCATTTATATTTTGTAAAGGCAGAAGGATTAATAAGACATTACATACAATGTTTTCTAAATCAAAATGGACAAATTATCATGCAGGGATAATTAAATGAGTTAACAGTCAGTTGATTAGATATAGAGAAGCAAGCGGCGCAAAAATACTGTGAGCCTTGTATTTAGCGGATTTTGTGAGATTATAAAGTGTAAATAATTATACTAAATCGGGCATTTTAGTATGAACAAGTATATTATTTTTGGATTTGGAGAAATGATAATGAACTATCAAAAGCAGATCAATCTCTACAGCATTGCTGCATCCGCATTTTATAATGAAGCAGAATCAAATCTCCACCAGTTAATAAACGACCAGTCAATTACACTAACAAGTAAAACAAGTGACCTTGATTCAGATCAGGTCAATGAAATTAAAAAGAATATTGCCGAATTAAAAGATCAGCTTGCTTCACGGATGAAACAGAACACAGAGATTCGTACATTAAATCCAGAAGCGTTAAAGGAAAGCAATATTGTATCAATGTTCGATGGCAATCTATCCAGAACGCTTCTTGGAATAGATGATAGCGAAGGAGTCCAGACAGACATATTCATTGTAAGGACATTTTATTTTGACATCCTAAGAGATCTGATGTCCAGTGGCTTCATGTATCAAAATGAGAAATATATATTCTTCACGTCATCTGCTGGTCAGATCAGAACAAAAAAGGCACTGTTTATTAAAGAAAGCACATGGAATAAATACAGTATGTCTCTCATGTGTGGGCTGGATATCGAAGAAATAAACAAACGGGGCGGCATGAACGCGAATAAATTTCTGTCGTATTTGGCTCTGTGTAATGGAGCGACAGAGAAATTATAAAAAACTAATAACAGGAGAAAAAAATAATGAAAAACTATTATGATTATGGTGATGAACATATTTCCGTTAATTTTTATGGCGCAGCATATGTCGGTAAGTTTGGCTTTGAACCATTTACGATTATAAAAAATAGGTATGACAGTAAGTTCTATATCTTTAAAAAGTCTTCAGAACTTATTGAATGTCTGGAAAGACAAGAAACCGATGAGGAAATAAGGTCGTTCATACAATCAATGACCGCTTTAAAAGTATTTACCAGAATGTTTTTTGCGAGGAAAGAAGAAAAGGAAGCAAGGAAAAATAAAACAAATTAAATATGAATTCAATAATAAAACCAACGGAGGATATTAAGAAATGGCAAGTAATTTTGAAAGAGATTTAGAAAGAATTATGAAAGACTTAAAAGTAGCCGAGAAGAGTTTGGAAATGAATTGTTATACAACTGCTAGAAAACAAATTAAAGATGCAATCACCTCGCTAAATGTTTCATTGATACTACGCGAGAAAGAGGTTTCTGAGCAGAATGCTAAGGAAAAGAAAGAAAAAGAAACCGAAATTGAACTAAGTGCTAAGCGAGAAAAAGAGATGGTTTACGGCAATAACGGCAAAAGCGCCGAGGAAGAAGGCAGTATCTTCGCCAGCATGAAGCCGATTCATGATATATTTCCAGACAGCAAATATGTTGGGATAGATACCACGGGATTGTATTGATAAATAGTAATGAATTTAGGAAAGGGGAGGTCTGTGTTATAAGTGCAGACCTTCCTATTTTGTTGAATAGAAAAGGGGTGAGTGATGCCTAGTTTTAGGGATTTGAAGTCGTTGGAGGCTTATTTGAAAAATAAGATTAATGATGCGCTTGTGAATGAATGCGCTGATACTATTAAGCGAACAGAACAGGACAATATAATAAATATGGTTTACGATTCGTTTGAACCAAGTGACTATTATGACCGCCGTGGGATGTATGGCGGTGGACTGAATGACATAGATAATATGGAAGCCACATTAACGGAATCAGGAACTTTAACCGTATCAAATAACACACCATTTAATCCTATTGAGAGGTGGGACGGTGGTTATTATGACAATGCGTTTCCAGATGATTATAGTCTGGCATATGTAGTTGAACATGGAAATAATGGTCTTATACCTAGTCCAGCGAAGCCATTTACAAAAGCTACAGTCGATGAGTTAAATAAAACAAAAGCACATGTCGAAGCTATGAAGCGCGGTCTGAGAAAGCATGGATTGACAGTAAAATAACTATGACGGTATATACCGTCTATTTTTGTGGAGATAATTAATGGCAAATAATATAGATATCGTACTAAATGCTACATTAGATTTAAAAAACATACAGAAATCACTTAATTTATTAAGTAAAAATGCACCTAATATAGATATAGATGCGACACTCAAAGGGAATTTATCTACCGGGCTCGACAAAATAAATAAGCGAACAATGGCAACCGTGACAAGCCTGCATGTTATGCGTGAAGCACTACGGCTTCTCGAATCTGCCGCCAAGAATATGATTGATACAGCGGTAAGCCTTGATAACCAGTTAACAAATTTGAGGATGACCACTGGTGCTAATTATGAAGAAGCCGCCAATCTAGTCCGCAGTTATTCTGATCTGGCGAAAGAGCTGAGTGCGACAACGACGCAAGTTCTTGAAGCTTCAGATCAATGGCTCAGACAAGGACATAGCATTGCAGACACAAATGAACTTATTGCTCAGTCCCTGATACTAAGCAAGGTGGGCAGTATGAGTGCCGCTGAAGCGACTAAATATTTAACCAGTGCCATGAACGGATATGGTGTCGAAGTGGCCAATGTTTCCTCGATTGTCGATGCACTGACGGCTGTAGACTTAAAGGCGGCAACTTCATCTGCTGATCTGGCAGAAGCTATGTCACGGACATCGAAGAATGCCGAGATAGCTGGAGTAGACATGAATAAGCTCATCGGATACATAGCAACAGTGCAAGAGGTTACCCAGCGGTCAGCCTCATCAATCGGAACCAGTTTTAATTCGATGTTCAGTCGCATGGGAAATATCAAGATCGGAAACTTTTTATCCGATGATGGCGAAAATCTCAATGATGCGGAAGCTGTATTAAAGAGCTTTGGTATTATGCTTCGTGACACGGAAGGCGAGTTTCGTAATTTTGGAGAGGTTTTTGATGAAATCGCCTCTAAATGGGAATCCTTCTCCAATGTGGAGAAGCGTTCTATAGCTCAATCGTCAGCTGGAATGAGGAATTACGAGAATTTTCTTGTTCTAATGGATAACTACGGTCAGGCGATTGAACTAGCTGGTGTGGCCGCTGATTCGGCTGGGACAAGCCTGCAACGCTTCGCAGCCTATGAAGATTCCATATCTGCTAGAGTTGCACAATTTACAGCCGCTTATGAAGCATTAAGCTTTAACACTATTGATAGTGGATTCGTTAAAACAATAATAGATGCTGGCATAGCAATTATTACAGTAATTGACAATCTGAATTTATTGCAAATATCTTTACACACTTTAGCCGCCGCTGGTGCTGTTAAAGTATTTTCTTCCTTGGGATCATCTGCAAAGGAATTAATTGGCGAAGTAAAACAGATATCTACCGCTTTTACGATGCTGAATAGCGTAAATAGTGATACCGGTATGATATCAGACCAGTTTGATGATTTGGTAGCTGTCACAAATGGATTGAGTACATCCCAGATGCGGTTAATTGTTACAAATAAGGCTCTAAACACAGAACAGCGAACTCAATTGCTAATGTCTGCTGGACTATCAGAGTCGCAAGCAAAACAGACTTTAGCAACGATGGGATTAACTACTGCAACTGGTGGGGCGGCGGCATCTACCTTTTCACTAAAGGGTGCTTTACAAGCATTGGGTGTCTCTCTTGCGTCCAATCCGCTAGGCTTATTTATTGTCGGTTTAACCGCCGCAGTATCTGTCATTTCAACGGTGATAAATAAGAGTAGTCGGGCGCAGGAAGAATTAAGAAAAAAGGCTGTTGAGCTTGGAGATGCCTTAAAAACACAGGTATCTGCAATTGATGAGCTTCGATCTAAGATAAACGACGAGACTTTAACCCGTGAGGGTCTAATTGATTTAATGGAAGCCCACAATCAGCAATATGCTGATGAATTATCGGCGATTGAGGACTTGAACCAAGCCCGTGAGGAATCTTTGCGGTTGCTTGATGAAGAGTCCAGAGCTAAAGCAGAAGAAACAGTACGATCAACAGGTAGCCAATATGTTGAACAAATGGCTTTCTTAGAAAACGATGAATATAAACCTCTTGAGCGGATGTCCATAATCGGGACACCAGAAGAGGTTCTAGTAGAAATTGGCAAAAGGATTGACGAGTATACAGCTAAAATTGATGGTGAAGGCCTTGAGTGGTATGAAAAAACCACACTAGAAACGTTAGAAAATGCCTATGCAGAAGTCAGCAAAAGTGTTGAAGAGGCGAAAAGTGTTACAGAATCATATGAATTGGCTCAGTCGATATTAAATGGCACATATCAAGAAACGATTGATCTCGCAAATGACTATGCAGAAGGTATATCCGACCTCTCCACCAACACCGAATCCACCATATCCAACCTAGAGTCGCTAGAACAAGCAATACAAGCCTACAAATCAGCCCAGACCGAAGCAGAAAAAGAATTCCGTGCCAGCCAGATGCAAGACATACTCTCCAAAGTAAAGGAGGAAGCACAGTCCCTTAACATAGAGTGGGAAGAAGCACAGAATGCAATCGACCTTGTATCAGACGCACTTGAAGGGGTATCTAGTGAAACATCGCGCGCTGTGGCTGGTATATCCGATGAAATAAAACCTGCACTGGATGCATTGGCAACAACATACAGCAATTTATTCTCAGATGGTATATTCTCCATAGATAACCTCAATACAGATGATTTAGAAAAGGTAAGATCAGCACTCAGCTCAATGTCAGAAATGGGACTGAAAGTAGATTATTCATCCTATGACGATTTTGTCCAGACACTTACCGATTCCACTTCTACTTTAGAAGATGTACAGGGTGCATTCAATGACCTAGCATCGTCTGTAATTGAAAACTTAGGCGGTGTAACCGAAGAGAATTATAATGTCGTTGAAGCTATGCTTGAATCATTAGGTGTAGCCGATGCACAGATGGCGGCATTCAATGCACTGCTGAACAGCACCGAAGCACTGACCAATATGACATACCAAGAAGCACAGGCATTTGTAGCCGAACATGTCAGTGCTAATTATGCAGGAGAAGCACTTGCTTTATTACAGCTTAAGAAACTACTTGTAAACGGTGTGGTCATAAATACAGCGGCTGACATTCAGAACATATATAACCTAGCCAGTGCTGCCGGAATGGGTGTCGAATTATTAGGCAAACTGACAGAAGCTAAAGCACTGTTTGAAAGCGGTTCTGTCGGTGACATCGCACAGGCTCAGGCATTATATACCGAAGCACAGAGGGAAATGTCTGCATGGACACCGGGCGAACTGGATTTCTCACAGATTACAGCTTCTGCATCCAAAGCAGGCGGTGATGCCGGTGACGCTTACCTTGAAGCATTTGAGGATGAATTTAAACAGCTTAAAGAACTGTTTGACGATGGTCTTATAACTGAAAACCAGTATCTTGAACGTTTACGGGTGTTATATCAGCGTTATTTTAAAGACCGTAAGGAATATGTAAGGGAATATGCCAAGTATGAACGTCAATACTTAGACGGAATGAAGTCTATGTATGACAAGGTAATATCCCATGCAACTAGTATTATTGACGACCATATATCAGATTTAAACAAACAGCGTGACGCAACTATATCTTCCTACGAAGAGCAGAAGAAAGCTGCCGAAGATGCAAGACAGGCTGAAATTGATGCTATTGATGCAGAGATTGATGGCTTGCAAAAAATAATTGATGCTAGACAGGCTGAAATAGATGCTATAAAACAGGCACGAGCTGAACGTCAAGCAGATATTGATTTACAAAAGGCTCAAGCCGAAGTTAACCGGATGGAGAATCAGAAGACTGTGCAAGTGTTTGATGATGGTCAAATCCGTTTTGGAGCAAATACCACCGGAATCCGTGATGCCCGTGAAGAACTAGCACAGGCTGAAGAAGAAGTCCGTATAAATAGTATTGAAAAAGAAATATCCGCACTAGAAAAGAACATAGACGCATTAGAAAGACAGAAAGAAGCCATAGAAAATATGGTGGACGCAACCAGCGAGTATTACGACCGGATGATCGAGGAAACAGAAAGTTATTATAATTCCATGATATCTGGCCTTGAAGAATCCAAGTCACGCTGGGAAGAATTGGGCGAACTGACTGAAAATGCTGAGATGCTCACATTGCTTAAAGATCTTGGTTATACTGAGCAAGATATACTCAACATGTCATCTGGTGCGTTTGAGAATTTCAGAACCACATATATGGCTATCCTATCCGATATGTATTCCGGTAATCAGGGTATGTTGGACAGTTTGGGTCAGCTATCCGGTTTAGATATGTCAACGGTTCCGTCATTCTTAAAGGAAACCGAAGAATACTTTAATAAAATAGCCAATATGGATGTAACTGCGCTGACAGGCAATGTTGATACAGTCAATACTAAATTCGGTGAAATGGCTGATGCTGCTGGAAGTGCCGCTTCTGCTATATCGGGCGGTGGAGGCGGATCTAAGTCAGAAGGTTCATCTGAAGGAAACAATGGTGAGGAATCCGGTGCTGGCACGTCACTTAAAGACTCAATCGACCAGTTGTCTACCGAAAGCGTTGAGAAAATCAATCAGGTAGCCAGTGCATTTTCCGGTGAAGAACAGTCTGTTACATCTGCTATACAGGAAGTAATAGGTAAGATCGGAAGCGGTGAGTCTGAAAGCGGTGAAGGCGGCAAAGGCGAAGGTGAAGGGGCTGGTGTAGACACACTGACTGGCGCGTTACAGGCACATGTTGAAGCTGCTCTGGATGAAGAAAGCGGTATACCTGCTGAAAAGACAGCATGGGAAGAACTGAATGAGCCGTTAGCTGAAACAGCTGAATATATAACGACAATAACTACTCTGCTTGAAGATATAAACGGAAAGACCTTTGAAATCACCTTGAATGTCACGGGTGCAAATCCCACACAGCTTTCTTCTATATTTAACGGCTCAGCCAAAGCAGAAGGAACTGCATATTTTAACGGTACAGCTTATGCACAGGGTAATTGGGGTGCAAGGGAATCAGGCAGATCGCTTGTCGGTGAGATTGCTCCTGAAATTGTTGTCCGTAACGGAAGGTTTTTTACTGTCGGCAATAACGGCCCTGAAATGTTTGATATCCAGAAAGGCGATATCGTCTTTAACCATTTACAGACCAAACAGTTATTAAGCAGTGGTAAAACTACCGGACGCGGCAAGGCATATGCAGACGGGAATATTAGTAACAGCAACAGTCATTTAGTTCCGCTTGAAATATATGATCCTGAGAAGTTCCGGTATCTGACTGAGATGTCTGAGAAGCTACGGCACAGTACCGATTATACTGTTGTTGCTATGGACAGGCTGGGCAAGAGCTTGAACGGGGTCAGTGATCGGCTGGTTAGTAATATAAACAATAGTAACCAGTATAATAATAGAAATTTTAACTTTGGTGACATCATTCTGAATGAGGTAAATAATGGGAACGAATTAACCAAACGGCTTAATACCATATTTTTGAATGCACTCGACCAAGAAATATACAGACGATAACAACAGGACGGGGAGATCATACTCCCCATTTATGATGAAAGGACAATTTAATTTATGGAAGCATCTAAATTCGTAAAAACTGTTATTAATAATTTTGATATAACGACTCAGTTTATAGAAGATTATTGCAAAGCTAGTCAAATGATAACATTTATAATACCTATGGGTATAGTTAATGGCAAGATCTTTAAAGATATTCTTGATGGCAATGAGGATAATAGCGAAACCGAATTATTGCCTAAGATTCTGAATTTCACAGTAGACCAGACGAAAAGAATAATTGATGATAAAAATAATCAGGAGACTATTACATTAAAAGACGTAACAGTTTTCAGCAATGGACAAAAATTCACCTTACCCGGTATGGTACTTTTCATCAACCAGATTATCGGAATTTCGATAGGCAATTTTACTGAAAATAAGAATGAGGAGGTATAGAAAATATCATGGCAGATAAATTTAATGCAGAAAAAGAATGTGATGATGCTGTAAAGGTTTTGATAAAGGGGATTATGAGGGCTGTTAGAGCTGGTAATGAGTCGGTGAATTGTGACAGGTCATTTTTATCTGTGATAAAAAAGGTAAATACTACAAATAAAAGGGGGATTAGCAAAACTACTTACACTATACAGGATGAGTTTGGGGCGGATAGGGATGTAAGATGCGTGATCCCCAATTTATCATTGAGTGTGGGACAAAATGTGTGGGTGAAGTTGCCTTGCGGTAATCTGAATAGAATGCATATATATGGGGTTAATTAGGAAAATTAAATACTTCCATTTTTACATCTTCTGGCGAAGTTAATTACTATTTCATTCTTTAAGTTTTTTATTTCATTTAGAATTGAATCATCAATTATAGGAGATTTTAATAATTCATAAGCTTCTTTTGCTTTGTTGCTGAAAATGTCAATAAACAAACAATAATCTATAAGATTAACAAAATTATCGTTACAATATAGATTTAAAAAATTGACCTTACTAAAGTAGTACGTATAGTGATTTAATAATTTTGAACATAATCTGGCAGCATTTTCAGGAGTATTATTGCTTTTAAATTTATTTATCCATATAGGTATTTGGTGATGATAGTCGGACGTTAGCTTTCTCATGTAATCATCAAGCCTGGTGACTTTTTCTTCTATAAATATTTCATCATAAAGATAAACCTTTTTTATTTCGCTATTGCTTGTGAATTTCATTGCTTTTTTCATCCCTATACTTGTAGCATGGAATTCAGTGTATAAGGATATGTCTGATAAATTGAAGGATGTTTTATAAGTATTATAATCCCATAAATGTGTAAATTCATGAAAATAATGTGACTGTACGCCCACTCCTAACATTGGTAAATTTAAAAGTTCAGTTTTGAATCTTGGTTTTTGATTTGCTGAATCGGTAATCATAACATAAGACGGCGAAATATTATATCTATCTGATTGAAAAACGTTAATGAATTCAATTTCGGGCAAGACTAAATCCGGGTAATTTATAAATATTTTGAATTCTTCAAACAGATTTTTTATTACACCAATCAATTTTTGCTTAAATAAAAACTGCATTTTGTCTTTATTTTTTTTCATCGGAATCCTCATATCCAAAGAAAGGGGTTAATATGTATCTACAAAATAAATATGAAAAAGATTTCATTATTGAATTATCCAAAATACAGAACAAAGAATATTATTATTCCCAACATAGCTTGTCCACTAGGAGGAAACGCAAAATTAAACTATTTCTATATTATATGTGTATGTATAATCCATTGTTCTATAAATTATTGTTCAATAAATATAGCATATAATTAATATTAATGTCAAATCTAAAGTAAAAATTGTAAATGAACTATGGTTACTATAAATTTGATTTTGAATAATACTTATTGTAAAAGGAGTTAATAATATATGTCCATTTCTCAAGCTATCCCATTCTGGGAAAAATATACCTTATCAATTCAAGAAGCATCTGAATATTTCAGAATCGGCGAAAAGAAATTGAGGATTTTAACAGACGATAACCCTGATGCAGACTACATACTTTGGAACGGAAACCGAGCGCAGATTAAAAGAAAGAAATTCGAGCAATACATAGATGAGAAATTAAGTGTAATTTAGATGAAAATTATAGATTCGGAGCCAAGCTTATGGTATAGTAATCCTATTAATGTTATAGCTTGGCTCTTCTCATGTTTGTTGCTAAAGGCACAAATTTTGAAAGGAGAGATTTAAAATGTCCGATAGGAGAGATAATAAAAACCGTAAGTTATGGACAGGAGAAAGCCAAGATCAAAATGGAAGATATGTTTATAAGTATACCGATGTATTTGGAAATCGCAAGGCTTTATATAGCTGGAGACTTACCGAATCTGACCCGACACCCAAAGATAAGCGAAAAGAGCAATCATTAAGAGAAAAGGAAAAGCAATTACAAAAGGATTTGCTTATCGGCTTATTGCCAGATGGTGGACAATTAACTGTCCTTGAACTGGTTAAGAGGTATGTCGCTCAGAAACGAGGAGTCAGGCATAATACCGAAGCTAACTACAAGTTTGTTATCAATATTATCTCAAATGAAAAGTTCGGTATGCAGAGAATTGATAAGGTTAAGATTTCCGATGCAAAAGCGTGGCTTATTAAGCTCCAAGACGATGGCAGAGGCTACAGTACTATTCATACTGTAAGAGGTGTAGTCCGACCAGCGTTCCAGATGGCATTAAATGATGATCTGATCCGCAAGAATCCGTTTGAATTCCAACTAAATACTGTAGTAGTCAATGACAGCGTTACAAGAGAAGCGTTGACTAGAAAGCAGGAACGGGAGTTTTTGGAATTCGTAAAGAATGATAAGCATTTTTCCAGATACTATGAAGGGATATTTATTCTGTTCAAAACAGGACTCCGTATTTCTGAGTTTGTAGGATTGACTATATCAGACATTGACTTCACGGATAAAAAAATCATCGTAGATCACCAGCTTCAGCGCAAGCGGAACATGGAATATGACATTGAGGATACCAAAACATCCAGCGGAACTAGAAATGTGCCAATGAGTGATGAAGTATGTGAGTGTTTTAAACGTATTATTGCCAATAGAAAGAAGCCCAAAATCGAACCAATGGTTGAAGGGAGAATTAATTTTCTCTATCTGGACAAGAACGATATGCCGATGGTAGCCCTGCATTGGGAAAAGTATTTCCAGCATATCTGTGAGAAATACAATAAGATATATAGGGTACAGATGCCAAAAGTAACCCCACATGTATGCCGACACACGTTCTGTTCCAACATGGCAAAGTCTGGTATGAATCCGAAAACTCTACAGTACATCATGGGTCATTCGGAGATCGGTGTTACTTTGAACACTTACACACACGTAGGATTTGAGGACGCACAGAAGGAACTAAGCAAGGTATGTAGTAAGATGGCATGAATTTAATGTTAGTCTGCCATTTGTCATACGGTGTGTCATACGGATTTTGAATTTATGACAAATTTTATGACACTTGACGGCAAAGATATACCAACTTATACCAACTAACGACCACAAAATCCACTCCCCCTCTGCCGCCACAATGCCGCAGAACCGCATAAATACAGTAAAATCAAGGAGAAACCCAACATGATTAACATCCTGTTCGTCTGCCACGGCAACATCTGCCGTTCCCCCATGGCCGAGTTTGTCATGAAAGACATGGTCAAAACCCTCGGCCGTTCTGCCGATTTCCACATTGCTTCGGCCGCAACCAGTACCGAGGAAATAGGAAGCCTTGTTCACCGCGGAACGCGCGAGCGGCTGGCCAGGGAAGGTATTTCCGTGGCCGGTAAAACAGCCGTCCAAATGAAGCGCTCCGACTATGACCGGTATGATTATCTGATCGGCATGGATCACCGCAATATCATCAATATGCAGCGGATTTCCGGCGGAGACCCGCAAGGAAAAATCAGCCGCCTGCTCGACTTCACTGATGCTCCGCGGGATATTGCCGATCCTTGGTACACGGGTGATTTTGACCGGACATACAATGATGTTTATGAAGGCTTAAAAGCGCTTTTAGCAAAATTGAGCGGAGACGGTTATAAGATGACAGTCAACTGAGTGAATGAAATCCCGTCATATGTAAATAATATGAAGACAGGGCTTCCCTCTCAGTAAGAGCTTGAGGATGTGAGGCTCAAAAAGGAGGATTCATGATTGGTATTTTGATTGCTGTTTTGTCCGGAACACTTATGAGCATTCAGGGCGTGTTTAACACCCAGGTGACTAAATCTTCCAGCATATGGGTAGCCAGTGCATTTGTTCAGTTTACGGCATTGCTTGTTTGTCTGGGCGCATGGCTGATCACAGATCGCTCATCATTTGGCGCCCTGTTTAAGGTAGAACCGAAATATATGCTTTTGGGGGGAGCCATCGGCGCCTTCATCACCTATACTGTTATCCGTAGCATGGAGATGCTGGGTCCTGCCCGGGCGGTCATGTTTATCGTCGTGGCACAGATCCTGATTGCCTATGTGATTGAGGTGTTCGGATGGTTCGGAGTGGAAAAACAGCCGCTTGAATGGCGTAAAGCGATTGGCATGGCAGTTACGGCCATAGGCATCTGTATTTTTAAATGGAAGTAATCTCGAAATAGTTATGTAAAAATTAATTAATAACTTTGGAATTTATTCTTTCTAAGTCTTGTAAATATTATCAATTTATTTTAGAATGTAAGAGCGGTATCGGGGATTTCCTTTTTGCATCGGCGGAAAGGAAAATATGAATAAAAAAATCTACAGATTTACACTGTTACTATTAGTTTTATCTTTTACTATCAGCGGGTGTGAAAAAAAAGAAGAATTATTGCAGCCGGCCGTAACTCCGGTTGATGTGGCTCCAGATCCAGCAGATAAGGTTTCTCCGGTTACAGTTGAGGACAGTGTTTATCAGCAAAACACAATAAAAGAAAATGCGGTAAATGAAGCATCAGCTAAAGAAAACACAAACGAAAAAGATAGCTCGGAAGATTTTTATTTCATACATATATACGGCGCTGTGTTAAGGCCGGGAGTATACGAAGTGCCGGCGGGAAGCAGGATATTTGAGGTCGTGGAAGCGGCTTCCGGCTTTTCGGAAGATGCCGCGACAGACGCGGTCAACTTGGCACTGCCGGCGGAAGACGGTAGCAAGATCATGATCCCGACATGGGAAGAAGCCAACCAAGCCGAAGCAGCATGGCTAAATGCCGTTTCGCCGGATATGTCTACCGGGTCGGATAACAGTCTCTGGGTAAGCGGACCGGACAGAGGCGGTTATCCGGAAGCGGGGAGTCTACCGGAGGAGCAGGACTATCTGGTTAATATTAACACCGCCACGCTGGACTTGCTATGTACGTTACCGGGGATCGGCAAGGTCAAAGCGGAAAGCATCATTGCTTACCGGGAGGAGCAGGGCGGTTTTCGGCATGTGGAGGATATCATGAAGGTAGATGGGATAAAGGAAGGTCTGTTCAATCAGATCAGTGAACGGATCACGGTCTGACCGTAGCGTGGCATACGGCCTGATAACCCGGCACAAGAGGAGGAGTAATGGCAAATCGTGTTTTGGTAGTGGATGACGAAAAACTCATCGTAAAGGGGATCCGCTTCAGCTTGGAGCAGGACGGAATGTCGGTGGACTGCGCCTATGATGGGGAAGAAGCGCTTAAAATGGCACGGGAAAACAAATACGATATTATTTTGCTGGATGTCATGCTACCCAAATTAACCGGCCTTGAAGTATGTCAGCAGATCAGGGAGTTTTCCAGCATCCCGATTGTTATGTTAACTGCCAAAGGCGAAGACATGGATAAAATATTAGGACTGGATTACGGTGCCGATGACTATATAACCAAGCCATTTAATATTCTGGAAGTCAAAGCCAGGCTGAAAGCCATCATGCGCCGGACGGCTCCCAAGGGCAAGGATAAGGAGGTCGATCCGATCGTGGAAAGCGGCGACGTAAAGCTGGACTGTGAAAGCCGGCGGACCTATATCAAAGGAAAAGAGATCAATCTGACCGCCAAGGAATTTGAAGTGCTGGAACTTCTGGTACTGAACCCCAATAAAGTTTATGGCCGGAACAGTCTGCTGAAGCTGATCTGGGGCACGGACTATCCCGGTGACGTCCGGACGGTAGACGTCCACATCCGGAGGCTACGTGAGAAGATTGAGGAGAATCCCAGCGAGCCGCGTTATGTCCACACCAAATGGGGAGTGGGGTATTATTTTGCTTAGGATGCAATGGTTTACGGGGAGCTGACATGAAAGAAATCATCAAAAATATTTTCTTTCGCTTTACCAGATTACGGAGCCTGCGGGCACGTCTGTTTGTCATAATCTTTCTGGTGGGCTTTGTTCCCGGTGTCATCATGCGTTATGCGATCCTTGAAAGCTATGAGAACCGTGCTGTCGATTTGCGCAGTTCCGACGTCCAGAATCAGTTGAAAATAATTGCCAACCATCTGATTGCTTCCAATTACTTAAAAGATAATTCTTCAGCGGTGATTAATGCCGAACTGGAACAGCTTTCCAATCTGTATGACGGAAGGGTGCTGATCATTAACAGTGCGCTGCAGGTCGTCAAGGACACCTATACCGTCGGCGAGGGGAGGATCATTATATCCGAAGAGGTCATCAAATGCCTAAAAGGGACCAGTGTGGCTAATTATGACAGTGTCAACCGTTATATTGAGATGACCACCCCAATCGTGGAGATCGTCAGTGCCAACAACGCCAAGCCGGAGCTGCCGGAGGGGACGCAGATTATGCACGGTGTTATGTTAACCAGCGTTTCTACCGAATCCATCAGTGCCACTATGGAAATACTGAGCCAGCAATCATTTATTGTGGAAGTCCTGCTGCTGTTCTTTTTATTCGCCCTTGCTTTGATCTCGGCCAATCTTCTGGTCATACCGTTTGGAAGGGTGACCAAGGCGATCAGCCAGGTAAAAGAAGGATTTACCGACGAACCGATTACCGTAACCGATTATCTGGAGACGGAACATATATTGGATGCTTTTAACCAGCTGCTTTATCGGATGAAGGTACTGGACGACTCCCGCAATGATTTTGTCTCCAATGTATCCCACGAGTTGAAAACACCGATCACGTCAATAAAAGTACTGGCGGAATCCCTGCTAAACCAGAACGATGCCCCGGCGGAACTCTACCGGGAGTTCATGGTAGATATCGCAGCAGAAATAGAGCGGGAGGACAAGATCATTAACGATCTGCTTTCGCTGGTAAAAATGGATAAGACAGCGGCTAGGATGGACATCACCGTGGTGGATATCAATGCCCTGACGGAAATCATCTTAAAAAGGCTCCGCCCGATCGCCCGGAAACGGGATGTGGAACTGGTACTGGAAAGCAAACGTGAGGTCTTGGCAGAAGTCGATGAAGTAAAGTTATCCCTGATTCTTTCAAACCTGATCGAAAACGCCATTAAATACAATAAAGAGCAAGGAACCGTCACCGTCATCGTCAATGCCGACTATCAGTTTTTTACCATTGAAGTAAGTGATCTGGGAACCGGGATTCCGGAGGAGGCCCTAGAGCAGATATATGAGCGGTTTTACAGAGTGGACAAATCCCATTCCCGGGAGATAGGCGGTACCGGACTAGGCCTTTCCATTGCCAAAAATGCCGTGCTGCTGCATAAAGGAACTATCAAAGCAATCAGTGTGGAAGGAGAGGGAACCACCTTTACGGTAAGGATTCCGCTTAATTATAGAGCAAAATGAAGAATAAAAGCAAAAACGCCGAATTTAAAAATATTAATTCAGAGAAAAATAAGTTTTACCTAAGATTTATCCGCACCGCCATATTAGGCGTCCTTGCACTTCTGCCGGCGTTTTTACTAGCTTCGTGCGGTCAGGAAGAAGAGGTGTTCGCCAATGTGTTTCAGGTATATTATGTAAACAACGAAGAAACCGGACTAGTCACCAGGGAATATCAGACAAACAGTACTGATATGGATGAACTGGCAGCGGAGCTGCTGGCCGCCTTAGGCATGGTTTCGGAAAAACTGGAATATAAATCGCCGCTGGCGGGAGGTTTTGAACTTCTGGATTATAGTATCTCCGAAGGGCGCATCGTCTTGAACTTTGATACTTTTTACAGTGATCAGACGGTTATTACCGAAATACTGGTAAGAGCGGCCTTGGTCAGGACGTTAACGCAAGTCGACGGAATTGATTATGTTTCGATCCTGATCCAATCCGAGCCACTGCTTGACAGCATGGGCAATCTGGTGGGGGTGATGGCGGCGGATATGTTTATCAACAGTGCCGGCGATGAGATATATGATTATGAAAAAACTTCGTTGCGCCTATATTTCAGCGATGAAAGCGGGAAAAACCTAGTAGTGGCCACCAGAAGCAACGTGGTTTATAACAGCAATGTCGCTATTGAAAAAGTGGTGGTGGAAAATCTTATTGCCGGGCCGGTTATGGGGGAAAATGTACATCCTGTAATCAACCCGGCAACAAGGATAATCAGCATTACAGTGGTTGACGGGATATGTTATGTAAACTTTGATTCCGGATTTCTGGGGCAGCTGGATAATGTAAGTGCAGACGTGACTATCTATGCCATTACCAATTCTTTGGTTGAACTGCCGAATATTAATAAAGTGTCCATTTCAGTAAATGGGGGGATCAATGAGATATTTAGAGAGAATGTGAGCCTTTCGACCATTTTTGAGAGAAATCTGGACCTTGTGACGGTGTAGCGGGTCACTATTCTTAAATAGTTGTTTGTTATAAAAATGTTGCTATGAACCTTCGGCTCGCTTCAGAGCAAATCATCAAAGGGAGATTATAAGATATCAGTGTATTTAATTGTAAAAGACCATTGTGCTTAGTGGTTTTAATATTTGTATTATTTGGAATTATCTGTGTGCGCTATGTGGGCGTGCCGCCGGTGGACTTTACGCCGTGGGAAGGCAATTGGATTACAGTTACCGGTAAAGTGGTCGGAAAGGAAGTAAGAAGCACGGCACGGGGCGAAGGGCTATTAGTGACGGTAAAGCCGGATGCAGCCGTAGAGGGCTTGCCGCCAGACAGCAGGGGAAAAGTTCTGTGTTATCTTGAAAGCAGCATCGGGCCGCTCTTGGGCAGCAGAGTACAAGTCCGCGGCAAACTCTCAACCTTTGAAAAAGCCACGAATCCAGGCCAGTTCTCGCAGTTACACTATTATCGGATCCTTAAAACCGATTTCCGTCTCTTTGAGGCCAAGTTACTGGCAGCAGGCCATAATTACAGCCGATATCGTGAGAGTTTATATCAGATCCGGAGTGTTTTGGGGCGGACACTTGACAAGTATTTTAAAGAGGACAAGGCTTCCATCCTGCGGACAATGCTTCTAGGTGAATCAGGACAGACCGACAGCAAGATTAAGGAACTCTATCAGCGTAGCGGGATTGTACATATTCTGGCCATATCGGGACTGCATATTTCGTTGCTGGGCATGAGCCTGTACCGACTGCTGCGGCGGATAGCGGTTCCCATATTAATAGCTTCGCTAATGACAGTTGCGGTGATGGTAAGTTATGGCGAGATGACGGATATGAGTATTTCATCGTTGCGGGCCATAGTCATGTTCGGGATGAGGATGGCGGCGCAATTAGCGGGGCGGACCTATGATATTCTTACGGCATCGGCGGTTGCGGCAGCGCTTATCTTGCTCGAGCAGCCTTTATATCTTAACCACAGCGGTTTTCTTTTTTCATTTCTGGCGGTTCTGGCAATCAGCCTGTTTATCCCTTCCATGAATTACGCTCTGTTTAACAAAGCATCGCCAGTGGCTAATACATTTCTTTCCAGCTTCTGCATCTCGGCATTTACCTTGCCGGTATCTCTCTATTATTATTATCAATTTCCGCTTTACTCACCCTTATTAAATCTCATTGTCATCCCGCTGATGGGAGTGCTGATGATAACCGGCATATTGACTATGTCAGTCGGACAAATCCTTGTTCCGTTCGGGATGATAACATCTGTTATTTCTACTCTGATTCTGGAACTGTATGAAAAGATCTGTTTGCTATGTGACAGCCTGCCCGGACATAATCTCATCCTAGGACAGCCACGGATATGGCAGATTGCCACCTATGCAGGAATCCTGGCTTTTCTGATTATGTTTCATGAAAAACTGCGGGCCGGTATTCGCTATCTGATCCTCATCGGCGGGATATTGACCCTGGTCATGCGGAACCCTTCCGGCTTGACGATTACTTTTCTTGACGTAGGCCAGGGTGATTGTATCCATATCCGCAGCCCGGGCGGCCGCCACTATCTGATTGATGCCGGCAGTTCCGACAGTCAGGATGTCGGCCGGTACCGGATCTTGCCCTATCTGAAGTCACAAGGCGTAAAGCGGCTGGACGCGCTTTTCATCACGCATCCGGACGCTGATCATCACAGTGCCTTTACGGAGCTGACAGAACGGATGCGCACCGATGGTATCCCTATTGACGCCTTGATCCTGCCAGATATTAACGATAATAGTAAAAATGAAGAATACCGCAGGCTGGAAAGCATAGCAGCGGATGCCGGAATTGCCCGGCACTACATAAGCAGCGGCCAGAGCGTCTCGGACCCGGGGATGACATTGTGGTGTCTCCATCCGGAAGGCGGTGCGGTCTGGTCAGACAGCAATGCATATTCTACGGTATTGCTGCTTAAATACGGAGATTTTTCACTGATGCTGACAGGTGATGTGGAAGGGAGCGGGGAAGAAGCATTGAGCCGGTACATAGCTGGCACGGCAAGTGACAGCCGGGCTGTTGTCGGCAATCTTACGTTGCTGAAGGTCGCCCATCACGGCTCCCGCAACGCTACGGGCAGGCAATTTCTGCGGCTGACCAACCCCGCTTTAGCGGTTATCTCGGCCGGTTCCGGCAATCCTTATGGACACCCGCACGAAGAACTTGTGGAGAGGCTGGAAAACAGTGGGGTAAAGGTTTACATAACTTATGAGAGCGGGGCGGTCACGGTCTGGACAGACGGTAAAAAAATCTATTTAACGCAATATTTTACGAAAGAGGCTCAGGAATAGGCCGTATTACTCGTTGAGATCTGGCACAGTGGCGCGATGCCTTACAGGTCTATTTCAGGAAAATAGCCATATACATAGTACTATATTACGGGAAAAAATTCTGAATAAGAAGGGAGAACATCAATGACAGATAAGGTAATTGAAAACAATCAGGTGATCATCATGGGAGAAATCATCGGAGACTTTGAATTCAGCCATGAGATTTTTGGCGAGGGCTTCTATATGGTGGACGTACGTGTGGAACGCCTCAGTGATTCAAGCGATATCATTCCATTGATGGTATCGGAACGTCTCATCAACGTGGAGGAGGACTTTAAGGGACAGAATATCATGGTAACGGGTCAGTTCCGTTCCTACAACCGCCACGAGGAAAGGAAGAACAAGCTGGTTCTATCCGTATTTGCTAGGGAAATCGAGTTTGTGGATGCCATTGAGGAGAATACCCAGACCAATCAGATTTATCTGGATGGCTATATCTGCAAGGAGCCGATTTACCGGAAGACACCACTGGGAAGAGAAATTGCCGACCTTTTGCTTGCCGTTAACCGGCCGTATGGCAAATCGGATTACATACCCTGCATCTGCTGGGGAAGAAATGCCCGTTATGCCAGCGGGTTTGTCGTCGGGGAAAGGTGTGCCATCTGGGGGCGGATCCAGAGCCGGGAATATATGAAAAAAATATCCGAAGACCAAGTCAGCAAGCGGGTTGCTTATGAGGTATCAGTCAGCAAGCTGGAACTGATGGAAGAATAAAGTAGCCACATATGCTTATAAAAAGCACCCACCTTGGTGGGTGCTTTTTATCGACTTACCCATGCAGCCAGTCGTAATATTTTTACTGCCTTAGTTGCAATATATTTTAAATAATCTACAATAATACTATTCATAATTACTTCTAATCATTAACTAATAGCTGCATTAGATGCTTAATATTGAATGAAAAAAGTCGAAATAAATATTAGTACTTTACAAATGTAATAACATAATATATAATAAAAAAAGATAAAAACTAAAATTNNAACATAAATATTAATATAAGTTTTATTAATATAAAGCTACAATATATATATATAAATGCACATTATTGATATGGGATTAAATAAAAAGTTAGTTAGAAGTGGGAACAAATATGGAAAAATACGAAAAAATAAGGGATAGAATAAATCAACTATCCGAAGACCAAAAGCAAAGATTAAAAAACATGATGCTGGAAAAAAACAACCGACCCAAGGCGGATGGTTATTATTCTGAATCAAGGCACGGAAAAGTCACAGAAATAAGAGACAAAGAATTGGCCGGAATACGGGAATGTTCCCATCTTCAGAAAGAGTTTTGGTATCGGCGGAATCTTTATCGGGAAGCCGCCCTAGATAACATTGCAGGATATGTAAAGGTCAAGGGGCATATAAGTGCCGATCAGATCCGGCGTGCATTTACGGAACTGATCGGACGGCATGAAGTGCTCAGGTCAAAGTTTATTTACGAAGAAGGCAATATATATGTTAATATATCACAAGAGATTAAAATCGATCTGGCATTTACCGAGTGCCCTTGCGGAATATCAGAAGCAGAACTTATTGAAGAAATGAAAAAAGAATCAAAAATTACATTTGATTTATCTGCTGGCAATCTTATTAGAATGAGATGTTATCATTTTATAAATGAATGGTATTTACTAATGATCCAGCATCATATCATATCGGATGGTGCTTCCACTCGTATACTTATCCGAGAAATGTTAGCGGGGATGGGTCTGATAAAGAAAGAAACACAAGATTACCATGAAAACCGGTTTGGTTATTATGACTATGTCAAGTACTGGCAGAAGAGGTTGTCTGACGGGCAATATGACGGACAGTTGGAATATTGGCGACAAGAACTCAAAGACTGTGATATGTCAGCAAATCTTGCGGAGAGTGCTAATAAGAATGAACAAGATTTATTTGGCAGCGACAGGGTAGTCTTTCGGATCAACGAAGATATTAAAAGTAAAGCGGCTGATTTTGGCAAGAAGCATTCCATATCGCCTTTTGCTTTTTATATGACCGTGTTACGCTGTCTGCTATATTTGCATACGAAGCAGGAAGATACGGTCATAGTCATTCCGATACAGGGGAGAAATGATCAACAAATTGAAAATCTTATCGGTTGTTTTTTAAACATGCTGCCAATCAGGAACAATATTAATGATGAGAGCAGTTTTATAGCATGTGCGCGATCGGAATATGCTAAAATATTGTCCGCATTGGAAAACCAAGATATTCCCTTCGGCACCATTATCAAAAACCTGAATATTAGAAATAACAATATAGATTCTTCGGTATATCATATTGTTTTTAGCTACGAGGGAAATGCTTTAAAAAATATGGATACCGGTCAGTATGAGGTTGAATTTGCGGAACTGGATCTGGGGAATACCAAAGCAGACCTTGTTTTAGAGCTGAACCAGGAGGCCGAGGGGCTTTTGGGATGGTTCGAATATCGAACAGGAAAATTCAGCCGGACGCAGATTGAATTCTTTAAAGATGCCTTTTTATCCCTTATTGATCAAATATTGATATCAGGAGTACAGGAAGTCAGGATGCTGTCCTGTTTGTCAGAGCGGGAAAAAACCATGGTGCTTGACTACGGTACAGCCGATGTCAAGGACTGGGAGATACAGACAATCAACGCAATGTTCACCCAGATGGCGGAAAGACATCCTGACAAGGTAGCGCTTGCTGATCCCCGCTATTCCTTAACTTATCGTGAATTAAACGAAAGGAGTAATATTTTAGCTAGGATATTAAAAGGGCAGGGCGTTGCGAATGAAGTGATTGTCGGCGTAATAATGCAGAAATCAATGGCGTATTTTGTGACGGTACTGGCAATTCTAAAGGCCGGCGGCGCTTTTTTACCGATTGAACCTTCTTATCCGCAAGAGCGCATCCAGTATGTCATAAGCGATAGCGGTGCCCGCTATTTAGTGTACGATGAATATGTGGACGGGTTTGCTTTTCTGGATCAGCTGCGGATTATCAGATACGGCGATCTTGACCTGAAGACAGGCGACATAAGTAACCTGCCTGAACAGAATAAGCTTAGCACGCTGGCCTATGTCATTTATACATCGGGCACCACCGGAAATCCGAAAGGCGTCATGGTAGAACATCATGGTGTTTCCAACCTGTCACAAGGATTTCATCATCTTTATGGAGTGAACGAGCATGACAGGGTCTTGCAGTTTTCCCATATCATATTTGATGCATGTGTCTGGGAAATGGCAATTTCCATTTTACTGGGAGGGACATTATGCATAGTAACTAAAGAAATATTACTGGACGTTCCCGAACTAGTCCGTCAGGTAAATAAATTTGCCATTACCGTCGTTGATTTTTCGCCGCAGTACTGGAAACAGATATGCAAGTCCGGTTTACAGTTCAGAGTGTTGCTGACGGCGGGTTCAGAAGCTGATGAAGCGGTGGTGAAGGCAGCGGCGGCTTCAGAAATATATGTCAATGGTTATGGTCCGACCGAAAATACAGTATGTGCGACACTATGGAACCGGCGGGAAAATGACAAGATACCGTCCAAAATCCCCATTGGAAAGCCGATGAGCAATGTGCTGATATATATTGTCAATGAAGGAGGGCTCTGTGGCCTAGGCATGATCGGTGAGATATGTATCGCCGGCCTAGGATTGGCACGAGGTTATTTGAACCGTAAGAAGCTGACGGAGGAAAAGTTTACGGATAATCCTTTCGGGAAAGGAAAAATCTATCATACGGGCGACTACGGCAGGTGGATGGATAACGGTGATATTGAATACATCGGACGCATAGACGGGCAGGTAAAGATCAGAGGATACCGGGTAGAAACCGGAGAAATCGAAAACTGTCTCTGTAACCTTGATGTAGTCGCGGCGGCTGCGGTTACCGTCTCGCAAGATACCAGCGGCGAAAGAACCTTAGATGCTTATCTGGTTTTGAATAAAGAAGCAGCGAATACAATAAATACAGATAATGAAAAGACCAATGGGGATATTTCAGGCAGGGACATTACAACTAAGGATATTACGACTAAGAAAGTAGAGGAATACCTCCATAGCCGCCTTCCTTTTTATATGGTACCGTCTAAATTTTATAAAGTTGAGGCAATACCGTTAACGGTTAATGGCAAAACGGATATTAGGGCGTTAAAGGATATGGGAGAACAGCTGGAATCTGGTTACGAGTTCGTCCTACCGGGCAATCCGGCTGAAGAAAAATTGCTCGAAATATGGAAGGAGCTGTTAAAAACAGATCAGATCGGAGTAGAGGATTCCTTTTTTGAAAGCGGCGGTGATTCAATCATTATGCTCCAAGTAATAACAAGAGCAAAAGAAGAAGGAATCATTATTGACATGAAATCCTTCTATCAAGATAAAAATATTGTCAACATAATTAAAAATGCTACCCTCACCGAACTGTTTGCCGAAAATGAGGCGGCGGCCGGTACCTTCCGACTGTTCCGTGCGCAAAGCGAATTGCTGGCCGGCCCATTAGGATGGAATCATAATAACGCAGTGGTTCAGACAGACTGTCCAGACAGTGTTGAAATAGAAGAACTGACCCAGATAATGAGATTGATTGAGAAAGAGCAGCCGATTCTTTTTTCGGTAATTGATTTCCGGTCAGATCCGGACAAGGCAGTAATAAGCGAAGCCGGCCAGCGTAACAATGTGATAGAGATAACCGCGGACCGTGTCTCTTCGCCGGCAGATGTTGTGAATGAGCTTAATCGGATTATTGATATCCAAAACGGGATATGCCTAGCCGCAGCACTTGTAGGGGAGAAAAAAGGCAAAAAGGTGTATTTAGCACTGAACCGCTTGGTCTGTGACCGGGAGTCGGCAGAAATATTGATTAAGGATCTTGCCAGGCGTCTTACCCTTGAAAATAAAGACGCCCAGCCTGTTCCGGCCGCCTATGTGACATGGCAGCGGGCATACCGGCAATACCTTGCGTCAGATGAGTCCCGGTATCGCCAAGATAAATGGCGGGAAAAGACACATGAGCTTGCCTGGTTACAACGCACAGAAACAGAGATAGCGGTGCGGCCGGAAGAGGTATGCGACGTTTCCGGGCCGGACTGGCTAAGCGGTAAAATTACCCGGCCGCTTAAGGAAATGTATCTTGATTATTATGTTACAGGGCAATTTGGAAATTATGAGATTTCATTCAAAGAACTGGTCTTGGCGGCGTTGGTAAACACCCTGACCAGACAAGCAGGATCAAGGTTCTGGCTCGCTATAAAAGATAACTTACGCAATTGCTGTACGGAGTCGGTGAATACGGAACAGGTAGTCGGTAATTTTTCGTTTACATATCCTTTTTTATACCGGAACAGCCTGGACGAGTATTCTCATGATAGGTTTTTACGGGATATCAAGCAGCATTATTATGACATTTCGCGGATCAAGGATGATTATCCCGGTTTTTTGGATAACCAGGCCGAGCCATATGTTGATTTATCAGACAAAGAAGTTGTTGTTTTGGCATTTACCGAATATGATGCTTCGGCCGGCTGGGTAGATGAAGGGATGTCGCCCGGTAAGATCAGCCTTTGTATAGCGGAAGAAAAAGTAAACGTTATGTTTGAATGGCATTTTGACAGGAAGCGATACGACCCGGAAACAATAAAAAGACTGGGAGAGGAATTTGACAAATCGCTTACGGAACTTATCGAATATTGTCTTACTACAAATGATAAAGGAATTACTTCTTCTGATTTTGGCAATGCGGATCTAAGGGAAGAGGAACTGGCTTTTATTTTATCCAAATTTAATGCCGTCGCAGATAACCTTACTAATTAAGGAAAAGTATTGAGGAAAAAGTATGCAGCAGCATAATATTGAAACCATTTATGAACTTACCCCGGTGCAGGAAGGGATGCTATATCATTCACTCAAGGATCCGTCACAGTTTATGGATCAGTATTCCTGTAAGCTTAATGGGATTATTGATGTAGAAAGACTCAAAGAGGCCTGGGATTTTGCTGTCCGGGAAAATGCCATACTGAGAACGGCATTTGTCTGGGAAAATACCGGGCGTAATCTGCAGATTGTTATTAAGGAATATAAGTTACAATTCACTGTCTATGACTGCCGCGAGAGTTCCGAGGAAGAAAGCCGAAAACTTTTTTATAATATAAAGCAAAGCGAATTTGTCCAAGGGTTTGAACTGGACCAGGCACCGCTGACCAGATTTGCCCTGCTTCAGGTCACAGAAGCAGAATATTATTTTATCTGGACCATTCACCATATCATTGTCGACGGAATGTCGCTGCCCTATCTCCTCGGAAGGGTGTTTGATAATTACAAAAGACTGATGAAAGGGGAAAAACCAGAAAAACATGGTTCTTTACCGTACAAGGACTATGTTGACTGGATCAAAAGGCAGGATAAGGAAAAGGCCAATCAATTCTGGCGGGGCTATTTAGAAGGTTTTTATCAGCCGCTTATATTCGATTCAAAGGAAGATAGCTGGTTAAAGGACAAAGAAAAAGCTGCTGTCCACGTCAGAAAATCAGCAGTGGTGGACTTACATACGGCAGAACAGGTTAAGTCGACCGCCAAAAAAAATAACCTCTCAGTTTTTCAGTTTTATAGCTTGGCATATTCTATTTTGCTAAGCAGATTATCCGGCTTGCAAGATATTGTATATGGTGTCACCGTATCGGGAAGGCCGACCGAATTGAAGAAAATAACAAATACCGTCGGGGTATTCATCAATTCAGTTCCAACCCGGACTGTTTTTCAGGCAGAGCGGCCGATCCTTTATTACCTGCAGGACGGGACGGCTTGGCAGGTTGCCAGGAATCCTTATGAATACCTTTCTTATGCGGATATTGCGGCTGCTTCGGCAGTAGGCATGAATCTGTATGACAGTTTGTTTACATTTGAAAATTACTCGATAGATCATATTTATGATGATCAAGAGGCGGGGTTTCATATTTCGGAAGAATGGATTAACGAGACGACCAACTATCCTTTGAACTGGGTAGTCAGGCCTGGCCGCACGGTCACCGTCAGCGCAATATACAATACCGGCTGCATGAACGATGATATGATCGAAATCATGCTGGCCTGTTATGTTTCGATCCTAGAGCAGATTTCAACGGATATTACCATAAAAATGGTAGATATCAAAGTAGCTTTGGGCAAAAAAATAATCCCGGGCTGTCGGGAAAGCGATACCGATCAAGACATCCGCCGTCTGATTAAACAATTATCTTCCGCAATTGACAAGAAGGCCAAAGGAAAAAGCAACCAGATAATCATCCTGTCGGAAGACCCCATATACCGGGCAGCAGCAATATGCGGCGCTTATCATGCCGGTTATGTGACGGAAGTCATGCCGGAATTTTCTTATCGTTATCATCATAAGCTGGATGCGGCGGCAGCAATACTCTGCGATGATAAGAATGCTACATTTTTGGCTGCTGAATATTTTGACAAGTGTATTGATATCAGCCAGTGTGAAGAAAAGCGGAGCTTTTATGAAGCCGGTTTTACTGGATCAGCCGCCAGCAGCGAGCCGGCCGAGGTATTTTTCGGCTTTATCTCTAAGGATGGTACCGTTCATGTGACATTTCGTGATATCAGAAACAGTTTTTCATTTATGAGAGACAAAACAGTTCTTCTGGATGAGCGGTGCCGGGATAATAAGCTGATAACCAATGTAACGATAAATGTGTTATGGAATCAGGATGCAATCCTGACTGATTCCGGAGAATACGGGTTTAATATACTGTTTACCGAATGGGACTGTCTGGAGGACTGGGCGCACAAAGAGCAGCTTAAGGAATGTGAGAGTATTTATCTGCCTTATGACCCGATAGAAACTCAGATAAAGGCCGATGTCATCCAAAGAGTAACGGAGCGGGGAATCAGGACGGTTTGCTATTTATCCGACTATGATACCGGTTTGTTCCTGTATCATATCATCATGCCGGAGCAAAGAATTATATATAAAAACGCAATGATCTGTGATGCTTATGGCAATGAAGTGCCGGCATATTTTGTCGGACGGTTGTTTGCCAAGGATACCATGACGGCAAGCCGGGAAAGCCGCCAAAGGGATATAGCTACCGGGTATACCGGGAGAATAAAGGGTCAATATGGTTTTGAGCTGTCACATGAGCGTAGTGAGATTGGTTTTATCAGCGGCAAAAGGGTTCGTTTAACTGAATTGAGGCAGTTCCTCATTGACAATAAAAAGGTTAAAGAATGTCTGATCACCTTTGAGGTGTCCACATATGTCTTTTATTATACCGGCCAGTCAGGAAATAGTAATTTCCTGAAGAATCTGATTAAGACAATGTCGGCACATCTTAAGATCAGCGAGGCACACATAAAGAAGGCAGTGGCCTTTTGCAAAATCGAGCGGTTCTACTATGATATTACCGGAAATGTTTTGCCGGCCAGCGTTATAAAGCAGACCAAGAATCATCGGTTTGTATTAACTAAAGAAGGGATATATCGGAAGGAGCCGGAGCAAAGTAATAAAGGAACCCAGCAAAAATCCAGTCTTTCGGCAATGGAAAAAAGCATTGCCGCGATATGGGAGGCAGTCTTAAATAAAGATATTTCCGGCAGAGAGGATAATTTTTTTGATCTGGGAGGCAATTCCCTGGATGTCATGAAGGTAATATCCCGGATGAACGTTGCCTTCCCGATGCGATTTAAGATTGATGATATTATTGATCATCCCACGCTCGGGGAGCTCGGCCGGTTTATCCAAGATAAAAACCGGGAAGAAGGGCAAGATACGGGCAATCATCAGATTATTAAAGGGGAAAAACCGTGTCTTTCCGAAGAAGAAAAAAATAACGGTGTCCAGATTTCCTTTTCCCAAAGAAGATTCTGGTTCATCCATCAATATGACAATAATGACTACTTTTATAATGGTGCCGAAGCGGTTAAAATCACCGGAGCGGTTGATGTAGCCTGCCTAGAAAAAGCTATCACCCATTTGACCATGATTCATGAAATATTAAGAACTGTGTTTGAAATGCGAAATAGGGTCTTGTATCAGCGGGTTTTACCGGTTATTAAGGATTATTTTACGGTTATCTCCATAAAAGACATTGTCAGAGAGCAAAACGAGGAAGAAAGCATAAGTCAATTTATCAAAAAAGAAGCAATGCGTTCCTTTGACTTTGAACGGGGGCCTTTATTTCATTGTACGCTGTTAAAAACCGCCCCTGACAGAGCCATATTTGTTTTAGTGATCCATCATATTATTTCCGATGGGTGGTCAGTCAGCATTTTCATCGACTCCATGATGCAGGCATATCATCATTTCCTTAACGGTGAGCAGGAGCTTCCGCCGCCGCCCGCATGGCAGATCAGTGAATTTTCCGTATGGCAGCATAATATGTTTACTGATCAGGTCATGGAGGAACAGATATTATTTTGGAAAGAACAGTTGAAGGACTGGCGGCAGCTTCTACTGCCTTATGATTTTGAACGGCCGCCGGTGCAGTCCTTCCGGGGCAAAAAGTATGTATGCCAATACTCGGGCGATATCGTCGCTAATGTCTATAAAACGGCGCAGTTACTGGGAGTAACTCCATATATTATCTACCTGTCAGCTTTAAATATAGTCTTGGCCGCGTATTCCGCCCAAGAAGATGTGGTGATCGGTGTCCCGGTGACCAACCGGCCGCTCCGGGAGGTGGAAGAGAACATCGGCTGTTTTATGAATACGGTCGTTTTACGCAATCAGGTGCGCAAAGAACTAAGCTTCCGGGAATTAACCGCCCAGGTCCAGAAGGTCATGGTCGAAGCCTATAACCACCAGGAACTGCCTTTTGATTTGCTGGTGGAAAAGCTGGGAATCAAACGAGACTCAAGCATTAATCCGTTGTTTCAGGTGTTGTTTCTATTTCAAAATGTGCCGCATCCGTCATTTGAAATAGAAGGGCTAAAAATAGAACGCCAAAACGTAGATAATCAAGCCGCAATGGTAGACTTAGCTGTCTCAATGGAAGAATATGGGGTGTCCGGGGAAGCCGAAAGCGGCGCCGCGGAAGGTGGTCGGGGGATTCATGTTTTCTTCGAATATAGCACCGATTTGTTTATGGAGGGGACAATCATAAAGCTATCGGAGGACTACCGAAATACTGTCATGCTTTTATGTTCGGAGGTAAGCGCTGATGCCTCGTTCCGGGTATTTGATCACGACCTTATCAGCAACATGATAAAGGTAGCCCAGGCAAAGCGGTCAGAAGTAAGACAATCGAGAGAAAAACCGGAAGATATCGCACAAAAGAAGGATATCCCGAAAAAAATACGCAAGCCGGCCAATGATACTGAGACGGCTATCGGGGAAATATGGAAAAAGATATTAAACAGAGACGACATCGGAGTAAAAGATAATTTCTTTGATCTAGGCGGTACTTCTATGATATTGATTGAGACCTATTACATTATCAAAGAAAGGTTCGATACCAAGCTGACGCCGGTAGATCTGTTTAAATATCCGACCATTGAGGCTATCAGTCAATTTATCGCGAAGCAGGATGATGGCTTCATCAGCGCAGAAGAGATAAAACCTACCGAAGAGGTCAACATGCAGTTAAGAAGAATGAATCAGTCACGCTTAAAAGAGCTTCATAGCATATAAACCAGCCATTTCAGGAGCATAAGCCGATGGGAAATAAACAAGAAGATTTGAAGAAAATACCCATGCAGGATCTGATTCGCATGATGGGTAAGAAAAAACAACAGGAACAAATACCGAAGACGGACAGAAGTTCGAATATATTTCCGCTTTCATATGAACAGAACGGGCAATGGTTTATGCAGCAATTTGCGGCCGACTGTGTTTATCATGTTTCCCAGTCTTATTTGATCCGGGGGCAGTTAGACATCACCCCTTTAGAAGCTATTTTAAATAGACTGGTGCAAAGACATGAGATTATGAGGACGATTTTTACCTCGGTAGACGGCATGCCGTCGCAGGTCGTAAGAGAACATATGCCGGTAAAACTGCTTATAAAGGATTTGCGGGAGATTCCGCCCAACGAGCAGATGAAGCAGGTCGATGAAATGAACCGGGAACTGTGTCAGATCCCCTTTAATATATCGGTCGGCCCGCTGTGGCGTTTTATGGTGATCCGTCTGTCCGGCGAGGCGGTGGTTTTAAGTTATACTCTGCATCACATTATATCTGACGGCTGGTCTTTAGGAGTGCTTATCCAGGAAATCTTAGGGATGTACAATGAAGGCACGGATAAAATCAAAGCATTGCCGCCGTTGCCGGTTCAATATGCCGACTATACACAGTGGCAGATGAACCAGATCGGTCAGACAAGGATGCAAAAGCAGCTGGATTTTTGGAAGGAGCGCCTGGAGGGCGCGGACAAGTGTATTAACTTGCCGTATTGCGTTTCACGTAATCAGGTTATGTCGCATAACGGGCAAAATTATTATTTTGAAATTGGTCAGACGCAGTGGGAAGAAATCAAGCAGTTTTGCCATCAGCATAATGTAACATCTTATCATGTATTGCTGTCAGTTTTGTTTATTTTACTGCATCTTTACAGTCAGGACACGGAGATATGCATCGGATCGCCGGTGGCCAACCGCAATAAGGTGGAGCTGGAAGGTTTAATCGGTTTGTTTATGAACACCGTGGCTGTCAAGGCGGCAGTTAATGAAAATGATCCATTTGCCGGTTTCCTGCAGGATGTAAAGAAAATTGCTGTCGAAAGCTTTGAAAATGCCGAGGTTCCATTTGAAAAAGTTATCGAAGCACTGAATCTGGAAAGGCAGCCGATTTATAATCCGGTGTTTCAGGTATTGTTTGTCCAGATGGATACCTCAATGATGGCCGCGACCACAGAAATAAGCCATCTTGATGTGACATCCCTGCCCGTTTCGACAGGAACGTCACAGCTTGATCTTTCCTTATATGTCACAACGGATGGCCGGCATGCTGCCGCGTATTTTGAATACAATACCGATTTGTTTACGGAAAGTATAATGAAATCCATGGCTGACGATTATTGCCGGCTACTAAATATGGCAATGGCCGATCCGGCTCAAAAAATAAGTGCCTATGAGCAGCAGATGGAGAGCCGTAAAATCAGCATGGTAATCAGTTCTTCGTTTGTGGCGGAACTTTTAAGTGAATCAATCTCTTTCTGGATTCAAAAACTGGCAATGCCCTGTAGTATTAAGTATGCTCCATACAGCCGTATTTTTGAGCAGCTTATTGACAAAGACAGCATGTTCCGGCAAAAAGACACCCTGCCGGTCATTATACTGCGGCTGGAAGACTGGATACAGGGAAGAACCTATCATAGTCTGGCGGAATATGAGGAATTGGAAGAAATACTAGAAAAGAATACGAGAGACTTCATTGGTTATGTCAATCAGTCTGGGCTTATAGAATTAACTGTCTATCTATGCCCATGTTCGGAACGGATTCAAAGTGATTTTACGCTGAATGCTTTGATCCGTAGAATGGAAAGACAGATAGCCGGGCATTGCCGGCCGGCAAAAATATACCGGACTAATGACGTGACCGGCAAATATGGCCTAGATAATTATCTTGATGAGAAAAGTGATCAAGAATGGCATATTCCTTACACACGCGAATTTTTTACGGCGCTTGGAACGGAAATCGTGACTAATCTGTTTAACCGATATGCTGATGAATAAAATACATAGGAGGAAAATCAAATGAATGAAGAGCTGTTGAAAATCAGGTTTAAGAAAGAGCAAAGTGTTATTACTTGGGGAAGATGGGCATCTTTAATCATTGGTATCTGTTATTTTGGCATCGGAGTGCTGATGATCTTCGACCCGGCTGAAAAATACCGTGGCGAAGAGTATATGAACCAATTATATTTAAATCCGCTGATTCCGCATATCTGGCGGTACATGTTCGTACTGGTCGCTTTTATAACCATTCTCTGGATTTCTGGTGCCGATGTCGTCATCCGCAGAAAAAGCCATGAATGGGAAGGTTTATACTTATGGGTTAAGATAATGGGTTACGGAGCGGCAATTGTAAGTGCGATCCAGTGGTATAAAGAGATTTACCAATGGAATTACATCGAGAATTATACCGAACAGTCGGATATTTATAAGACATTGATCCCGATAATCGGGACTGGCATCGACCCCGACTATCTTTGGATGTTTGGTGCTTTGGGTGCTTGGTACCTAGTGAGCAGCTGTCTGGCGATGAAGAACGGGATTTTCAATAAAACAATCAATATTTTCGGGATTTTATCAGGCGTGTTTTTACTGCTGACCATGTATTTTGCCATGACTGACATCCTTGTCTATTTCCCCAACGGCAATCAAATGGCAGTGATGCAGTTTACGTCAATGGGCGGCGGTGTGTGTGGCGCGTTTTATCATGTAATTGCCTTCTTTAATCTTAAAAACCAGAATAATAAAAATCAGTCTGACAAAGGCAGAGCCTGATGAGACCGCCAATATGCAGATAATGAGGACAAAATGGCTGGAAGCCAGAAGATTATCCGCGGGCAATGCCGCTAAGCTACGGATGATTCTGTTTCCGCCGGCCGGAAGTGATATTTCGATTTATTACCGCTGGGAGAATTACTTTCCGCCGGAAGTGGAACTTTTACTGGTGCGCCTGCCCGGCCGCGGCGGAAGAAGCGGCGAAAAGCTGATCAGTGACGGTAATATATTGGTCAGAGCAATGCTGGATGACATTCGGGATGAACTGAGAAAGCCATATGTAATATTTGGGCACAGCATGGGGGCGTTGCTTACCTACCTGATGGCTAAAGAAATCTTTACAAGGCAGTGGGAACTGCCGGAATGTTTATTCCTGTCGAGCCTTAAGGCTCCGGCTCGGCTGAGCGGAATAAACGGCTGCTTTAACGGCATCAACAAGCAGGGGACATGTCTATACCAGATGGATGATATGGAGCTGGGCAAGAAAATAGGCGAACTGGGAGGTGTCCCGGATCTGGTCTGGCAGGATCAGGAATTTTTCAGTATGATTTTGCCGATATTCCGGAATGACTTGCGGCTGTGTGAAACCTATTATTCTGCGGCGGAAGTTTTGTTCCCGATTCCGCTGGAACTGCTGGGTGGGAACCAGGATAAGCTGGTTACAAAAGAGGAACTGGCAGAATGGAAAGACTATTCTAGCAAACCGGCTTCCATGACTATTTTTCAGGGCGGACACTTTTATTTCCATGAGAACATGAATATTTTTACGTTTACTATATCTCAAAAGCTTATGGATATAATGGGGCGGCATAAAACATGAAAGGAAAACTTATGTTGAAAAAAATAATAATAATTCTCGGTATATTGACAATGATTACTTTCTTTGTACATTCAATCTTATCATTCCGCTATTTCATGGGGTGGGATGAATATTCTTTTTCATATAACATTACCGGAGTTATCTTGGCGGGGATTATGACGCTGCATTTTATATTTGGTCTTATAAAAATCATCCAGTCAAGTAAAAAGACCTCTAAAGAAAGATTTTATATGCGTTATATTGCGGAGTATTCCCTGCATAATATGTCTGGGATCTTTTCCTTTGGATTTGCCTTGCTTCATGCGGTATTTATTGAACTGAACCGGTATTATCAGAACCAGCTCTTTAACATATGCTGGCTGGTTACGGATGTTATGATGTATATCACCATAATTATCCATTTAAGTATTTCAATATCCCATCTGTTCATCACTTTTGGCTTAATTAAAAACAGTAAAAATCTCAAGCATGTCAAAAGAACGGTTTATATTTTGGGAGGAGCTTTTTCCGCTGCAATCACTTATTCACATTTTGTATTTTCTTTCTCGTGATGTAAGAGTATCTGAGATAAGTTTAGGATAACTAAGGAGGCGACATGGACAAAATACTGATTATCGGGTGCGGATTCGGAGGCATTACTGCCGCAATCAAGTGTGCGCAGAAGGGAGCGCATGTTGTTATGGCAGGGCCCATGCAGTCAGAGCGGGCACAGTCTGTCATGGCCATGGGCGGCATCAATGCCGCACTAAATACCAAAGGGGAAGACGATTCTGTCGCCGAGCATTTTAAGGATACGATGAGCGGGGGGTGTTATATCAATAATGCGGAAGCGGTAAAAAGACTGACCGCCGATGCCCCCGGGATTGTCACATGGCTGGAGGAGCTGGGTGTTAATTTTGACCGAGACGAGGAAGGCAGAGTCGATTTAAGGAATTTCGGCGGCCAGAAAAAGAAAAGAACGGCATATTCAGGGGCTCACAGCGGCAAACAGATTATGACGGCACTAATTGCGGAATGTCGAAAATATGAGGTGTCCGGACAGATTGAACGGCTGGACGGCTGGAGGTTATTACGCATTATTCAAGATGCTGAGCAGGTCTGCGTGGGGGCGGTTCTTTTAGAGGTCAATACTCAGCAGGTCAAAGTATTTACGGCGGATGCCGTGATCATTGCGACGGGAGCGCCCAATGGCGTTTTTGGTAAAACATCGGGATCCGTCGTGAATGACGGAAGCGCCGCCGGGATATTATTGCGGCAGGGAGTCCGGTTTGCTGATCTGGAAATGATCCAGTACCATCCCACAACCTTGGAGACGCCAAACAAAAAAATGCTGATCACCGAGGCGGCCAGAGGGCAGGGCGGAAGGCTGTATACCCTGCGGGATGGACAAAGATGGTATTTTATGGAGGAATGGTTCCCGGAACTGGGGGCGCTTATGCCGAGGGACGTCGTAAGCAGAAGCATCTATAAAGTGTGCAATGAGATGGGTTTGGGTATTGAAGGTAAGAACCAAGTGTATCTGGACATATCCTTTTTGCCGGGAAAGGTCATTGACTATGCCCTTGACGAAGTAGTTCAGACCTGTAAAAGATACCGGGATATCGACCCGCATAAAGAGCCCGTTCCGGTCTATCCTGGCATCCATTATTTTATGGGCGGCATCCAGACGGACGAGTATCACCGCACCAACATCCAATGCCTTTATGCCGTCGGGGAGTGTTCTTCTCAGTATCATGGCGCTAACCGGCTGGGCGGCAATTCGATATTAGGTGCGATCCATGGCGGCATCATGGCCGCCGGAACGTGCTGCCTGGGCAAGTCTGACAATAAAAGCCGGTCGTCAGATCCAGCCTGCGAAGAAGCCTTAAAAAAAGAGCAGGACAAGGTTAACCATTGTCTGAAACATAAGCAGGCCGGTACGGTGGCAAGCGGGGAGATAACGGATAAAATGTCGCGGATAATGCAAAAAAGCATGGGGATATATCGCGACCGTGTAGGTCTCGAAGCCGCTTACAAAGAAATGGAGAGGCTGGCAAAGCAATGTGATGAACATATCATCGCAGAGAGCTATTATGATTATGTGGCGGCACAGGCAGCAGTATTATTGGCTCAGGCCTTTCTTATTTCGGCACTGGAGAGGAAAGAAAGCCGGGGGGCGCATCAACGGCTGGACTACCCCCAAAGCGACGACCTTAATTATAAAAATAATACGGTGATTCAATGGAAGGATGCACGCTTTTACGTTGAAAGTAAGGAGATATAGGAGGAATTATGGGGCAGATCAAGGTTATCGTAAAACGTCAGGTAAACAGCAGTTTGGAGCCATACCATGAAGAATATGCTTATGATGGCAGCCCGCATATTTCGGTATTGAACTTGCTGGAATATATCAATATGAACATGGCCAGGCTGGCTGAAAAAGCCGGGGCTAACAGAAAGCTTCAATATCAAAGCAGTTGTGAGCAGGGATTGTGCGGTGCCTGTGCCATGGTAATCAACGGTACGCCGGGTCTGGCGTGTAGAACATTTTGCCATGACATTGTAGATAAGTCGGGTTGCATCCTTCTTGAACCGCTAAGTAAATTCCCAGTAGTCAGCGATTTAATAGTGGACCGGAGCATAATATACGAATCCATGAAAGAGCTGAAGCTGTGGGTCGAGGGAAATGCTGTTTATCGTGCCAAGTCGCATAATAATCAATACCAGGCGGCTCAATGCCTGCAATGCGGGTGCTGTCTGGAGGTCTGCCCCAGTTATGCCAGAAATGATCTTTTCGTGGGGCCGGTCGGTGCGGTCAACGCCATGAATGTATTTCAAATGAGTCAGCAAAGTGAACACAAGCAGGATGTTAAGAAACAATATAAAAAGAAATTTTATGGCGATTGCGTCAAGACAGGAGCCTGTGAAAAAATATGCCCGGCGGAAATACCGGTTTTAGGGGTCATATCGGAAAGCAACTATGTTTCGGTATGGAAAATATGGCAGCTGTTCGGCAGTGCTAAATGATAATCAACTATTGACTTGGCGTACACAGAGCGGACATGGGAGATAATGATGTTTAATAATGATCAGATCGCAATTATAGGAATGGGGTGCCGGTTCCCCGGCGGGTCAAATTCAGTGGCGGAGTTTTGGAACAATATCAAAAACGGCCGGGACTGTGTGACCGATATTCCCAAGGACCGATGGGACATAGCGGAATTTTATCATTATAACGAAGAGATTCCGGGAAAAAGCAAATCAAAGTCCGGCGGCTTTATCGACCGGTTTGATCAGTTTGATGCGGCCTTTTTTGAAATGAATGCCCGCGAGGCCGAACAAATTGATCCCCAGCAGCGGCAAGTACTGGAAATTGTCTGGGAGGCTTTTGAACAGGCAGGGCTTAAGCCGGCCGAATATGCCGGCAGTAATACCGGGGTGTTTATGGGGGGATTTACGCTAGATTATCAGATTCTGCAGTTTGCCGATCCAGACGGCATTGCTTCTCATACGGCGGTTGGTAGTATGATGACGATGTTGTCTAACCGGATCTCATATGTTTATGATTTTACCGGGCCCTCTATGTCAATTGATACGGCCTGCTCATCTTCGCTGGTGGCATTACATCAAGCATGTCTGAGTCTTAAAAATGACGAATGTCGGATGGCGGTTGCCGGCGGCATTGAGCTGGTATTTACGCCGGAGTATTATATAGCGGAAAGTAAAGGCGGCTTTCTGTCCAAAGACGGAAGATGCAAAACATTTGATCAAAATGCCAATGGCTATGTCCGGGGCGAAGGCGGCGGCATTCTACTGCTGAAAAGGCTGCCGGATGCCGTCCGGGATCATGATCATATCTATGCCGTAGTCCGGGAAACCTTGGTCAACCAGGATGGAAAAACCGTGGGAATCACCGTTCCTAATGGGGATATGCAAAGGAAGCTTCTGGAGGGGATCTATCAGCGTTCCCAGATCACGCCGCAAGAAGTCAGTTATGTCGAGGTCCATGGCACCGGTACCGGTGTGGGAGACCCGATCGAGTCCAATGTCATTGCCGATTTTTTCGGCAAGGACCGCGGCGGGGATCCCTGTGTGATTGCTTCGGTCAAGGCCAATATCGGCCATCTGGAAGCTGCATCCGGGGTGGCATCCATTATAAAAGTCATCTGCAGTATGAATGAGCATCTAATTGCCCCGCATATCGGGATGAAGAACCTGAATCCCCAAATCAGCCTGACGGAAGGAATCAGAATTCCCCTTGCCTTGGAAGAATGGCCGGACCGTGGCCACAAACGGGTTGCCGGAGTAAATTCCTTTGGATTCGGGGGAACCAATGCCCATGTTATTTTAGAAGAATATATCGCGGACAGTAAGCAGTATGACGGCCATAAAGTATATTCGGAACGGCCGGATATTCTGCATATTTCCGGTAAGTCTGAGTATTCGGTCAAGGAACTGGCAAAACAGTACTATGATTTTTTAGAGGCAAACGAGATCGCGCTTGCCAGTATCTGCCATGAAGTCAATACAAAAAGGGAAGCCATGTTTTATGGCCTAGCGGTCATCGGCCGGACAAATGAAGAGATGCGGGATCATCTTAATAATTATATTTCGGGGCAGGCTGACGATGAGGCGGCAGTGACCGGAACGCAAAGGAACGATCAGAGACTGGTCTTTGTTTTTACCGGGATGGGACCGCAATGGTATGGGATGGGCCGTGAGCTTTTTGAGCAGGATCCGGTCTTTCGTGACAGTATCTTGCAAACAGATAAAGCTTTTTCCCGATATATGGACTGGTCGATAGTGGATGAGCTACGGGCGGCCGAGCCGGAATCAAGGATTGACCGGACAGATGTGGCCCAGCCGATGAATTTTGCCATCCAGGTGGCGGTCAGTGACATGCTGGCCAGTATGGGAGTCCGCCCCAGCGCCATCGTCGGACATAGCGTCGGAGAGGTTTCCGCTTTTTATGTTGCCGGTGTCTATAGCTTAGAGGAGGCCGTACGTATATCATGGCACCGGGGCAGATGCCAGAATAAGCTGACCGGCAGGGGCGGGATGCTGGCCGCCGGGCTTTCTGAGCAGCAGGCCCAGGAATATCTCAAGGACGTGGAAGCATCCGTGTCAATTGCGGCAATCAACAGTAACAGCAGTATTACCTTGTCAGGAGACGAACAAAGCCTGCATATTGTCGCCGATAAGCTGGAAGAAGAGCAGATATTTAATCGCTTTTTAAAAGTCAACATACCTTACCACAGCTTTTACATGGAAGAGATAAAAGAAGAATTCCTTGAAAGTGTCGGGTCGATTCATGCCGGCAAAGCGAAGGTGGCCTTATATACGACGGCAGCAGGTAAACATTCCGACGGTACCGACCTAGATGCCGAATACTGGTGGAAAAACATCAGAAACCCGGTACATTTTGCCAAAGCCGCCGAAGGCTTACTGGCGGAAGGCTATGCCACATTTATTGAGATCGGGCCACACCCAGTTCTGGCCAGATCAATTAAGGAACTGGCAGAGGAGCATGAAAAGACTATTGTAACCTTGGCGACATTAGAAAGAAAAAAAGTAGAAATGCTGAGTATGCACCGGACATTGGCCGGTTTAATGAACCAAGGTTATCCGGTCGAACTGTCATGTTTATATCATGGTGATTTTCCGGAAGTGCCCCTGCCATTATACCGCTGGGACCATAAGCGCTACTGGAAAGAGCCGCTGTTACATAGCCGGAGAAGGCTGGGGCTTAAGGATCACGTCATGCTGGGTTATCGGACGGACAGTATCATTGAACAGTGGGATGCCGAGATCAATGATTATATCATGCCCTTTATTAAGGATCACATAATCGGCGGCCAATGTCTGATTGCCGGTGCGCACTATATCGAAACCGCGCTGCAGCTATTAAAGATAGAAAATAATGACGACTATATATCGGCTTTGGAACTGTTTGACCTTCGCTTTGTCCGGGCGACATATCTGGATAAAAATAACTGTGCCAGGCTTTCTGTTGGATATGACCGCAGAACAGGAGCTGTCCGGATTTACCAGAAGCTGGATGACAACCAATATAAGTTGAGTTTCGAGGCATATGCTAAACGAAGGCAGCTGGCAGCAGCCAGCCTTACGATTGACATCGCCATTCAAAAAGAAGGCTGCCGCCAGTATATGGATGGCGAGCAATGTTATCGAGCTTTGGCTGAGTCAGGATATCATTACGGTCCGGCATTTCAAGGGCTTAATCAGGTCTGGCTCAAAGAGCAGGGCGTATTTGCCGGAATAAGCGGCATCGAAGAATTGCATGTGCCGGATAATGAAGCGATCTTACATCCGGTATTATTGGATGCGGCATTTCAATGTATGATTTTGTGCCAGTTCGGGGCCGAGAATAACAGCGGTGTGGAAAATGTTAAATTGCCGGTAGCTGTTGACAGGATAACGGTATATCAAAAACCGGCAGGAGGCCTATATGTGTCCGGTACATTGACACAAAGTGATGATAAAAAGGTGGTTGCCGACATGACGTTATATAACTTGTCAGGGCGGGTTGTTGCCGAAATAACCGGGTTTACCGCCAAGACATTGGAACAGGACCAGGGCCGTCTGAGGTTAAGTCAAAATGAACTTAACAACTGGTTTTATCAAGTCGTATGGAAAGAAACGAATAAGACGGAAGATGAAATCAATCAAGGAACTGTCAAAGAATATGATGAATGGATTATTTTCAGCGATGAAGAAGGAAACGGCGAGAAACTGAGCAAATGCTTGAAGAAAAAAGGTAAAAAATGCCGGGTCTTATATGGGGATTATGTCCGGGATAAAAAGGATACCGTGGCTTTAAGCAACCCGGAAGGCTGGCGAGAACTATGGCAGGGACTGCCTTTGGCGGGCAGGTACGGGATTATCTATATGTGCGGCATGGACGTAGGGTTCTCGGCGACGTCAGCAAACCATACGGAAATCATTACGGCAAAGAACCGATTGATCAATCCACTCCGATATATTGTCAACTCTCTCGTTGAAGCCAATGTGAGCGGTCATATCTGGAATATTACCCGGAATGCCCAAAAGGTACAGAGTTCAGATCAGGGCATTAACGTGAATCAAGGCGCGGTAATCGGGATGAACCGTGTAATTGCTCAAAATGAAGGGATTACGACATGGGCCGCCAACATTGACATTGATAATAACCGGGATAACTGGGACCTGATGTCAGATGACCTATTACATGTAACCAGTGAAAATGAAGTTGCTTATCGCAACGGGAAACGTTTTACCGCCCGGCTGGAACATTTGAAGGTGACCGATCCGGCCATTCCGCTGATGATCGATCAAGATAAAGTTTATATTGTTTCCGGCGGCCTTGGTTCACTGGGCATTATTACGGCCAACTGGCTGATACAGAAGGGGGCTACCCGCCTCGTCCTGCTGGGAAGGTCGGATATCGATAAGGATGAAACAAAAACAAGGAGTCTGGAAAGGCTCTGCAGCAACGGGATAAGGGTGGAATATTTTCCGGTGGATGTCATGGATATCCATGCCGTCAAGGAACTGCTTCACAAAATCCGGAACCGGGGCGAAAAGATCGGCGGTATCTTCCAGATCGCCGGGGTTTTGAAAGACGTGCTTTTCATGTCAATGACTCAGGAGGATTTCGATGCTGTTTTTGATCCTAAGGCAATCGGTGCGTGGAATCTGAGTCAGGCCACATGGGAAGACGAACTGGATTTCTTTGTTATGTATTCGTCAGCCGGCGCTGTGGTCACGGCGGTCGGACAGGCCAATTATGCGGCCGGTAACGCGTATATGGACGCCTTGGCGGAATACAGGAGACAGCAGGGAAAACCGGCGCAGAGCATCGCCTGGGGACCATGGGCGGTCGGGATGATCCAGCAGATGAACCTGACGGATTATTACCGCGATGTGAAGGGCATGACCCCTATTTATGATACGACGGGCATGCAGGCATTAGAAGCTGTTTTAGGCCAGGATCTGCCGCATGTTGTTGTCTGCGGGACCAATTGGCCGCAGGCGTTGACCAATTACCCGGGAAAACCGCCATTGTTCCGGCACCTTTCCCATCAGGATGAGGCGGCTGGGCAAAGCAGTGAAGAAATTGATATTATTGATGAACTGGCGTTAGAAAATGACGAGAAAATCCAGAAACAACTGCTGCAGGAATTTATCCTAAACATCATTGCCGATGTGACCTTCATGCCCAAAGATTCTCTCCATGCGGACTGGTCGCTGAGTGCGGTCGGAATAGATTCTTTGATGGCTACTGAAATCAGAAACCGGATTAACAATAAATGTGGCGTGACAGTTACCATTGCCAATATTTTGGGAGGTGCCAGTATTGAAAATCTCAATGAAAAACTGTATGAGCAGGTCGGATCCCAGGTCATGCAGCGGAGAGAAGAAATCGAAGAAATGCTGAAGCAGCTTGAGGAACAGTAAACATTCCATAAAGAAAACGGGGATAGGTATGAAAATAAATTACAAAGAATCATATCGAGAGTTTGATGTGGCGGTGATCGGCATGGACTGCAGGTTTCCGGGAGCAAATAATTATAATGAATTTTGGGACAACCTGTGCCGCGGAAAGATATCCCAGACTGTTTTGACCGATGACGAGCTTATCGCGGCGAACGTTCCGGCAGAAAGAATCAATTCACCTCGTTATGTCAAGAAAGCATTTCGCATTGACGATGTTGACATGTTCGATGCGGCCTTTTTTGGGCTGACCCCGGGGGAGGCGGAAATAATGGATCCGCAGCAGCGGCTGCTCTTACAGACGGCATGGCACGCCTTGGAGGATGCCGGATATGCCGGAGAGCGTTTTAACGGCAAGGTCGGTGTATTTGTCGGAGCCAGTACCAGTCAATATCTGTTAAGGAATATCATTACCAATTACAGTGTCAGGCAGCTTGATGAAAACCAGATGATCTGGATTGAAAATGATTTAAATTATTTAGCTACGATGATTTCCTATAAACTGAACCTGACAGGTCCCAGCATTAACGTGCAAAGTGCCTGCTCCACATCCTTGGCGGCAGTGGCAATGGCATATCAGTCGCTGCTAAGCTACGAGAGCGACATGGCTATTGCCGGCGGCTGCCGGATAACAATACCGCAGAATTCGGGTTATCTTTACACGCAGGGGGAGATCTTATCACCGGACGGGGATTGCCGTCCCTTCGATGCTGACGGCAACGGAACGGTAGTGGGAAGCGGTGTCGGTCTGGTGGCACTGAAGAGACTGTCGGAAGCGGTAAAAGACGGGAATCAAATTATCGCCGTCATCAAAGGTGGCGCCGTCAACAATGACGGCAATGCCAAGGTCGGTTTCGCGGCACCTAGCGTAAACGGGGAATATCGGGCCATTAAGACAGCCCATAGGATGAGTGAGATAGATCCGGAAACGATAACTTATGTGGAAACTCACGGTACGGCGACCAACTTAGGCGATCCGATTGAAATCAAGGCCTTGACGGAAGCCTTTGGGGAAGGCGTCACCAGAAATTACTGCGCCCTCGGCGCCGTCAAGGCCAATATAGGCCATCTGGACACAGCATCAGGAATCGCCGGTTTTATTAAGACGTGTCTTGTCTTAAAAAATAAGCAACTGCCGCCCAATGTAAATTATAAAAAAGCCAATCCCAATATCAATTTTCCCGAAACTCCGTTTTATGTCAATCAGGAGCTAACGGAATGGGCACCCCAGTGTGGTGTCAGGAGAGCCGCAGTCAGTTCTTTTGGTTTTGGCGGAACCAATGTACATATGGTCTTGGAAGAAGCTATCGATGAAAGGTATTTTGATCAAGGATATAGTAGTCAAGGATATAGCAGTCAAGGCTTTACTAGTCAAGAATCTAGCAATGATTATGATAAATCACCGGAAGCAGAGCTGCTTATGCTGTCGGGAAGAAGCAAGGGAGCCTTACAGCGAAACGCTCAGAGTCTGCGGGAGGCACTCCGTGATGACGACGGTATGAACTTCCGTCAGGCGGCAATGACGGTTAACTATGGCAGGAAACAGTTTGCCTGCCGTTCAGCAATCGTTTTCCAAGATAAAGCGGAATTATTGGAGGGTCTGGAAGCAGCGGCAGAAAACTTTGCTTATGCGGATAATAAGCCGGACATCGTCTTCCTTTTTCCCGGACAGGGAATCCAGTATATCGGAATGGGAAAGGATCTGTACCGGAAAAATAAAGAATTTCGGAAACATATGGATGTATGCGCCGAGCTGTTAAACCAAATATCGGGAACCGACCTCATTGAACTGCTTTATAAATATGAGCCTAACCTAGAAAATCAGGCACGGCTGACCCGGACGGAAAATACCCATGTGGCGCTATTTGCTGTTGAATATGCAACCGCGAAAACACTGATGAGCTATGGAATCATCCCGGATCTGATGATTGGCCACAGCATCGGCGAATATGTTGCCGCCTGTATCAGCGAAGGACTTGCGCTTGAACAGGCGCTCAGCTTGATCAGTGCCAGGGGAAAAGTGATCCAGAAGCTTCCGGAAGGTTCCATGCTTTCGGTCAGGTTAAGTGAAGCAGATATAAAAGCACAAATCAGCGGCGACGTCTCGCTGGCCTCTGTCAATGCGGAACGGCTTTGTGTTATTTCCGGATCAGAAGAAGCAATAAACAGGACGGCAAAAGAACTGGGTGAATCAGTACCGCACCGCATCCTGCATACGTCACATGCGTTTCATTCTCATATGATGCAGGCAGGGGCAGCAGATTTTCGTAAGGCGCTTCAGGAACTAAAAGCCGGATGTATTAAAATCCCATACTTATCTAATGTGACCGGTGACTGGATGCAGGAAGAAGAGCTGCCGGAGGCTGATTACTGGATCAGCCATCTGACCCAGACCGTCCGGTTTTACGACTGTCTGCAGAAAATAAAGGACGGAAAGCCAAAGATATTCTTAGAAGTGGGTCCTGGTAATACATTGTCGACATTTGTCAGAGAAGAATTTGGGGAAAAAAGCAAGGCCGTTTCATTGATCCGGCCGGCTGGAAAAGAAAGCAGCGATCTGGTTAATTTTTATCGTGCGGTCGGTTATGGCTGGATGCACGGTCTGTCGGTAAGCGACGAGCTATTTTTGCAGGGGCGTAAGCCGTTATTGGGGGCGGCTCCCCTATACTCTTTTGAAAAAAAACGATACTGGATCGAGGCCGGCCACATGGGAACAGCGACGGAACAGGAACCGCAGTCTTTCCTAATCAGGGCAAAGGCGGAGGATCATGAGGAGCGGCTGATTCCATATGTAGAGCCCGAAAATGAGCTGGAAGAAAAACTGGTTGAAATCATCGGGTCGATTATGGGCATACAAGCAATCGGAGTGACCGATCATTTTATGGAAATAGGCATCCATTCGCTGATAGCCGGCCAAGTCCTGACCCGTATCAACGACATGCTTCAAATAGAAGTCAGCCTTTCGGAATTTATGAATTGCCAGAATATCAGGGAGTTTTCCGAGTTCGTTTATACAAGACTAAGTGAGATGCTAGAAAATGTAGAATAAAGGAGATGTTATGGAGCAGATAATTAAAGTCAGTAAGCTAAGTAAGGCATACGGCAAGATCCAAGCAGTGGATGATATCAGTTTCGGCGTGGATAAAGGAACTATGTTTGCCTTTCTAGGTCCCAACGGGGCAGGAAAATCAACAACCATCGATATGATCAGTACAATTAGCAGTATTGATTCCGGTACCGTTAAAATTGCCGGATTCGAGGTGGGAAAGGAGGACGATAAAATACATAATTTGATCGGGGTGGTATTTCAAGACGGCGTCCTGGATCCAGTGCTGACAATAAGAGAAAATCTGGAGATAAGAGGTTCATTGTATAAGCTAAAAGGTAAAAAGCTGGCCGACGCGATACAAACCGCTACGGACACTACCGGTGTCACCGATTTGCTTACCAGGAAATACGGGTCATTGTCAGGCGGGCAGAAAAGGCGATGTGACATTGCCAGAGCCCTGATCCACATGCCGCAGATACTTTTTTTAGACGAGCCGACGACAGGACTTGACCCCCAGACGCGCAATTATGTGTGGGAAACTATTTTCCGGCTACGAAAAGAAACCGACCTTACTATTTTTCTCACAACCCATTATATGGAAGAGGTAATCAATGCGGATGATGTAGTGGTCATTGATAACGGGAAGATTGTAGCCGAAGGTACGCCTGCCGAGCTGAAAGAAAAATATACCAGTGACCGCCTGGTCATCAACAGTATCAATCCGCAGGCAGCGGTTGCCAAATTGCAGAAATTTAATTTTATATATGACGTAAAAGAAAATAAGATCTCAGTCAAACTGGACAGCACCATCAGTGCGGTATCCATCCTAGGGGCGTTAAAAGAAGATATGCAGAGTTTTGAAGTGACGACAGGTTCCATGGATGATGTATTTATTAATATTACCGGAAAGGAGATCAGGTCATGACAAGTTTTTTTAAACGTAATCTGTCAATCTATTTTAAGGACAAGGGGGCAGTATTCTATTCTTTGATGGGTACATTGATGATTTTCCTGCTCTATGTCTTGTTTCTTGGCAACCTATGGTCAGGAATATATGAAAGCGATGTAGTCAATGCGGATCAGCTGATTGACAGCTGGGTAATGGCCGGTATCTTAGCGGTAGTTTCCGCGACTTCCTCGGCCGGCATCTTGGGCATAATGGTAAACGACAGGTCAACCGATGTGTTTAAAGATTTTATTGCTTCTCCAATAAAAAAAGGTCAGCTTACCGGGGGCTATATCCTATCCGTTACATTGGTAGGGCTGATCATGAGTTTTATTGCCCTTATCCTGTCGGAAATCTATATCGTAGTCAGCGGCGGCAAACTGCTTTCGCTGCCGCGGCTGCTGGCAATAATTATGCTTTTGATCATCGTGTCATTTTCCAATACTTCATTTATGATTTTCTTCGCGTCCTTTTTTAAGAGCCATAATGCTTTTACCTCGGCGGCGGGAATCCTGGGCTCCTGCATCGGATTTATTGCGGGGGCATATATTCCGATTGGCATGTTTCCGCCGGCGTTCCGTTATGTTCTGGAAATATTGCCGATCTTTCAGGGTTCAGCGCTGTTAAGGCAGGTTATGATGGGTGATTTGCTGGAAAGCGCCACTGCCACCCTTACCGGGGCAGAGAAGGCCGAACTGTTTAGCAATCTAGGAATTACGGTCCAGATCGGGGATTTTACTTTCAGTAATCTTATCAGTTTTATTATTATCGGCGTAGCCTGCGTGACATTTTTCAGTATCGGAACCTATAATCTCAGCCGGAAAAAATCGTAAGCAAGGAGTAAGGATTATTACGGTCAGATCATAAATGATTGAGCAGACCGGGAAAGGACGGTTATGGAGGAGATCATCGTACCTAGAATCAATGCCAATGACAATATTTATGTGGTCAGAACATATTTTGTCGCCGAAGGGAAGTGGGTAAATAAGAATGATAAAATTGCCGCTGTCAGTTCTTCAAAAAGCGTTGTCGAAATGCTGGCGGAAGGGGAAGGATATATCCATTTCTTAAAAAAAGAACAAGAGGAAATCAAGGTAGGTGAAGTCATGGCGGTGCTGTTCAAGGATGCGGCAGAAAAAAGCACCTGGACGGAAAAAGCGGATTCCGGCGGAGCTTTGGCAGCGGATTTTACCTTGACAAAACTCGCGCGCGAGCTTGCCGATGAGCATCACCTGACCCAAGACGAATTGCGGCAGCTCAATAAAAAGCTGATTAAAAAGACCGATATAGAACTCTATCTGCACCATCGCAAGGCGGCGGCCAATGAATACATGCCCTTGTCTTTCAATCAGATAGAAGTCGGAAAGGCAGTTACTAAATCAGCCCGGGAAGTCCCGAAAGCTTTTCAGGTAAGTAAGATAAAGGCCAATAAGCTAGTTAAAAAAACCGAGCAGCTGACCGAGGAGTTTGGGGTCATCATCGGCTTGGGCGAATTATTAGCGGTGGCTCTTAAAGAAAGCTTTACGGATTTCAAGAAGTTCTACGGAACCTGGCAGGATGACGGTCAGCTGCTTATCAGCGGGCATCCGGGAATCGGGGTGACATATGACATGGGCAACGGATTGTTTATCCCGGTCGTCAAGGAAGAAGATGCCGCTTCGGTCGAGCGGGTGAGTGAGGTCATGCTGGAGTATAAGATCAATGCCATGCGCGGGGAGTTTAGCCCCCAGCAGCTTGCCGGAGGGGCAATCAGTATCAGTATAACGGCAGCGGAGGATGTTGTCTTTGTTTCACCGATTATCCCACCCGGTCAGATATGCATCCTGTCGGCAGGAAGTATCATCAGCAGCCCGGCATTTGATCAAGAAGGCCAAATTGGGCAAGATAGTTACTTTTATCTGGGCATTGCCTATGACCATCGCGTGATCAACGGCTATGAAGCCACCAATTTTATAACCCATATTAAGAACAAGCTGGAGCAATTAGATTTAAGAATCTATCAACATAACACTAAGGAGGAAGAAAACAATGATCGAAAAAACCCTGGTACATGAAATCAAACCCCAACAGGATGTAAAATGGTGGATGCCGGAATATGGCTTTTTTGGAACATTTTATATGGAGGGTGACAATTCAGTGGAAGGTTATCTGGATTGCCGCAAGCAGAACTTGGCGGAGCGGACAGATATGGAGGCTAAGGGTGTAATCAGCTTGCTGAATCTATCCCCGGGGAGCAAGCTGTTAGACTGCCCATGCGGATATGGCCGACATAGCAATTGTCTGAGTGAACACGGCATTGATGTGGTCGGTTATGACATTAACAGCGTTCATCTGGAACAGGCAATCAAAAATGCCAAAGCAAAAGGCTTGAAGACAAAATTCCGTCAGGGCAATATGCTGGAAATAGATTTATCCGCGGAATTTGACGCGGTCATAAACATGTTCTATTCGTTTGGATTTTTTGATACGGACGAAGAAAACTTTAAAGTCCTGGTTAATTTTTATAATGCCTTGAAAGAAGGCGGAAAATTCCTGATGCATACCGATGTGAATATACCGAGAATCAAAAGCGGCAATTACAAATTTGATGAGCATAGGGAACTGATTTCCGGCAACCGCTTACGCATTGTAGACGAATATGACGAGGCTACCAAAAGAATCAACGGCAGATGGATCATTAAAGAAGTAAGCGGAATAACCAGAGACGTGGATTATTCGGTCAGGGTCTATGAAAAAGCTGAGTTTGTTGATATGTGCCGCCAAGCCGGTTTCGGTGATGTCAAGGTTTATGCCGACTGGGATGGCAGTGACTATTCGGGCGATGCCGAGGACATGATAGTGATTGCCTGTAAATAGGAGAAGGAGATTTAATTGAAGGTAGAAAAAATAATTGCCCAAGTTATTGATGTCCCGGAAGCGGATATAAAAAGAGATTCGTCACCGGCTAACTTCGGAGGATGGACTAGCTTAAAGCAGCTGACTATCATAAGCATAATTGAATCGGAAGCCGGCATTAAGTTCACGCTTCCGGAGATTAAAAGGATGCGTGATGTCGAAGGAATCATTAATGTTCTTACAGAAAGAGGAATAGTAAATGTTTAATTGCAGCAATGACGATCTCCGGCTGATGCTGCTGATCCGGAATGTTGAACTGCTATTGCTTGACGCATGTTCACAAGGCTTGATAAAAGGCACCGTACATACCTGCCTCGGTCAGGAATATATACCGGTGACAATCAGAGAATTTATTAAAGAGAGTGATTTTGTGATCAGCAATCACCGCGGGCATGGGCATTATCTTGCCATTGCGCAAGATACGGAGGGCCTTTTGGGGGAGTTCTTAGGCAAGGAAGGCGCGGTCGGTAACGGCATCGGCGGGAGCCAGCATATTTTTACGGATAATTTCTTATCCACTGGGGTACAGGCCGAAGGAATCGGTGCCGCTGCCGGAATCGCCTGGTGCATGAAGCATGAACGAAGCACGGATATGTGTATTTCCTACATCGGCGATGGGACGTTTGGCAGAGGTGTCGTGTATGAAAGCCTTAATATGGCGGCTCTTTATCAGTTGCCGCTGGTAGTGGTGGCAGAAAACAATGGTATTGCCATGACAACAAGTCAGGAGATGAATATGGCCGGTACTATTGAAGCCCGCTGCCGGGCGTTCGGGATAACTTATATCCGGCTGACGTCCAATGCCCCCGGTGAGCTGAAGTCAATTCTGGCACCATATATGCAAAAGGTAAGAGAAGGCAGCGGCCCTCTGCTAATTGAATTTGTGACCCAGCGGGTTGCCCCGCACAGCAAGGGGGATGACACAAGAACACCGGAACAGCTGAGCGAGGTCCAGGCTAAGTACTGGTACAACCAGATAAAGGCGGATCAAAAGGAATACATGCTGAATGTCGAGGCAGAAGTAAAGGACTACCTGGCCGAGCTGTTCGCCGGCTTGCAGGGAAGAAAAGATGCTGAATGGAGCGATTATGTCTGAATCAATATTAGAGAACCTCAACCGAACAATGAAAAAACTGATGGCTACAGATGAAAAGATCATCTTAATCGGTGAAGATATCGCGGATCCTTATGGCGGAGCGTTTAAAGTGTTTAAGGGACTGTCGGTTCAGGCACCGGACCGGGTGATTTCCACGCCGATCAGTGAAGAAGGGTTTACCAATATGGCGGCCGGCATGGCTATCAGAGGATACAAGCCAATAGTGGATCTGATGTTTTCTGATTTTATGGCACTCATCTTTGATCCGCTGGTCAATTTTGCTTCCAAATGTGTGTCGATTTCCGGTGCCAGAAAGAAGATTAATTTAATTGTCCGCTGTGCCAACGGCGGATACCGCGGATATGGACCGACCCACAGTCAGAGCATGCAGAAGTATTTCATGGGGATACCCAACTTAAGCGTTTATGAAATGACGCCGTTCCATGACAGTTATGAAGTATTCATGCGGATGCTCCGGGAAAATATACCCTGTGTCTTTTTTGAAGAAAAGAGCTTATATTCCGGCAAAATGTATATGGAAAACATCAGGGAGCAGTTGTTTACCTATGAACTGAAGGGAAAAGAAGACAACTGGGCGGCAGTATCTTCCGGGGCGGCGGCGGATGTGGCGGTCATCTGCCATGGCGGGTTAGCGGAAATGTGCATTCAGGCGGCTAAGTATCTGTTGATTGAGCACGAAATCGAGACATGTATCTATATCCCTTCCAAACTATATCCCAGCGATATCGGGGATATTTATCAGGAATTAAGGGCGGTCTCCCGGATACTGATTGTTGAAGAAGGCACTAGGGGCGCGACATGGGGCGGGGAAATGATGGCGGATATTTACTGCCGCTACGGAAAAGAAGATCTGGATATTCATTTACTGAGCTCGGTGCCCGCGATCATACCGGCTTCATGCCGATACGAAAACACCGTATTGATGAATGAAGAGAAAATAGTGGCAGCAGTGGCTGATATGGTAAGCGGATCATGAAAGGCGGTCTGGGCAGAACAGGGGTGCAGGTATGGAACTGGAAAAATATTTGAAATGGACCAATGAAAAAAAGTATATGGATGAATCCGTCAGGCAGATTGTTATTTTGTCCTCGTTCACGGTAGAACCGATCGAATCTTATCTCGGACTGGATCTTCTGGCGGCAGGGGCACAATATTTGATCCGGTTTGGGATATTCAATCAGATTGTGCAACAGTTAACGGACAGTGACAGCCTGGTCTATCATGAAAGGACAGAAAAGATCATTATCTGGCCGCGCCTAGAAGATATGGCGGAATATCAGATGCAGTTTGGGGCAGAATGTTTTATCGGCTGCCTGGAAGATGCCCGGATAATGGCTCGCTCCGTTTTACATGCCCTAGATAACAGTGATAAAGATTTTATCTTTGTGCTTCCGGCGCGCTGGGAAGTCAGGCCGGCCGGAATAGGGGATTATCAGTCCGTCTTTGGGACGGAAGCCCTGTATCAGAAGTTCATATCATGTTTTATCGACAGTTTCAGCGGAAAAAAACGGCTCCTGTTGTGTAGCGCCGAAGAAGCAATCCGGACGATAGCGGCGGAAAAGGCCTTGGATACCGCTATGTATGCCATGGCTAAAATCCCCTACTCAGACCTGATGTTTGCTCACATGTCCAAGATATTGGTAAGGTGCATGGCGCTAGGGATCCCGCAAAGACCGGTCTTGCTGGCCGATGCCGCTTTATTCCTTTTGGAAGAGTATGACTGTGACGGGAGCATAATCCAAGCGGTCAGCACCGGGACACTGGGACGCAGCGACGCCATGCGCCGCCTGCAGGTTCATATCAATACAATCGGGCGCTGGGGCGGCAACCTGCTTTTATATACCGGGCTTAGCCGGGATAGCATAAAAGACCTCTGTTCGCAGCCGGAAGTGTCATTATCGCCGGACAGTTTCGGGGATATATTATATGAATGTCATACCTGGCCGGATGTTATGCAAAAAGCCACAAACAGTAAGCCGGAAAAAGCAAACCAGTTTATTTTGCTGACTCCGGTCAAGGCACCGGATATCCAGGCGGATGCTTGGCCGCAGCTTAAGCTAAGCCGCTTGCCGGAAGAATCCGCGGCTTGGAGCGGGGCTATATCGGAAACACAGTGCGGTGATTTTATTCCGTTTTCAGATCAGCCGGATCTTCAATGGGAAACCCCGTCAAAGGAAACGGTGGTGAAAGCAGAAGAAATCAGGCCCGATTTTCAATTAAGCGTAGACGTCCGTAAGGTCAGCCGGTCACAGCTGGAAAGCATAAATCATCTATTGGAGACGGTCGGCGATTTCCGGTTTACGGATGTCGGCTGGAACGAAAATAGGTTAGCGCAGGAATATCAAAATGATGATATCCATATTTTAGGCATATCGGTCAAGGACAGATTCGGTGATTATGGCGTGGCCGGGGGGATTATTGCGAGAAAAGACCGGAATGTCCTTGAAATAGTCGAATTGATGTTGAACTGCCGGATACTGGGACGGAAGGTTGAATACAGCGTAATAAGGCAATTAGCTGATTATGCCGGGCAAATCCAATGTGACAGGGTTAAGTTTGTCTTTATTCCCAATGACAGAAACAGTATTGCCGGTGATTTTCTGACGCAGGCCTTTGCTGTCAGCCGGCCTGCTTTAGAACAGGAAGGGCTACAGCTGACTATCGATGAAATGCGCGAATCGGTGCAGGATAGAGCGGAACCGGCGAAGCAGGGGGCGGTAACTGATGATGAGAAAGGGGGCGGGACTAGTAGGAATAGGGAATTAATCTCAGATTCGGCAGTAGCAGTTTTAAGGAAGAACTGGCATGAAAAGCCGGATCATGTCAAGCGCGAACTGTTAAGCAGCGTGGCAGGAGCAAGGTCATTGGATGATATCCAGCAGGAAATAGACCGTATCCGCCATAAAAACCAAAACTTTATATTTGAATATCAGGCAGCCCGCACGGAAACAGAAAAAAAGATGGTAGTTTTATGGGAAGAAATCCTCCATCTGGAGAGAGTCGGTGTTCTGGATAATTTCTTTGCCCTCGGCGGCACATCGATTCTGGCAACGCAGCTAATAATTCGGTTTCAGCAGGTATTTGGCATCCAGATGCCGGTCCGCTTGTTTTTTGACAAATCAAATATCGAGCAGATGGCATTGTATATCGATGCGCTTCAGGACGAGAACATCGATGCGGAAGAATTGAACCTGAATGATATTGAAAATTACCGGCTGAATCTGAAGAATTTCTTGAAGCGGGAGATTGTCTTGGATGAGACAATCCATAATAAAGAGCGGCATCCCTATCTGAAGCCGTCAGAATGTAAAAATGTCCTTTTGACAGGCGGCACCGGATTTGTCGGTCCGTTCATTTTGTCCGAGCTGATGAAAAGAAGCAGCTATCAGGTATATTGTCTGGTTCGTGCGGATGACACTGCAACAGGTCTTATTAGAATAAAAGATAATATGGAAAGATATTTTCTCTGGGATTCTTCCTATAAGAAAAGAATCACGATAATCTGCGGTGACCTTGAGAAGCCGCTTATGGGCTTAGAAAGCGGCCATTTTAAGCAGCTGGCACAAGAAATCGATATGATTTATCACAATGGGGCAAATACTAATTTCCTGCAGCCATATCATCTTTTAAAACCGATCAATGTAAATGGAACGGCAGAAGTCCTGCGTCTAGCCGTAACAGAGAAAGTAAAACAGGTACATTTTATTTCCACCCACTATGTTTTTTCAGTTATCTCTAATGAGCCGGGCTCCCGGAAATACGAGGATGAAATGCCTGACTATAATGAAATAGTGGTCGTCGGATACCAGCAGACCAAACTGGTCTGTGAGCAGCTTATAACAATTGCACGGGAAAGGGGGATACCGGTCGCTGTCTACCGATTAGGACGGGTGTCAGGGGCTTCGGATACCGGTGCCTGCCAGACCGGCGACTTCGTATGGCAGATGACAAGATGCTGTGTAGAATCTGGCCTAGTATTTAAAGAAGAAGCTAATTTGGAACTGATTCCGGTTGATTATATCGGTAAGGCAGTAGTCACGATTTCGCTGGACGAAAGAAGCGACGGAAGAAACTTCCACATTGTGAACCGTCGCCGTGTCCCAATGGAGTTTGTTAAAAAATGGATGATAGAAAAAGGCTTTACGGTCGAAGAATACCCCTATTTAGAATGGAAAGAGGTCTTGACGGAGAGGGTTGCTCAGAATGACCGGCTGAAAGCAGTGGAATCCATGCTTCCTTTTATAACTGAAGATAATACGGTATTGGGTCAGGAACTGGAACTTGATACCGCTAATACAGATGCAATCCTGGCTGGCACTGACGTGAGCAGGAAAGAAATCGACCAGGAGCTGTTTAATAAGTATCTAGAATATTTTATCAAGATTGGTTTCTTTCGATTGGAGCAAAGTTAAATAAACTTCGCGATAATATTCTATATATAATAAAAATCAAGACAGGAGAAAAATGACATGTACATGATTGAGACAAAGGATTTAGTTAAGAAATTCGATAATACGGTGGCAGTTGACGGGGTGAGCCTGAAGATCCAGGAAGGAGATATCTTCGGTCTGCTGGGACCCAACGGTGCCGGAAAAAGCACAACCATTAATATGATTTGCGACCTGCTTACCCCGACTTCGGGAGAAATTCTGATACAGGGCAATAAGATCGGGACAATGAAAAATACGATCGGTTATATCCCGCAGAGCCTAGCGGTTTATAATGAATTTACCGCGTATGAGAACCTAAGGTTTTTTGGCCAGATTTATAATGTCCGCGGAAAAGAGCTGAATAAGAATATCAATGATGCGCTTGAATTTACCGGCTTAACCGAGGTAAGGAATAAGAAGGCCAAAACTTTTTCCGGCGGGATGCTGCGAAGGTTAAATATCGCCTGTGCCCTGGTCCACCGGCCCCAGATAGTGATAATGGATGAGCCGACGGTCGGAATTGATCCCCAGTCCCGCAACCATATCATGAATGCTATCCGCAAGATGAACGAAGAAAACGTGACCGTTGTATATACTTCGCATTATATGGAGGAGATTGAGATACTCTGCAATAATATCTCGATTATAGACGGCGGCAAAGTCATTGCAAACGGGACTAAGGAGGAATTGCGGAACCTGATCACCGATAAAGATACTTTAAGCATCAGCGTGGATAATCTGTATCATATTGATGTGGAAGAGCTGAAGAAAATCAAGGGGGTGGCCGACGTTCGGGTTGAGGACATGAATCTTGAGATCACTTCCCAAAAGAACTCATATAACTTAAACGAGCTGCTCAGATATATCTTGGATAAAGGAGTCAGGGCTTCCAACATCGGTTATAAAGAAGTTACTCTGGAAACGGTGTTTTTATCGTTAACCGGAAAAAAACTGCGCGATTGACGATAAGAACAAGGAGGAGGATACAGAATTGAAAGATATTATCAATAAAGTATTTATAAATCAAATCAGGAAACCCGGATGGCTTTTGTTTAACATGCTGTTTCCCATATTTCTTGTAGTACTGATCGGTTTTATTTTGGAAAGCGCTTTTAATAACCGGGCAAGCTTCCCCAATGTAGATGCGGTAGTATTGGATGAAGGAACCGGCGTTGTTTCCGACACCATGGATGCTGTTTCCAGCGCCACGGTAAGCGTGTCACAAGATTACGGCATCAACCTAGTTAGGATATTTGATGAAGAAGAGGGTAAAGACGCGGCCAGGCTGGACGGGAAGGTCTTTATTCATGCGGACGGTGAGCAGATCAAAGTATATTACAATGAATCCGACAGCATCAATGGATCACGGGTGTCCGAGGTATTCTCGGGAGTAGCTAACAGTGTCCAGGTGGTGGAACAGATTTATGATATAAACGATGATATGGCCGAGTCGATCTTAAGTGAAAATAATGCCTATTATGAATTGCCGCTGGAGCTTTACCGCGATGACAGCTATATGACCTCGTTTGACTACTATGGCGTTGCGGAAATCACCTTAATGATTATGTATCTGGCGATGATACCCTTGAGCGATATGTTCCGGGATCGTCAGACTGGAATCAGAAACCGGATGAAAATGGCCGGAATCAGTGATATCAAGTATTATACGGCGTCTTTGCTTGCCTATCTCATGGTTAGCGTCATAGCCTATATTCCTAGTTTCATTGTTACAATAGTAGCTTTTGACGTAAACTGGGGAGGAAGCAAACTTGGCGCGTACATATATTTGATGTTATTTGCCGCCTTTAACCTTCTGCTGGGGATGTTTTTGTCGGTATTTTTGAAGACCAGAGGAAAGGTCGATTTAATTATTGCCGTCATTATCCTGCCGGTTCTGTCTTTCTTAGGAGGATCATATGCGCCGATGGGATATACGGTTGAAACGGTGATGGACAGAATAACCTTGATCAGTCCGCTAAGATGGGTTAATCTAGGGTTTTTTGCCAGCATATACAATCAAGAGAGCCTGCCGTTAATATTAAGTATCATAATCCTGATTTTATTATCGGTACTGCTGTTTTATCTGACGGTACGTAAGGCCGGAAAGGAGGAAATTATCGGATGAATAACTTGTGGATATTGATCAAGAACAATTTAAGGATTACCATTACCAAAAAACCGCTATCTTTTATATTGTTACTGCTGATACCGGTCATTGTCATTGTGATGTGTGTTGAACTTGTCACTTATAGCCAGACTTTTATCAATGTCGGCTTGGTAGATACTGACCATACATTCTCCTCCGAAATCGTCATCGATATGATGAAAAATGTTGACGGTATTGAGACGTTCGACTTGAATAAGGAAGAAGTCATCCCTAATTTCAGGAATAATACCATCAATGTTGCGGTTGAAATAACGGAAGGATTTGAGGACAGCCTGATCCGGGGGGAGATTGAAGATATACTTGTCTATGCCAATGACGGTTCTAATGACAGGCTGCTGGTTTCCAGTATTTTAAAAAACCATCTGCTGAATTTCCGTAACCTGGGGCGGATATCAAACGGCAGTCAAGAGATATACCAAAGTTCTGTCACTACTTATATGGAAAACACATCGGTAGTGTCGAAAGCGTCTTTAAATGATCTGTATACGGATTATAATAATTCTACCCTAGCTATCGGATTTTTGATTATGATGCTTTTTTTCAAAGCCTCATCGGTGGCCAATACGATCAATATTGACCGGGAAAGTAACGTATATACACGTATTTTTGTCTCTAATGTCAAGACATGGCAGTATTATGGAGCCAATGTCATCTGTAATCTTTTTATTGCCTTGATCCAGATATGCATCGGGGTCTTGGTAATGCAATATGTAGTAGACGTTTCTATGGGCATGGAACCGCTGACCTTATTTATTATCTTATCGGTTATCTCAGCAATTGCGGTTTCTTTCGGCACGTTCTGCGTGGCTGTAACCAAGGACACCGATACCGCGTCATTGCTGTCGAATATGTTTAATCTGATCTTCGTCCTGTTGGGCGGGAGTTTTATTCAGGTTGAGTATTTCCCCGATATCGTCAATTTTGTATCTTACTTATCCCCGGCAAGATGGGCGGTTTCCTGCATGATGGCATTGCAGGCAGGTGCCACGCTAATAGAGATTCTGCCGCGTATGCTGGTAATGTTTTTGATGGCAGCAGGATTTTTACTGGTAGCCTTCCGGATTACTTATAAACGTGATAAGAATTTTAACGCCGTCAGGGGCGGGTAAGGCAGGCTGGTATGTTTATATGGGACAGCGGGAGTACCGATCCATATTATAACTTGGCATTCGAAGAATACTTGCTTAAGCAGGGCCATGACGGCAACGGACATGTTTATCTTTGGCAAAATAATAACGCAGTCATTATCGGCCGCTATCAGAATATTTTAGCCGAGGTTGACCAGAAATACGCCAAAGCCAATAAGATCAGAATAGTCAGAAGAAATTCCGGCGGCGGGGCGGTTTTCCATGATCTTGGCAATCTGAACTATACTTTTATCCGCCGGAAAAAGCCGGCCGGCGGGGAAGCCTTCCGCGACTTTCTGGATCCGGTCATTCAGGCGCTTAATAGCTTGGGGCTGGAAGCGGTTCTATCGGGAAGAAATGATATCTTGCTCGGAGGACAAAAGATTTCCGGCAATTCACAGTATATAACCGGCGAGCAGGTATTGCTTCATGGTACGCTTTTATTATGTTCGGATCTGACGGTCCTTAAAAAGGTATTGAAACATTCCGATAAACACCTTCTATCAAAGAGCACTAGGTCAACCCATGCTAGGGTGGCCAATATGGCGGATTTTCTAGAAAGCCCGCTCTCCGTTGCCGGATTGAAGGCGGCAATAACGACTCAGATAGCCAAGTCAGAACCGCTTCTGAAAGGAGAGCTGTCAGAAAGGAGCCGGAGGGAGATATTGAAGCTGGCACAAACAAAATACGCAGCGGCGGAATGGAATTATGGATCCGCGCCGCCCTATAATATTACCAGAGCGGGGCGCTTGCCGGCCGGTAACATCAAAATATATATGTTAGTGGAGGAAGGTAAGATCAGTCAGATCCACTTTGAAGGTGATTTTATCGCCCTTACAGATATTACGGAACTCGCAGAGGCATTTACCGGCTGCTGTTTCGGGGAGGATAATGAGGATAATGAGCGGGGATGGCCGGTTAAGAATATCGGTGCTTATATACGCGGCGTGACTGACCAAGAGTTTTATGGCTTGTTATATGGCAGATAATAATTGACACAGGAGAAGAGTTATGAACCAACATTATGATATCATTATAATTGGCGGCGGCGTGGCAGCCTGTGAGGCTGCTGAAATAGCCGCCAGAGACGGATACTCGGTGTTGCTTTTAGAAAAGGACAAATTGGGGGGAACCTGTTTAAACAGCGGCTGCATACCATCTAAATACTACCTTTCCTTAGCCCATGACCTGGAGCAGCTGGGCGTCCGTAAGGAGCAGGGCCTGCTGATGGGAGAGGTCAATCCTGATTTTGGCCGGATAGCCCGGAAACAGCGGCAGGTAATTGCAAAGATGAGCGAAGGGGTCCACAAAAGTCTTTTAGCGGCCGGGGTGGATATTTTATGGGAAGAGGCCGCCACCGTTAAGGTTTTGGACGACGGGATCGCGGTTTTTGTCAAAGATAAATTATACTATGCCGGACATATAATCATCGCGACGGGCACCGAAACCCGGCTGCCCGCGCTGGCAGATATAGAGGAGGAAATAGATAACGGCTTTGTCATGACCAGCCGGACGCTTTTTGAAATACAGCAGCTGCCTGAAAGCATGGTAATTATCGGCGGCGGTATTGCAGGGATTGAGATGGCTTATGCCTTTGCCGGCTTTGGTACCGATGTGACTGTCGTGGAAATGGCAGATGAAATCTTGTCATCGGTTGACCGGGAATATCGGCAGGAAATCAAAAATCTATTGAGCCGGCGGGGTATCCGATTTGTGGTTCAAGCCAATGTCACGGCTGTATGTGAGGGCAGCGTTTTTTACACGACCGGAAAAGAGGAATATGCTGTCGAATGTGACATGGTTTACTTATGTACAGGACGAAAGCCGGTAAGCCGCCTTGCCGAAGGATTGTTAAAGATGGATCAGCAAGGTTTTATTATTACCGATCAGCAATATGAAACAAATCAACCCAATATCTATGCCATCGGGGATGTGAACGGTAAGTCGCTGTTAGCCCATAGTGCCATTTCCCAAGCCAAGACAGTTATAGACTGGATACGCTCCGGCGCTATCCCGGCAAAAGTCATGCCGGTACCGCAGGTTATTTATCTTAGGCCGGAATATGCCCAGACAGGGGAAAGCGAAGACTCGGCGGTTCAAAAGGGCTTGGCTTTTGAAGCAGTCCGCTGTTCCATGAATTATAGCGGACGGTTTGTTGCCACCCATGGGGAGATGTACCGTTATGGCAGTATAAAATTATTGATCGGGGCGGATGAAGTAATCATCGGCGCTTGTGTTTTCTGCATGCAGGCCTCAGAAATTATTACCATTATCCAAGTCATGATGGCCGAAAAAATATCTTGCCGTGATATCGCAGACTACATCTTTCCGCATCCGACCGAGGGTGAAATAATCCGTAAATGCGTATCACTTTATTATTCAGCCGTCAGAAAGGAAGCATGAAGAAAGGATATTTTATGAAACCATATAAGTTTTTTTATTTTCCCTATGCCGGTGCTTCATCCATTACCTATAATGCATGGAAAGAATACTTTCAGCCGGAACTGGAACTGATATTGATAGATTATGCAGGTCATGGGGGCAGAAGAAATGAACCTTTATATTCATCGGTTGCGGAAGCTTGTGAGGATATATACGGTATTGTGAAGGAAAGGGTCAAGGAGAATGAAATTTACTATCTTGGCGGCCATTGTATCGGTGCTATTATAGCATATGAATTATATCTTAAGATCCGGAAAAAGGGAGAGACCGTCACACCGGACGGGTTGTTTCTGTCCGGTCAGGGCGCTCCGGACCGGATTCAGGATGACGGCCTTGCCGATATGGATAGCCGGCAGTTGCTTCGGCATCTTAATCATACCGGTGTAATCGAAAGCGAACTGCTGGATGAGAAGATTTTCAATTATGTAAAAGAAATGGTAATTGAGCCGGTCAAGCGTGATTCAAAGATTTGCAATGAGTATAAATGCGACTGCTCAGAGGCCAAGTTAGACTGTCATGTATGTGTGCAATATGGGTTAGATGAGCAACTCTATTCACCGGAAATGATGAAGCGGTGGGGCGTTTTTGCCGCCGCTCCGGTCAAGTTCTACGTTTATGACGCGGATCATTATTATATGGACACCTTATATGAAAGATATATATCCGATATCAAAGCCGAGATTTTAAACTACACAGCAGGAGAATCACAACATGAACAATGTCCTTGAATATCTGGAAACAGCAAAGCGAAAGTATGGTAATAAGACCGCCCTAGTTGATCTGGAACAAAGCTGGACCTTCCATGAATTATGGCAAAAAGCCCGCAATATCGGTTTACATATGGCTGCCGTAATAAAACCCGGGGAGGCCGTCGGGGTGTATCTGGACAAAGGCTGTGATGCGATAGCCTGTTTTTTAGGCATTGTATATGCCGGCGGATTTTATGTTCCGCTCAATGTCAAGCATCCGATCAAGAGAATCACCCAGATCCTGACGGCGGCGAATTGTCATACGGTGATTGCCAAGGATGAGCACCGGGAGCTTTTGGCGGAGAACTGTGACGCTGATATAGATGTAGTCGCCGTGGACGCCCTAGGGGAAGCGGCGGAAGATAGTCCCCTTTTAGAGCAGATCCGCAGCAGGTCCATTGACCTTGATCCGCTTTACACCATGTTTACATCCGGTTCCACCGGGAAACCCAAAGGGGTGGTCGTCAGCCATCGCGCGGTAATTAATTTCATTGATCAATTCACCGACCTGTTTCATATTACCAAGCATGATGTCATTGGCAATCAGGCGCCCTATGATTTTGATATTTCCGTTAAGGACATCTATTCGTTCCTGAAGACCGGAGCAACCATGTATATCATACCGTCGGATTATTTCTTGCAGCCGGTAAAACTACTTGATTTTTTGTGCAATAATCATATTACAACAATTATCTGGGCGGTTTCGGCTATGTGTATTGTATCGGGAATGGATGGCTTTGACTATCGGGTCCCTGAGCTCAGCAAGATATTGTTTAGCGGCGAGATAATGCCAGGCTGGCACCTTAATTACTGGAAAAGCCATCTTCCGCAGGCAATGACGGTTAACTTGTATGGGCCAACTGAAATCACCTGTAACTGTACCTACCATATCATAAAGAAAAACCTTGAGAAAGATGAGCGGATTCCCATCGGACGCGCATTTCCCAATGTCAGGGTACTGCTTTTGGACAAAGGTCAGAATATAATAACGGAACCGGACGTCACGGGCGAGATATGGGTGTCGAGCGCATCGCTTGCCCTCGGCTATTATGGCGAACCGGAGCTGACCCGGGAAGTGTTTATCCAAAATCCGCATAACGGTTTTTATCGCGAGATTATGTACCGGACCGGAGATTTTGCCCAATATGGCCAAGATAAACAGCTTTATTTTATTTCCCGTAAAGACTTTCAGATTAAGCATATGGGACATCGGATAGAACTGGATGAAATAGCCGCCCAAATAATGATTATTGAGGAAGTGAAAAGAGCAAGTTGCATTTATATTGAAGAAAAGGAGAGAATTATTGCTTTCTATGAAGGCAATATTGAGTCAAGAAAAATCATCCAGTTCTTAAAAAAGCAGGTACCGCCCTATATGATACCGAATAAATGTATTGAATTAAAGCAGCTTCCGGTTACAGAAAGAGGAAAAACCGACCGCAGACAATTGATTTCTATCTACGAATCTTATGTCAGATGAGGGGGTGATGACATGATACCACAAGATAAATATCGGCAGGTTGCCCAAGAATATGGAACGCCGGCTTATGTGTTTGATCTGGACGAAGCGGAAAATAGGGTGGCTGAGCTCAAAAAGCATCTTGCAAGTAATGTTACAATCTGCTACGCTATGAAGGCCAATGCGTTTCTGGCGGAAAGATTAAGTAAGATCCCGTTGCCGCTGGAGGTATGCTCGCCTGGTGAGCTGGCAATCTGCAAACAATTGAAGGTCCGGGCAGAACAGATTATTTATTCCGGCGTTAATAAGCAGCATGACGAGGTGCTTGAGGCGATACGGGCCGGCGTGAGGGAATATACCTGTGAATCTATTCAGCAGGCCGAAACCTTACAGGCTACGGCCAGCCAAGAAAAAGTAGTGATATCGGTTATAATGCGGCTTTCTTGCGGAAACCAGTTTGGCCTAGATGAAAAAGCAATGATTAAGATCCTGGCGAGGAAGAAGCGTTACGATCATCTGACCTTCATTGGCCTGCAATATTATACTGGAACCCAGCACTGCCGGATAAAGATCATTCAAGAGGAGCTCAGCCGTTTAGCTACGCTTACCAAAGAGCTGAACCGGCGATTTGATTTACATATGCGGCGATTGGAATATGGGCCGGGCTTGCCGGTAGAATATTTTAAGGATGAACATATTGATATGCTTCATCACGACCTGCCCTTTTTTATAGAACAAGTAAATGAACTGAGCAAGGACTGGGAAATCTTTTTGGAGCTGGGCCGTTACCTTGCGTCAGCAGCCGGAACCTATCTGTCCAAAGTGGTAGATGTCAAGACTACGGAAGATACGGACTATGCCATCATTGACGGAGGAATAAATCATATTGTCTATACCGGTCAGATTATGAGTATGAAAGTCCCGCTTATATCCGTACTATCGAGTAAAGCAGTTGCGGACGACAAGGCAGTTACCATCTGTGGCTCGTTATGTACGGCAGCAGATGTGATTGTGAGAAATGTTTGCCTTGCCGAACTGAAGACAGGGGATATCCTTGCCTTTCATAATATCGGAGCCTATTCCGTGACAGAAGGTATTTATTTGTTTTTATCCAGAAAAATGCCGGCAGTATTGCTATATAGCACTGAAAAGGGCTTATTGCTGAAGCGGGATTTTATTGATACATATCAAATAAACAGTGGAATGAAGGGAGATGTAATATGATAAACAGCCGGCTTTATGAAATTTTGTCAGACGCCCGCTCTGATATCGATTTTGAACGGGAAACAGGGCTTATTGATCAGGGAATCCTGAATTCTTTTGATTTACTGTCGATTATCTCGGAAATAAATGAATCATTTGAGATTACCATCAAGCCAATGGATATTTTACCGCAGAATTTTAATTCCGCTGAGTTAATGTGGAAAATGATCGAAACATATTTGAATACATAATAAATTATGAAGAGGAGAGTAGACATATGAATAAGGGAATCGACAATTTTGCGACAAAAAATGTGGTTGTTTTCAGTGTGCTGCTGGTCATCGTCACGATGCCGGTCGCTTGGGGCATCCTGTATCCCCTGCTTATTCCATTGGGAATGATGTGGTATAATGCGATAAAGTATACGGTGAGCGCGGTCTTGGCCTTGGTTTTTATGTATGTGTTATGGCAAAAAAAGGTATTTAGCTTCCGTAATCCCCGTTTTTTTAAGAACCTGTTTACTTTTGGCCTGCTGGGGGTTCTTGGGTCGGTCGGGGCTTTTTTTGTCAGCGGCGGTGTGGTTGACCTTAATCCCGGGCTGGGGCTTATTATCGGATGCATATGGATGAACCTAGCCATTGCCGTCAGTGAAGAGGTTATATTCAGAGGAATCTTGCTGAATACCATGTTATCCGTGTGGAAACATAAGAAAAATGTCATTTTCTTAGCTGTTGTAATCAGTAATATTATCTTCGGGCTCCGGCATCTGATTAATTTGGTCCTGATGCCGGATACGGTTGTCCTGACGGCGGCGCAGGTGATTTTTACCTTTATGGCCGGGGTCTACTTAAGTGCGGTTTTCCTCAGAACTAATAATATCTGGGTCTGTGTAGTCATTCACTTCATGGAAGACCTAGGTGTTTCAATCTGGGAAATCTTTTCCTCGTCACAAGCCGCAGAAGCCAATCAGGACGGTTCACTCTGGATGGCGGCCGGGATGATATTGGTTCAGCTGCCGTATTTGATTTTTGCCATCTTGATGCTCAGAGATAAAAAGTGGGATCGGTTAACCGACAAGACAGCTTTCAACTATTGATTATGAGTCCGTTTAAGAAGCTGAATCAATAGCGGACATGGGGTAGAGACAGGGGGTACAGACATGGATAAATTTCGAATTGAAAAAGATCTGCTCGGAGAAATGCCAATACCGGCGGAAGCCTATTATGGAATACATACTGTCAGAGCTTATGAAAATTTTTGCGTTAGCGATGAAAAACCGGACGGCGTCTTAATAAAAACCATGGCCTGGGTAAAAAAAGCATGTGTCCTAGCCAACCAGGACGGCAACAAGATTGAAGCGGATACCGCCGGTGCCATAGCCGATGCCTGCAATAAAATAGCCGCCGGCGGTTTCAACGGTCAATTCATCGTAAACCCGATCCAGGGCGGTGCCGGAACCTCGTTTAATATGAACGCCAATGAAGTTATCGCCAATCTGTCGCTGGAAGCCTTGGGATACGAAAAAAGTAATTACGACATTATTGATCCGCTTGCCCATGTAAATATGTCACAGTCGACTAATGACGTTCTGCCCACGGCTTTAAATCTGGCACTAATTCTCAAGCTGGAGCCCTTATTAAAAGCTTTGGCCGATGCAATTGAAACATTACATGTCAAGTCGAAGGAATTGGAATCGGCGGTAAAGATGGGAAGAACCCATTTAAACATGGCGGTGCCCATCAGTTTTGGCCAGAGTTTTGATGCATATGCAGCGGTGCTCGACCGTGATTACGAACGGATCAAGCAAGTAAAAAATGCTATCGGGAAAGTGCCGCTAGGAGGCACCATCGTCGGAACCGGACTGAACACGTCACCTTCCTATCGCAAAGCCGTGATCAGCCACTTACAGCAGATCAGCGGCATTAAGGTAGAAGCCTGTGCCAATCTGGCTGACGGTATTCAAAATGTTGATGACTACACCTCATTATTGTCGGCATTGAAGGTATGTATCCTGAATCTTTCTAAAATAGCTTCTGATTTAAGACTATTAGGTTCCGATGCCCAGTATGGAATCGGCGAACTGCTGATTCCGGCCCGGCAAATAGGTTCGTCATTTATGCCTGAGAAGGTTAATCCCGTCATGGCTGAGCTGATTAATCATGTGTCATTTTTGGTATGTGGTTATGATTTGGCAGTCAGCATGGCGGCGCAAGCGGGACAGCTTGAATTAAATGTCTATAAGCCGACGATTTCATATTGTCTATTTAAGTCAATCGGCCTGATGACAGAAGCCATTTCCCTTTTCAATGAATTTTGCTTAAAAAATCTCAAAGCGGCGCTAACAATTCATTGACAACGACATCTGGCAGTGCTATGATTGACTTAATTAAAAACAGGGATAGAGGTTGCGTTTTTCATCAGTAATTTTTCCGATGTGACAGGCACAGTTGAAGAAGAGTGAAAGGGAAAAACGCCGAAAGGATCTGATCTTCTGTAAATCGGACCTTGGGCATGCAGTGAAGAATTGCATGACTGTCATCAAGAAATTGATGGGGCGCTATCGGAAGTATAACAGATAGATATTTGTTTATGCTCAGTAGCCGGCCGCATGCCGGCATTTTTGTTCCTTATAATTTATAATCTCATGATCTATCATAAGGAAAGCGGGCACGGCCTTATCCCGGGCACCCTAACATATGTCCCAGACTGGAGGAGAAAAATGGCAGTATTTACCGGCGCAGGTGTTGCGCTTGTGACACCGTTTAATGAAAACAATGCAGTGAATTACGACAAACTGGCGGAACTGATTGAGTTCCAGATTAAGGGCGGGACTGATGCGATTATTGCCTGCGGAACAACAGGCGAAGCGTCTACCCTGACCCACGAAGAGCATATCGGAGTGATCCGGTTCTGTGTGGAAAAAACGGCCGGCCGGATACCCGTAGTGGCGGGAACCGGCTCCAACTGTACCGACACGGCGGTCTACCTTTCCGTGGAAGCGGAGAAAGCCGGTGCCGATGCCTTGCTGGTCGTATCGCCTTATTACAATAAAGCCACGCAAAACGGCTTGTTTGAACATTTCAAAGCAATAGCCGATGCCGTAAAGATACCAGTGATCTTATATAACGTGCCAAGCCGCACCGGCTGCAACATTCAGCCGGGGACCATCGTCAGGCTGTGTACGGAAGTACCTAATATCGTAGGGGTAAAGGAAGCCAGCGGGGATATTTCGCAGATCGCCAAGCTGATGCAGCTGGCCGACGGCCAGGTGGATCTATATTCCGGGAATGACGATCAGATTGTCCCCCTGCTCTCATTAGGCGGAAAAGGGGTGATTTCCGTGCTGTCCAACATCGCGCCGCAGCAGACACACGATATCTGTGCCAGTTATTTGGGCGGCGCGGTTACCGAAAGCAGTCAGCTGCAGCTGGCCGCTATCCCGCTTTGCGGTGCCCTGTTCTGCGAAGTGAACCCTATTCCGGTCAAAAAGGCTCTGAACCTGATGGGCATGGCGGTCGGTACCTTGCGGCGCCCGTTGACCGAGATGGAAGCCGTCAACGTTCCCCGACTGGAAAAAGCCATGAAAGAATACGGTATTTTATAGGACAAGGAGACAACATTAATGATAAAAGTAATTATGCACGGATGTAACGGGAAAATGGGTCATATCATTGCCGATATAATTGCGGGTGATCAGGAAGCGGAAGTCGTGGCCGGGGTGGATGCCTTTGACGAAGGGAAAAACCCCTTTCCCGTTTTTTCAGATATTATGGCTTGTGACGTGAAGGCTGACGTTATTATTGATTTCAGCGTAGCCGCCGCTGTTGACAGGCTGTTGGATTATTGTGCCGGCCGGAAGATCCCCTGTGTTCTCTGTACAACCGGGTTGTCTCAGGAACAATTATGCCAGGTGGAAAAGGCTGCCGAACGAACAGCTATCTTAAAATCAGCCAATATGTCGCTGGGTGTCAACCTGCTGTTGAGGATGATCCGAGAAGCGGCCGCGGTGCTGGCACCGGCGGGCTTTGACATTGAAATAACCGAGAAACATCATAACCTTAAGCTTGACGCGCCCAGCGGAACGGCGTTGGCTTTGGGGGATGCCATTAATGATGAGCTTAACGGGGAATACTCCTATGTCTACGACAGAAGCGAGCGTAGCGAAAAACGTGATAAGAAAGAAATCGGTTTTTCGGCTATCCGCGGCGGAACCATCGTGGGCGAACATGATGTCATTTTTGCCGGGACGGATGAGGTGATTACCTTTTCCCATGCGGCCTATTCCAAGGCGGTATTTGGAAAAGGGGCGGTTCAGGCCGCCAAATACCTAGCGGGAAAACCGGCCGGGATGTATAATATGTCACATGTGATTAATGTGTGATGGGATTGTTTGTGTTGTTATAACTTATGTAGACAGCACCCCCAAGGAGTGCTGTCCCGATATAATTCTTAACAGGAGAAAGAGCTAACTGTGACAAGTTTTACCGGTTAATATCTTGTTCCATAGTTACGTGTTGCATTGTAACGGGTTCCGGTAGTATTGTTTACATTGTCATTAGTGTCATTTACCGTATCATTGTTTACGGTATCTTCGCTGTTGCTGTCATTTCCGCCTACCACGTCACGGGTTACATTTTCCACTCCGTCAGTTACGTCTTCGACTACGTCGCCGACTGCGTTACCGGCATCTTCTAATATAGAGCCGTCGTTATTTACGTCATTCACGTTGTTCGCGTCATTCATGTCGTTTACGTTATCGGTGGTGTTATTTACCCCATTATTATCGGTGGTCTGGTCAATGGCCGTATCATTCCTATTCCTGTCGGTGGACGTTTCATCCATATCGGTAGTCCCGTTCACAGTTCCGTCTACATTGTCTGTAGTTCCGTTACGCCCGCAGGCAGAGAACATACAGAGCATAGTCAACACAAAGGAAACCGAAATCAGTTTTTTCCAAGTTTTCATAATTTCACTCCTTTTAAACTTATTTAAAACGCTTTATAGCCAGGAACCGTAAGCAACGGTTCTTAAGGTATTATGCGCAAGGATAGGGTAAATATACGGTGGAATAGCTTTAAGAAATCATTGGAAGAAAATAAAAAATAAGAAATGATGACGGTTGATGACTGTCAAAGTATGGTTATGATAATAGTTTATCTGCTCTGTTACATGTTATGTTGGAAATTCAATCCAGATTAAAGGTCTGCCTTATCAGCACTCCGATATTGTAACATTTACGGTCTATTCCTCACTATGCCGTTGAGTATGGTGTGTAGTATATAGAATTATTATGATAACATAATGATGGTTTTGGTAATGATAATTATTATAATTGACATATGGAAAAGAGATATGTTAACATGAGATAAGGGAATCATTAGTAATAGCACAATAAATATATAAATTTACTACGAAGATTGCCATGGAAACGTTCCCATGGGAATGGAACGGTTCAGCAACAGAAAAAACAGTTTTATGAGGAGGATGTAATGGTTAATGTAGTCAAGGGAAGACACAAAAGTACAAACCAAAAGATTTATGACGTGAAGCGAAAGGGTTTACGGAAAAGTAGTAAAATGTTTTTAACAGCGGTACTTGTTTTTGGCTTATTGTTTGTTGTTTCATGTGGCCGCGGTGATGTGCCGACCACTACCGATGATCCTGACCGTATAGTTTATGTGGCGGAATATCAAGATATGGGTTTAGGAAACAGCGGGATGCCGGTTGCGTTAGAAAATGACGGCATTCTTTATAGCTTGGTCAGAGAAGATACGGCCTCAATGACAGCCGCTAAAATCATCATGAATAAGACCGATATCGCCGATGGCAGTCAGGAACAGGTTTCTATGTTTGATGTGGATGCCGGAGAGACTGTCACCGCTATGGTTTATCAACAGGGAAATCTGGTTGTCCTTATGGAAAAAGTGGACGAGGCTGGAAATAGTCATGTTTTATATGAAGTGACACCTGATGGTGAGAAAGTCAAGGAAACGGACATTACGGCGGCGGTAAAAGAGGCTGGTGGTATTTCAATCAGCCGGATGAGCGGCGACGGCCAGGGTAATCTATACATAGCGGCCGAAACCGAGATGTATTCGACAATCATTCTGCTTTTAGATCAAGCGGGTGCGGTGAAGGGCAAGGTTGAATCCGCGCAGATGGCGAACAGTATGTTTTATGCGGGTGACAATCTGTATGTCTATGGCTACGGTACCGAAATCACCGTCTTGAGTAAGGATGATTTTGCCAACGGTTCGCCGGGTACGATGGCTGCCTTGAAAGGAATACTTAACAATAGTACGTTTACTTTTGCTCCCGGCGGTTCTACCGGCATCTTAGTTAATAACGGCGTCGGTATCTATGAGTACGACAGTGCCACCGGAGAATGCAGTAAAGTATTTGATTACATCGAAAGTGACTTTTTGGCCGGTACGGTCAGTTTGTTTGGTATCATCGGCGATCAGTCTTTTTGGGCAGTCAACCAAGCCCTTAACAATTACGGTGATGTGACCGCTACCGAGATGGTTCGCTTTAATGCGACAACCGCCGCCGAACTGCCGGAAAGAGAAATCATAAGATTCAATGCCTATAATATTATGCCGTTAGCATATAAACCCATTGTTGAATTTAATAAAAGCAATCCCAGATATCGGATCGTTGTAGAAGACTTTACCCCGACTGATTTCTCTGAATACGAAGCGGCAATGTTACGGTTTAATGCTTCTTTGCTGGGCGATGAAAGACCTGATATTGTCCAGGTGTCGATAGGCGATTATAAGAATCTGATTCGTAAGGGCGTTCTAGAGGATCTTTACCCGTTCATGGAAGAGGATGACAGTTTTAATCTGGATGACTACTTGAATAATATCATGACCATTTATGAAGAGGATCAAAAACTTTATGGATTAGCTAATGGCTTTATGATTGAAACCCTAGTCGGTAGCGCCGAAATCCTTGGTGATATCGAACGGTGGAATATTGAGGAAATGATTGCTTTTGCAGAACAACACCCGGATGCCCAGCTTTTCGCCGGAGACGGCAGAGCGGCCATGATACGGTTAACCAGCCGTAATTTAGAACGTTTTGTGAATTATGAGACCGGGGAAAGTTATTTTCAGGATGATGATTTTATTAAGTTATTGGAATTTGCCGCAACCTTCAAGGCACCGGAAGATCTGGAAGAAGGCACGGAATATCTACTGAGTATAGAATATGTTTTTGATGTAGAGTCGGTGCAGAGGATGGAGAGTTACTATAACGGACCGATAACATATATCGGCTATCCGACCGATGAAGGAAACGGGATTATCGTTTCGACAGGCTTGGGACTGGGGATGAATGCCGACTCGAAGGTCAAAGACGGGGTGTGGGAATATTTATCGTTTTTGTTGTCGGATGAAGCTCAGGATGCAGAGAATGGTATGATTCCTTACACGTTCCCGGTCAAGAATAGTGCCGTGGATCTTCTGTGTGAGAAGGCCATGGCAACGCAATATGCTGACGACGGAAATGGAAATCAGATCGAAGTGCCCAAATATGTCTTTGGAGTTGAGATGGAACCGGCAACGGAAGAACATATCAGTCAGTTCAAGGATTTGTTGGAACGGGCAGACACTCTCCCCGACGGCAATGAATATATATTTACTATTATCTCTGAAGAGATCGACGGTTACTTTGCCGGCCAGAAGACGGCTGCAGAAGTTGCGGAAATTATTGATAACCGGGTACAGGTCTACCTCAGCGAGAACCAGTAAATACCTGATTAGCCTATAGTAATATACAGTTATTTTCTGTTATCACGATGAATAGATGGCCGTCAGATGACTGGCTTAAGCGGTCATCGTCAGATTGCCCGGAGCCGATGAG